>NZ_CP040022.1:0-301192 GCF_005280275.1 Salinivibrio kushneri
ATGACACCAAAACAGCAACATGCGTTTGATAAAAGTGCGTTTAAAATCAGTATGGTTCAACACTTAACCCAGCTAGGTCACGCACCAGATACTGCTCAACTGCGTGACTGGTACCTCGCGCTTGGCCGTGCATTAGCCGAACACACGACGAGTGACTTGGTGGCCACTGAACACGATCAAGCCATTAAACAAGCGAAAAGTGTTAACTATTTATCCCTCGAGTTTTTGATTGGTCGTTTAACCGGGAACAACCTCATTAGCATGGGCTTGTACGATGCTATCGCCGATGCCGTGAGTGAGCTTGGGCTTGGGTTAACGGATTTACTCGAACAAGAGCGTGATCCGTCTCTGGGTAATGGCGGCTTGGGACGTCTGGCGGCCTGTTTTATGGACTCTTTGGCGGCACAGCAGTATCCAGCAGTGGGTTACGGATTACATTATGAATATGGGCTTTTCCGTCAGTCTTTTCATGAAGGGGCGCAGCAAGAGGCACCTGATGCGTGGCGCGAACCGGAAGGCTACCCATGGGAACTGGTACGTCCTGAATTATCCCAAATTATCGGCTTTTATGGCCATGTTGAGGTCGTTGAAGAAGCAGGGCATACCTATCGTCAATGGGTGCCGAGCTTGAAAATCCAGGCAATGCCTTGGGACTTACCCATTGTCGGTTACCAAAGCAACACCGTTTACCCATTGCGTTTGTGGGAAGGTCGAGCACTGACACCGTTCGCGCTTGATGCTTTTAATGCAGGCGACTACACCCATGCGCAGCAAGCTGATATCGATGCGGGTAATTTGACCAAAGTCTTGTACCCGAACGATAACCACGACGCAGGTAAAACGCTGCGCTTGATGCAGCAGTACTTCCACAGTGCCGCCTCGGTCGCAGATATCCTCCGTCGTCACCTAGAGGCTGGTCATGCTCTAGCGGCGTTGCCAGAGTATGAAACCATTCAATTAAACGACACCCACCCCACCATCGCGATTCCTGAGCTGATGCGCGTATTGCTGGATGATTATCGTCTGGGCTGGGATGAGGCGTGGTCAATCGCCAGTCGTACTTTTGCTTACACCAACCACACCTTACTGCCCGAAGCGCTGGAAACCTGGAGTGAGGCGTTGATTGCGCGCTTGCTGCCGCGTCATATGGAGATCATTTTTGAGATTAACCATCGCTTCATGCAAGAGGTAGAAGCGAAGTGGCCCGACGATGTGGCGAAAAAGCAGGTGTTGTCAGTGATTGATGACAAAGGTGAGCGCATGGTGCGTATGGCGAATCTATGTGTGGTTGGCTCTTATGCGGTAAATGGCGTTGCGGCGTTGCACTCTCAGTTAGTTAAGCGTGATTTATTCCCAGAATTTGATGCGCTATATCCGGGCCGCATTCAAAATGTGACCAATGGCATTACACCGCGTCGCTGGTTGAAGTTCTGTAACCCTGACTTGTCCAACTTGATCAGTGAAAAAATAGGTGAGCAGTGGCCAGCGCAATTAGAGCAACTCGAGCAGATTGCTCAATACGCCGATGATACTGCGTTTCAAAAGATATTCATGGATGTCAAAAAGCGCAACAAGCAGCGTTTGGCAGGATGGGTTAAAGAGCACCTCGATATTACCCTCAATACCGATGCGATTTTTGATGTACAAATTAAGCGTCTGCATGAATATAAGCGTCAGCACTTGAATCTATTGCATGTGATTTCGCTCTATCAGCGCTTGCTTAACGAGCCAGACTTTGACATGGCGCCACGAGTGGTCTTTTTTGCCGCGAAAGCCGCGCCTGGCTATGAATTAGCAAAATCGATCATCTATGCGATTAATAAGGTCGCTGAAACCATTAATAATGATCCACGGGTCGGTGACAAGCTCAAGGTCGTCTTCATTCCTGATTATCGTGTCAGCATGGCAGAAATCATTATTCCGGCTGCCGATGTGTCTGAGCAGATTTCTATGGCCGGTAAAGAGGCGTCTGGCACGGGTAACATGAAAATGGCACTCAACGGCGCGCTTACCATCGGCACCATGGATGGCGCTAACGTGGAAATCCGTGAAGAAGTGGGTGACGATAATATCTATATCTTCGGCTTAGATGTTGATGGTGTCTCCGAATTACGCCAAAAAGGCTATCAGCCTGAAGCGGTCTATCACAGCCAGCCCCTATTGAAGGCTGCTTTGGATAGTTTGCTGGATGAGACGTTCACGCCAGGTCAGCCAGGGGCCCTGCGTCCTGTGTTTGACAGCGTGATGGGTAGCGGCGACCCGTACTTGTGTTTGGCTGACTTTGCCGATTACGTGCGCGCACACAATGACATTGACCGTGATTACCGTGACGCGTCGCAATGGGCACGTAAAGCGATTCTGAACACCGCGCTGGTCGGTAAGTTTAGCTCAGACCGCTCAATTCGCGATTACGTTAATAACATTTGGCAGTTAGAAGCGATTAAGCGCTAATTGCAATATAACGGGTTAACAACCTTATCGGTGGCAAGGAATGAGCCTTGCCACCCAACAATAATGACAACAATATTGCCCAATAAAAGAAGGGGGCAGACCCCTCGGAGAAAGCGATGAAAGAATCTGCATTGAAGACAGTCGCACAAATGGCCAACCTCGCTGATCGCTATATCAGTGCATGGGGCTCAGAAGCGGCTGTGCCGGACAGTACCTTACATGACTTACTAACGTCACTTGGCTATGACACACGAAACGACGAGGCGTTATTGGCGTCGGCGGAGAAAAAACACAAAGCGGATGTGCTCGCCCCTGTGCAGGTGGTGCAGGAGAATGAGCCGGTTGAAATTGCGCTTCATTTAGGTACCAGTGCGCGAGAAAGTGACTTTAGTTGGCGTTTGGAAACCGAACAGGGCGAATGCTTTGAAGGTTACTTACAGTCACAAATCGTTCGCGATGAGCGCAGTAATGGTGGCCCATTGGTGTTTAGCCTGCCTTGCTCCCTACCGTGGGGCTATCACCGCCTTTCCGTGATACGTAAACGGCGCAAAGCCCCGTATCAAATGACACTCATCATGGCGCCCACCCAATGTTATAAGCAGCCAGAATTGGATCAACACAAGAAGATGTGGGGGCCGAGTATTCAGCTCTACACATTACGTACCCCTCATAACTGGGGTATCGGTGATTTTGGCGATCTCAAACAATTGGTTAGTGAGCTTGCCTCGCGCGGCGCTGACTTTGTTGGCCTTAACCCTATTCATGCGTTGTTCCCTGCCAATCCAGAAGCCGCGAGCCCGTATAGTCCGTCATCACGCCGCTGGCTTAATCTTTTGTATATTGATGTGAGCAACGTTCGAGAGTTTTGTTTGAGCGCCCGTGCCCAGCAACTCGTGGGCAGTGCCGAATTCCAGCGTCGCCTGCAAGCAGTACGCGACACGCATTGGGTCGATTATAGTGAAGTCGCCGCCTTAAAGATGGCCGTACTACCGCTTTTATTTCAAGAGTTTAAGCAACGCGAACTACTGCAACAGACACGACGTGGCCGTGCGTTTTTAGACTTTATCGAACAAGGGGGAGAGAGCTTAAAACAGCAAGCGACGTTTGATGCGTTGCACCAGTATTTACGGGCCGATGATCCTCACGCCTGGGGTTGGCCGGTGTTTCCTGAAAAATATCGCCGTTATGAAAACGCGGCGACGCAAGCATTTATCGAGCAGCATAGCGATGACATTCAACTGTACATGTATCTACAGTGGATTGCCGAAGGTCAAATGGAAGAGGTACAAGCCATTGCTGAAGAGCAGGGGATGTCGCTGGGCTTGTACCGTGATCTTGCTGTTGGGGTGTCTGATGCGGGAAGCGAAACCTGGTCGGATAATTCACCGTTAGTGTTGGATGCTAGCATTGGTGCACCGCCGGATGTGTTGGGACCGCGGGGACAAAACTGGGGCTTGCCGCCATTTGATCCGCAAGCGCTGCAACACACCGGTTACCATGCCTACATCGAATTGCTACGTGCCAACATGCGTCATTGTGGGGCGTTGCGTATCGATCACGTACTGGGCTTGCTGCGCTTATGGTGGATCCCTAAAGGGAAAAATGCTACCGAGGGCGCTTACTTGTACTATCCCGTTAAAGACATGCTCGCGATTTTAGCGCTTGAGTCGCATCGTCATCAGTGCAGTGTGATTGGTGAAGACTTGGGGACGGTACCCGATGAAATTGGCGCGTTACTTGCGGATGCGGGCGTGCATTCCTACAAGGTATTCTTCTTTGAAACCTCAGAAGAGGACGGTGGCTTTATTTCTCCGGCGCACTATACCGAGCAGGCGATGGCGACGCTTTCCACCCATGATATGCCAACCATTCGTGGCTTTTGGCATTGCGACGATTTAAAGCTGGGGCAAGAGTTAGGCCTATACCCAGATGAAGCGCAACTCCAACAACTGTTTGATGATCGCTTAAAAGCCAAACAAGGCATATTAGATAGTGTAAGTTGGCACGGCATGCTACCGGATGGCGTGGGGGCTGATGCGCGCTATGTGCCGATGGATGGTCACTTGTGCCGCGCATTGCAATTGCATGTTGCCGCCGGCCAATCGGCGCTGTTAAGTGTCCAGTTGGAAGATTGGTTGGAAATGGAGAAACCGGTCAACATCCCAGGCACGGTGGATGAATATCCTAACTGGCGACGTAAACTCTCGGTCAGTTTAGAGGCGCTTTTTAGTCGAGACGACCTCAACCAACTTGCCAGAGATTTATCTCGGGTACGTATGCAAGCGAGCCGCCAAACGGTGTAACCACCATACCATGCTCTAACGCTCTATCCTCAGTGCCAGCCAACACGTACAGGATGGAGCGTTTTTTTTGTATAAGGAGCCTCCAGTGCCAGATTCTTACCATTCGATACAGCCCCAATCTATTCAGCCTGATCACTTTGCAATGGATATGGCTGTTTTATATAACCCGAGCGTTGCACATCAGTATATGGGCGCGCATCCGGTGACGTTACCCGTCGCGGGTAAAGCGGTTGAGGGGGTTCGGTTTGTGGTTTTTGCCCCGCATGCACAATCAGTGAGCGTGATGGGTGATTGGAACCATTGGCAAGCCGACGCCGCCTACATGACGCCGATTGAAGATGGCTTTTGGGTCGGGTTTATTGCTCACCTTGGCATGCAGCAGCGTTATAAATACGCCCTAACGGGGCCTAATGGACAGTGCTTACCGCACAAAGCCGACCCTTACGGGGCGTATGCCGAGCAATATCCGTCCTTTGCCTCTCTGACCTATGATCAACATGCTTATCAATGGCACGACCAGCACTGGCAAGCGCGTCCCGTCACCGAAAAACACACGCAAGCGTTATCGTTTTATGAGCTTCACCTTGGCTCCTGGCAGCGAGATGCATCGGATCAGTGCCTGGGCTATCGTGAGCTTGCTGACCGTCTCGTTCCTTACTTGGTAGAAATGGGTTATACCCATGTGGAGCTAATGCCAGTCAGTGAGCACCCCTTTTATGGTTCTTGGGGTTATCAGCCGGTTGGCCTGTTTGCGCCGACCAGCCGCTATGGCTCGCCAGATGATTTTAAGTATTTTGTCGACCAGTGCCATCAAGCGGGTATTGGTGTGATCCTTGACTGGGTGCCTGGACATTTCCCTACCGATGATCACGGTTTAGCTTTTTTCGATGGCACTCCGCTATATCATGACCCCGACCCACGACGTGGCTGGCACAACGACTGGCATTGTCATCTTTACGATATGAGTAAAGAGCATGTGCGTCGCTTTTTGGTGAATAATGCCTTGTATTGGCTTGACCAGTTTCACATCGATGGCCTGCGTGTTGATGCCGTCGCGTCGATGCTGTATCTCGATTACTCGCGCGAGCAGGATCAATGGGTCCCCAACGTGGATGGCGGCAACGAGAACTATGATGCCATCGCCACCTTAAAGTGGATGAACGAGTCGGTTTATCATTATTTCCCAAATGCGATGACCATTGCCGAGGAATCGACGACATTTCCGGGGGTATCGGCACCTACGTATGCAGGCGGACTTGGGTTTGGGTTCAAATGGAATATGGGCTGGATGCATGACAGCCTCAGTTATATCCGTGAAGAGTCGATGTATCGATGCTATCACCACGACACGCTAACATTTCCATTGGTTTATGCGTTTGGCGAGAATTACGTATTGCCACTGTCGCATGATGAGGTGGTGTATGGAAAAGGTTCGTTGATCGGTAAAATGCCCGGTGACGAGTGGCAGCAAACCGCCAACTTACGTGCCTTTCTTGGGTATATGTATGGTCAGCCAGGTAAAAAGCTTAACTTTATGGGGGCGGAGATCGGTCAGACCGCAGAGTGGAACCATGACAGTCAGCTTGAATGGCATTGGCTACAATACGGTCGCCATCAAGGTATCCAAGCATGGGTGAAAGCGCTGAACCACCTGTATGTCTCAACGCCGGCGCTGCATCGCCTCGACTGCGATCCGGCAGGGTTTGAGTGGCGATTAAAAGACGCTGCAGATCTCAGTGTCATGGCACACGAGCGGCTTGGCGATGACGGCTCGCGGATGCTGGTGGTGAGTAATTTCACCCCGGTACCCCGGGACGGTTTTCAGCTGGGTGTGCCGATGAGTGGTGATTACCAATTGGTATTAAATTCGGATGATGAGGCGTTTTGGGGCAGTGGGTACCCCGTTTACGTAGCGCTTAGCACTGATAAAAGCGCGGCGCACGACCAGCCCCAATCGCTGACACTGAATCTCCCCCCATTAGCCACTGTGTTTTATCGCTGGCAAGGGTGAAAGCAATGACGCCCTTTGGGCGACAAAGTGAAGATTGCGCCAAGTTAATCCTTGGCGTTTTTTCTGTCTGAATCGATACCATAAAAAAGGCCGCGAATGCGGCCTAGTCGTTGTCTCTTACAAGGTGATATTAGGCGGCATCTTCTTCATCAACGAAGGTGACGCCATTTTCACGATGCAGGCGCTTGCACGCTCGACCGTCACTGTGGAACAGATGGCAGCGGTGAGCGGGAATACCAATGGCGTACTTGTCGCCGGGCTCAATCTCAACGGTATCGAGCTGGCGATAGATCACATCGGCGTCTGCGCTTTCAAGGTTGAGATAAATTTGCGTCTCGTTGCCCAGCTTCTCAACAATGGTCGCTTCCCCTTCAATTTGTGCATCACCGTCTTTGGCGGCCACCAAATGCTCAGGACGAATGCCGAGAGACATGCGATCGCCGCGCGTGACGGTTTTGCCATCGACTGGCATCCAGAAACTGGCCCCTTCACTCAGCTGTACTTTGACACGGTTTGGCTCGACATCTTCAATAAAGACACTCATGAAGTTCATTTTGGGCGAGCCGATAAAAGAGGCGACGAAGCGGTTTTGTGGGTAATGGTATAGCTCGAGCGGCTTCCCGACCTGTGCGACTCGGCCTTCATCCAACACCACAATTTTGTCTGCCATGGTCATGGCTTCAATCTGATCGTGGGTGACATAAATCATAGTACAGCCAAGCTGACGTTGTAACTTGGTGATTTGCGCGCGCATCTGCACCCGTAATCCAGCATCGAGGTTGGAAAGTGGCTCATCGAGCAAGAAGACACGAGGCTGAGACACCAGGGTGCGTCCAATCGCAACACGTTGACGTTGTCCGCCAGACAACGACTTAGGTTGTCTGTCGAGTAAGTGACCGAGTTGTAAGATCTCCGCCGCTTGATGGACGCGCTTATCGACTTCCGCTTTGTTCGTTTTGGCCAGTTTTAGGCCAAAAGACATGTTGTCATAAAGATTTAGGTGGGGATACAACGCGTAAGATTGGAATACCATCCCGACGCCACGCTTAGATGGCTCAATATCATTTACTCGCTGATCATCAATGTAAAGGTCGCCCGACGTAATATCTTCCAACCCGGCAACGCAGCGTAATAGGGTGGATTTGCCGCAGCCAGATGGACCGACAAAGACAACAAATTCGCCATCTTTTATCTCTAGGTCAACGTTTTTTGAAATCATTACATCGTCGTCATACGCTTTACAAACGTTTTTAAACGTGACACTTGCCATGTCGCTCGCCCTCAATCGCTTTTCATTAATTCGGCTCAATACGCATTATAGGTGGCTGTGCTATTCAATATCGGCCATTTTCGAGCGTTATCGTTTTTGTTGAACGCTGTTTGGTCACTGACTAAGCACATTGGATAGATTCCACCCGATGCTTTTTTGATGTCAGGCAGTGTCGCGTATCTTTGCAAATGGCGCATCCTCCCGTGGACAATTATTACGGGGGGAGTAGGCGGGGAGGAGGATAATCTCCTCCCCAAATTGATTTGAGGGTGTACATCACAAAATTATGAGCAAATTAGTTGAAGTTGATCACGTACCGTTTATTTTTGTGAACCGCATCATTAGCGACGAGCGATATGGATCACGAATTCGCTCGCATAGAGGCAGGGCGTAGAGGCCAGGATGATGAGGAATGCGCGGGAATTAACCATGATAGACCGTGAAATACAGCTCATCCTCCATGGAATCGTGCTACACCTCAGTAGAAGAAGGATAGAAAGATGAAAAAATCACTTAGCGCTGTTGCTCTCGGTACCCTGATTGCACTGGGTTCATTTGGCGCCAATGCCAATATCGAAGAAGGCCAACTGACGATTTGGATTAACGGAGACAAAGGTTACAACGGCCTTGCCGAAGTGGGTGATCGCTTTGAACAAGACACGGGCATTCCTGTCACCGTCGTTCACCCTGATGGTCTGCAAGACAAGTTCCCTCAGACTGCTTCAACGGGCGATGGTCCAGACATTGTATTTTGGGCGCACGATCGCTTTGGTGGCTATGCAGAATCAGGCTTGCTGGCAGAGATTCGTCCATCTGAGCGTCTTAAAGACGGCATGGTCGACTTTGCTTGGGATGCGGTGAAATACAAAGGTAAATACGTCGGTTATCCGGTGGCCGTGGAATCGCTTTCTCTCATCTACAACAAGGATTTGGTGCCTAACCCACCAGAAACGTGGCAAGACGTGGTTGAGATGGATGCCAAGCTCAAAGAGCAGGGCAAGTCAGCCATCATGTGGAACCTGAAAGAACCGTACTTCACATGGCCACTGATGGCGGCTGATGGCGGTTATGCATTTAAGCAAACGGCAAACGGCTATGATGTGAAAGACGCGGGTATCAATAACCAAGGTGTACATGACGCACTGCATTTCATGAAGCAGATGGTGAAAGATGGCGTGATTTCATCTGATATGGACTACTCGGTCTCTGAGTCTTCTTTCAACCAAGGTGATACAGCGATGACCATCAACGGCCCTTGGTCGTGGGGCAATATCGAAAAGTCGGGTATCAACTATGGTGTCACCACCTTGCCAACCTTCCAAGGTGAAGCCTCTAAACCCTTTGTTGGCGTGTTAAGTGCCGGTATTAGCACCGCGTCGCCAAACAAAGCGCTGGCGGTCGAGTTTTTGGAAAACTATCTGTTGACTAATGACGGCCTATCAACGGTGAATGCTGATAAACCTCTGGGTGCGGTGGCGTTGAATAGTTATCAGGCGGAACTTGCCAAAGATCCGCGTATTGCGGCAACCATGGAAAACGCCAAACATGGCGAAGTGATGCCAAACATTCCACAAATGAATGGGTTCTGGGCAGCGGCCAAAAACGCCATTATTAATGTGGTCGATGGCCGTCAAAGCGTCGAGGAAGCACTCGACGATGCGGAAACGCAAATGGTCAAATAAGCTCTATCTGCAGGGGGGCTTGCCTCCCTGCATTTTTTAAAAACTATGTGAGTAGCGTTCCTTATGCAGTCAGTCCAAGGTTCCCAAGCTATGACAACGTCAGGCTCTTCTTTGCCCAGTAGCACAAAAGCGTTCATAAAATGGGCGTTACTGGCTACTGTGGCCATTATCAATGGCTATGCCACCGTCTTGATGTATTCGCGTGGTGAAACCGCCTTTGCCCTGTTAACTGTGGTATTAACCGCATTAGCGCTGTACATTTTTGGCAGTAAAAAAACATACGCCCATCGCTATATCTATCCAGGTATCGCGGGGATGATCCTTTTCATTATTTTTCCGTTGGTTTATACCGTTGGGCTGTCATTCACCAACTATAGCGCCAAAAATCAACTCTCTTTCGAGCGTGCCCAGTCCGTATTATTAGAGCGAACCTTTCAAAGTGGCGACAGTTATCCTTTCTCATTATATCAAACGGATCAAGGCGTTCGCATTGTGGTGGAGGGCGAGAATACACGCTATGCCACCAAGCCATTTGAATTTGCAACCTTGGCTAATGACAGCTTGTCACTTAGCCCGATTGACAGTGTTGAGGGACAAAAAGCGTCACTACGCGATGTGATTCAAAACCGCGACGCGCTTGGGGAGTTAGACCTAGCATTGTCTGGTGACAAAACCATTCGTATGAGTGGTTTGCGGAAGTTCGCCGCCATTCAATCGCTTTATAGCTTGCAGGACGATGGCCGCACGCTGATCAACAATAAAACGGGTGAGACGCTCAAACCTAACGATGAGGTAGGTTACTACCAACCGGTTAATGCCTCCGGTGAATTTGTGGGCGATACTGTTTCACCCGGTTATGTGGTGCAAATTGGCACGGATAACTTTGAGCGCGTATGGACGGATGATGGGATTAAAGAGCCGTTTATTGGCATCTTTATCTGGACGATTGTCTTTTCCGTACTCACCGTGGTATTCACCCTGTTTATTGGCTTGATATTGGCGAGTTTAGTGCAATGGGAAGAGCTGAAAGGTAAGTCGATCTACCGTTTGTTATTGATCCTTCCTTACGCGGTACCCGCCTTTATTTCAATTTTGATTTTCCGAGGCTTGTTTAACCAGAGTTTTGGCGAAATCAATATGGTCTTGGAAGCGCTGTTTGGCATTAGCCCGAATTGGTTCTCCGACCCATTTTTGGCGAGAAGCATGGTGCTCACCGTTAATACCTGGCTGGGTTTCCCTTATATGATGATCCTCTGCATGGGCTTGCTTAAAGCGATTCCTGATGATCTCTACGAGGCATCCGCGATTGACGGCGCGAATTTCATTCAGAACTTCACCCGTATTACGCTGCCGATGATGATTAAACCACTGACTCCTCTGCTGATTGCGGCCTTTGCCTTTAACTTCAATAACTTTGTGATGATTATGTTGTTAACAGAGGGTGGACCAAACCGTATAGGCACCACGGAGCCGGCTGGTTATACCGATTTGCTGGTTAGCTATACCTATCGCATCGCCTTTGAAGGCAGTGGTGGTCAAGACTTTGGCTTGGCAAGTGCCATCGCCACACTGATCTTCTTGATAGTCGGCGCACTGGCGTTAATCAACCTTCGTATGACGCAGAAAAACGAGCACTGAGGAACCTAAATATGGCAATGGTACAAGGTAAATCCTTAAAATATCGCGTCTGGGCAACCCATATTGGCTTGTGCTTGTTCTTGGCGTTGATCCTATTCCCGCTGTTAATGATTATTGCGATTTCATTCCGCGAAGGGAACTTCGCCACTGGGAGCTTGATCCCGGACAATCCATCACTGGAACACTGGAAATTAGCACTGGGCTTCCCGGTGACTAACTCGGATGGCACGGTCACGCCACCGCCATTTCCCGTTTTATTATGGCTGTGGAATTCGGTAAAAGTGGCCGGGATCACCTCGCTGTTTATCGTGGTGCTCTCAACCACTTCGGCGTATGCCTTTGCGCGTATGCGATTTAAAGGCAAGCAGACCATCTTGAACGCGATGATGATCTTCCAGATGTTCCCAGCGGTGTTGGCATTGGTCGCTATCTACGCCTTGTTTGATAAGTTGGGACAGTACATTCCATTTTTGGGACTCAACACGCACGGTGGCTTGATCTTTGCGTACTTAGGCGGGATTGCATTACACGTTTGGACCATTAAAGGCTACTTCGAGAGCATTGATGGTTCATTGGAAGAAGCCGCAGCATTGGATGGCGCCACCCCGTGGCAGGCGTTTAGGCTGGTGCTGCTTCCGCTCTCCGTGCCTATCTTGGCTGTGGTCTTTATTCTGTCGTTTATCATGGCGGTAGGTGAGGTGCCAGTTGCTTCGATTCTGTTGTCGGATGTTGATTCGTATACCTTGGCGGTCGGCATGCAGCAGTACTTGTATCCGCAAAACTATCTGTGGGGCGACTTTGCGGCGGCAGCCGTACTGTCAGCGGTACCGATTACCGGGGTTTTCTTACTCGCCCAACGTTGGTTAGTGGGTGGTTTGACCGCAGGGGGCGTGAAAGGGTAAAGCCTTACGTCGTCAGGCGAAGCAAGAGCGCGAACGTAAAGGCAGCTAACATTAGCTGCCTTTTTGATGCAGGTAATATTGGGCTACAGCCAGTCACCGTCGATACAGACCAAAAAGCTCTTTGCTGCCAAGCGTTGGCATGACGCTAGTGGAGCGACGGTTGTCTCACCGGTCGCGGTGTCACAGACAATGCGCCACTGATGATTTGGTGGAAGCCGTAGGTCGTGCGCGGTGTCGCTGCTGTTAATGGCTATAAGTATTGATTGACCCGCGTCAGGGTGATGCGCGCCGAGCGTGATCTGACAGCTGAGCGCTTGCAGCTTTGACCATTGATGATCGTGAATCGGATCGCCATTCGGGTGCCGCCACGTAATCTGATTGCAATGGCGCTGTGTGCCACTTAACGCATCGATAAAGCGTGGTACGATGGCATTGCGGCGTGCAATCATAGTGGCTAGCCAGTTTGACCAATCGTGATCCTGCGTTTGCCAGTTTAACCAACTGATAGGGTTATCTTGGCAATAGGCATTGTTATTCCCTTGTTGCGAGTGGCCTAACACATCGGCCATTAGAATGTGTGGCGTCCCCAGCGAGAAGAGGATGCTTGCCATCATATTCCGTTTTTGCCGCCTCCTTACCTCAATAATGTCAGGATTGTTTGTCGGCCCCTCGACACCATAATTGGCGGAGCGATTGTCACCATGACCATCCCGGTTATTCTCGCCATTGGCATGGTTATGCCGCTTGGCATAACTGACCACATCCTGCAGGGTAAAACCATCATGGTAGGTTACATAGTTAATCGGTAAATGATCGGGCCAATGCGCTGCGCTGAAAACGTCGCGCGAACCCATCAATCGCGTGGCGAAATCTTGCAGTATGCCTGGATCTCCTCGCCATAAACTGCGCGTGGTATCGCGGATTTTATCGTTACATTCAGCCCAGTTAATGGGAAATTGTCCTAGCTGATACCCATCGGGGCCTATATCCCAGGGTTCCGCAATCAACTTGACCTTAGAAAGGATCGGATCCTGGGCAATGGCGAGGAAAAACGCATTTTGGGGGTTAAAGGTATCGCCATTTCGCCCCTGGGTCGCGGCGAGATCGAACCTAAACCCATCCACGTGATAGTCGGTGACCCACATGCATAAGGTGTCGAGCACCTGCTTTAGTGCAGCAGGATGGCGTATATCAAGGGTATTACCACAGCCGGTATAATTGCGCAGTTGTTGGCCATCATGTAAGTACATGGCATGATCAAACGCTTTATAATGAAGAATCGGCCCACCTTCTCCGCCTTCTGCCGTGTGATTAAATACCACATCCAAAATGACTTCGATATCGTGGCGGTGTAGTTCGCGTATTGCCGTCTTTAGCTCGTTAACCGCACTTTTCTCCGCGTAGCGTGGATCCGGTGCCATCCAAACATATGGGTTGTAGCCCCAGTAGTTGGTTTTTTGCTGGCTGAGTAAATGCGGCTCAGGTAAGCAAGACGTAATCGGAAGCAGTTGCAGGCAATTAATCTGATGTTGTTGATAAAACGCCAACATCGTTGGTGAGACTAAACCCAAATAACGTCCTTGCTGCACTGGGGCGACATCTGGATGCTGCTGCGTCAGCCCTTTAACATGGGTTTCGAAAATCACAGTGTCTTGTATGGCGCGCTGAGGCGATGACACGCCTTGCCAATCAAAAGACTCATGATCGACGACTTGGCAGCGCGCCAGCAATGTGCTTTGCGATGGTGAATAAGGAGGCTGATAGCGTAAGGGACCAGTCACCGCTTGCGCATACGGATCGGCCAAGTACCATGTTTGACCATCCTGTAAGACCTCAAAACTGTATTCTTGCCCCGCAACCACATCAGCGACATCTCGTGTCCAGTAGCCACGCTTGTATTCGCGCATGGCGAGCCGCTGAGGCTGGTGCCCTTGATGCCACAACAGTAAATGCACGCAGTCCTGATCGGGTGCATACAGCGTAAACCGACAGCCTGATGGGTGTAGTTGCGCCCCTAATACATAAGGGGATGGGAAGCAAACCGACATAAATAACACCATTAAATGAGATGAATCGCTATTAGAGCGTTTACCTATAAATAATTCAATCTGACGTCACATTTATGATCATTGTCCCTCATGTAATAAAGTTTCACACCTTTAAGAATAAATCTATTAATAGTGATCGTGTCGACATTTTGTAGGCCTGTTTAGCGAAAAATAATTACCAATTACGCCCTCGTTCAGTGACCCAGCTCGACAAGTTTAGATAATCAGCTCTCACTCCTCCTTTCTCCTCCTCCCCCTGAAATCGCACGGTTGGATGACGCGAATATGACCGCTCAGGGATAGGATAATTCCAGGATAACGAAGAAAGCTAAGCCTTGGACACACTGTCTTTTTCCACTACCCACTGCCGGTGTGAAGAGACACGTAAAAAAGGCGCATTATGGAGTAAGGTATGAGAAAAGTAAGTTTAATTGCGGCGGCTGTTGCAGCTGCTGTCACTGCCACCTCAGCATTTGCTGTAGATTTTAATGGTTATGCTCGTGCGGGTGCTGCGATCGGTGGTGATGGTGCAGGTGATAGTGCTTTTGAAAAGAATAAAGTTGGTCGTTTGGGTAACGAAGACGACAACTATTACGAGTTCGGTTTTTCAGAAGAACTTCAAACGGGTGAGCAATCATGGAAGCTGGAATCGATGATTGCTTCCAGCGATAAAGGCCAAAGTGGTTGGGAAAGTAGCGAAATAAACGTCGCGCAATTTAATGTCCAAGCCAAAGGTTTGATTGCATCCGACCCTGAAGCTGTTATTTGGGCGGGTAAGCGCTATTATCAACGTAAAGATATCCATATTACTGACTTCTATTTCTTGAACACCTCAGGTACCGGTGGTGGTATTGAAAATATTTCACTGGGCGATCAAAAACTTTCTCTAGCATTTCTTCAAGATGGTGGGGACGATGAGGGCGATAACAAGCCTGCTTCTACAGGCTACATTTTTGATGCACGTTTAGCTAATATCGGCTTGTGGGAAGACGCGAGTCTAGAGCTCGCTACTGCCTATAACTTTGCAACAGAGAAGGATGGCCGAACCGAAGCCGCTGATGATGGTATTATGCTTACCGGTATTGTGCATCAAAACATGGACAACGGCTTCAACCAAACAATCTTGCAATATGGCTCTGCAGGATACGGTGATCAGATTGCTGGCTTTGGATCTGGTGCATGGTACAGCCGTGGCTCCGACGATAAAAACGATGCGAAAGGCTACCGTATTATTAACTGGGGTGTGATGAATGTTGGGTCGTCGATGGAACTTGGACATCAGCTTTCTTATCACAACGGGTCGGACTTAACAGATGGTGAGGGTGACTCTGATATGTTCACCGCGGTTGTGCGCCCTGTTTATAAGTGGAACGACACGATGCGCACCATCGGTGAGGTCGGCTTCTTTGATGGAGAAAATCAAGGAACAGACCAAGGAGGTCACAAGTTTACTTTAGCTCAAGCATGGGCAATGGGTGATAGCTTCTGGTCGCGTCCTGAGATTCGCTTCTACGGTACGTATATTACGGATGAAGAAGGAGATACGTTTGGTGACAAAGGTGACTCAGAGTTCGTAACGGGTGTGCAATTGGAAGCTTGGTGGTAAGCCTTTTTTAAACTGTCTTTTTTCATAGCCGACAATTGTCGGCTATTTTTTTAGGTGTTTTATATGAACAAAAAAGTGTTATTTATCTCTGGGTTATTACTGCTTAATGGGTGCTCGACGATCGTTGATAACCAATATCAGATTGCACCGAAAGGAAAGGCAGTGACGCAGATTGAGAAAGCGAAACAACTACCGCTAGAGATGGATAAAGAGATCAAAGTAGCGGTCACCACACAAACACAAGTCCTAGATATCCATAGCATTGATAGCCCTGGCGTTATTTTTGAATTACCGATGGTAAAAAATGGATTGGATATCAATATCGAGGCAGAAATAAACGATAGTGTTTTTGTCCCAAGTGCTAAAGTCATTAACCAGTCTGGCGATATTCGCGCTGAGCTTGATGATCGAGGTTTAGTTTATCTAAAGCCCCGTCTAGCTGATGGAAACCGTTTGCAAGGGAATATTAAAGTCCACCCACAAGTAGGTGACAGTGCGCTCTATTTGGTTATTTTTACTGATAAAGATAAACTTGATGAAACGGTGGCGGTCAGCCACCCAGCGAAATTGGACGCAGAGGGAAGAGGGAATTACTTTCCAGAGGTAGGCGATATTCAAGTGCCGCGCGCGTTGACCGGTACGTTTTCCATCGAAGCGGCAGCATTGGGCGCACGTACCAGCGATCAGTCTATCGTACTGCCAGCACTCTCCGCCACTGAACGTCCGCAACAAGAAAGCGTGACTTTTTACCACCAGGCTATTCGGGCCGCGATTGCAGATAACGATGTCGACAAAGCAATGGGATTACTGCGTGATGCGGAGCAATTGGGTATCACTGACGCTGACCAAGTCTTTCGTGACGCGATGAAAGCACAGTTAGACAAGCAGTAATCTCATCATTTAATCTACATTTTACATCGCGTCTTTAACAAGACGTAACCTCAAAAGGGCAACGTTGGTTGCCCTTTTTTAGTATGAGAGAAAAGGCTGGGGACTAAACGGTAAACGTATCGACCAGTTGGCGAATCGTTTTGGCCTCGTGGTTAAGGGTCTCGTTTGCGCCCTGCGCTTGCTCACTGAGTGACAAGGTTTGTTCAATACGTTGTGAGAGGGCTTGGATATTTTCGGCCACCTGCTGAGAGACGGCACTTTGCTCCTCCGCCGCGCCTGCGGTTTGATAATTGATATCGCCTAGCTGCTGCACCAAATCAACAATCTCGGTTAAGGTCTCCTGCACGGAAACACTCGCTTGATAACCTTCTGCCGCACCACGCTCACCTTGTTGGATGACGGCTTCAATATCGGTCAGTAGTTGGTTGAAGGTCTCAAGCGTCGAGACGATTTGGTCGACAGATTTTTGTGAATGCTGGGCCAAGGCGCGCACCTCGTCAGCGACCACCGCAAATCCTCGACCAGCTTCACCGGCGCGAGCCGACTCAATCGCGGCATTGAGCGCTAATAAATTGGTTTGATCTGAGATACCGCGAATGTCGTCGAGCAACGTGGCAATGTCGCTACCGCTGGTTTTGACTTCGCTAACAAAACTGTTGGCTTTTTGCAGATCCGTGTTGGCGGTTTGGTTGCGTGCCACATTATTAGCAACATTCTCCATGCACTGATTCAGCGATGAGACGACTACGGCGTTTTTCTCTTTGGAGGCTTCAGAGTTGGTTGCCACATCTTTTGAGGTCGCGGTCAGTTGCTCCATTGCGGTCGCGGCTTGGTGTAATGTCTCGGTATTATCAGACAGGGCTTGGTGGGCATCGGTGATGGCGTTATTGGCTGTCGTTGATGTGTCGGATAAGCGCCCACCTGCTTGTTGAATTTGTCCCACCATCGATTGCAGCGCATCCAACATGTGATTGACTGAGTGTTTAATACGATCAATCTCGGTTTGACCATTAACCGGCAAGCGCTGAGTTAAATCACCACCACCTTGGGCTATCGCTTGAATAGATTGTTCCACGCTGGTCAATGGTGCCAACTGACGTTTGATAACGATTTGAATGATCACAAAGGCCAGCAAAAGGACGAGGCCACTCACCCAATATATGGTGTTTTGAATATCGCTTTCGGCGTTAGTCATCATCTGATTCAGTTGTGTGACGGGTGCCATCGCGGCTTGCTTGGGGGTCACAATCATCACTGACCACGTCTGAGACATATTGCCAAACTCGATCGGTTGCGACACATAAAAGTGCGAATCGGTTTGTTTGAATTGGTTTGTTGCGCTCTGGCTTAGAAGGTTAGAAAGTGGTTGGTAAGCAGGAGAGGAAAGTCCCGAGACCGCAGCGCCATGTTGAACGTGCTGATCGGTGCTAGCAACGACTCGTCCATCTTGACTGATAACAAATAGTTCCCCGTTATTATCGGCACGTTTGGCTAAGAGTGATTGGATTTGCGAGGTTTTGAGCGTACTTCCCACCATAGCAACCGTTTTATCAAAGCGAAAAACGGGAGTTGTCACGTCGAACACCGTTTGCGTCTTACCATTAATCTGAGTCGTTCTTGGATCAGTAATACAATCTTTTTGGGTGCTCACTGGGCATTGATACCAAGGATTGGTTTCAGAGAAATTTTGTGCAGCGGTAAGGCGCATTTCCCCGTTTTCATCCACTGACACCGACGGCACATAGCGGCCATCCGCTGCACTGGTTGGATCGCCGTAGTAAAAAGCATCGGCGCCTAAGACGTTTTTTTGCCACTCGGTATAGATGTTGTGCCATTCAGGTTGGCGTTTCAAAATCGAATACATGATCCGAGGAATATCATCTCGGTCGAGGATCCGGGCTGACTTATTCTTTTCCGCTTCAGAGGTATAAATCTGGGCGATAGTTCGCACCGTATCGAGCGGAGAAGCAATGTAAGCATGGATCTCCTCGCTAATCGCAGTCGCGCGATTTTGCATCTTGATCACTTGATCACGCTTTACGTTTTCAGTGACCTGGGATGACATGGCCGACTGGCTGCTATTCAGCGTTGATAAAGAAACCGCACTCACTGCCCCAAGACCGATCAGAACGATGGACGAGGCAGCCAAACTTATCCGTTGACTTATAGAAAGGTTACGCAACTTTTTCATAATCACTATCCGCACAAAGAAAACCGCACAAAGAAATATTCTGAGTCGTCGAGTGGCGAGACAATGGCGTCGTGCGAAATGTGATGTCACAACGTGTAGCGCGCCGACGGAGACGATAATTGACACTAGTGTTACTTAAATAAGAAAAGGGCACATCCTCCTTATTTAACGGCATGAGGGAGGAATGCAATCTCTCGCTGACTTGCGAATGTCCTATGATCTGTCTCATATTTTTATGGGAACAGCGGAGAGCAAATAGGGCTGAGATCTCAATTCTTATAACTGAAGCGGGGACTATAAAGCCGTAGTTCACATTTCTTCTATGTGTTGTTTGGGGCGTAGGTAAAAGGCGTAGGTTTAAAAATAGCGATGAGGAAGGCGTGACGTTTTACAGTGTAAACTGTGCGGAGGCGTGATTAACGCGGCGCCGCCAGGACGCCGCGTTGGTGTATCAAGACAGTCCACCCATTTACTTACGGCGGCAGAACTCCGCAATCACAAACAGGGTTTGGCCGTTGACTTTGCCCTGTACATGGGTCGGATCGTCGGTCAAATTGATGCCGCGGATCACGGTGCCTTGTTTGATCACTTGGCTTGAGCCTTTAACGGGCAAATCTTTAATCACGGTCACGTCGTCGCCTTTTTGCAGTGCGACGCCGTTAGCGTCCAATACTTTGACTTCTTCGATATCTTGTCCCGTTTCTGCCCACTTACGGACATCGTCTTCCATGTACATCATGTCGAGATTATCTTGCGCCCAGCTTTCGCTAGAAAGGCGCGAAAGTTGGCGATAGGCAACGACTTGAACCGCAGGCTCTTGGCTCCACATGCTCTCGCTTAGACAACGCCAGTGGTTCACATCGATATTGTCTGGATGTTGAAGCTGATCGTGACACGTGCCACAAACCAATACGCAACTGTTTGCTGTGGTGTCGGGCGAGTAAGGGACGTCATACACAGATAAGTTGTCTTGGCTGGTGCATAGTTCACATTGGCCGCCACTGCGCGCCTGAAGCGTTTGTTCAATACTCATGTTTTATCTCACAACGGGCAGGAATGTCCCTGCATTAACAATGAGGCAGAGTGTAATCGCTGACATAAATTCTTACAAGTTATAAGGGATTGAATCAGCGAATAGAGTGGCTATATATGTCGAGTAACGCAAAAACAAAAATGCCACGCAAACGCGTGGCATTATCTCAACCAAGGTCGTGTAACGTTAGGCGTTAGCCGTGTCTTGCTTTACCACTTCATGGTGATCGAAAACACTTTTATCTTGGCCACCGGTTAAACGCGAGGTAAGGGTACCGGCTGTCATTGAGCCGCTCACGTTTATGGCAGTGCGGCCCATATCAATCAAAGGCTCGATAGAAATGAGCAAGCCGGCAAGCGCAACAGGCATATCCAATGCTGAGAGCACGATCAGTGCCGCAAAGGTGGCGCCGCCACCGACGCCAGCAATACCGAATGAGCTTACGGTGACAATCGCAACCAAGGTGGCGATAAAACCCGGATCGAGTGGGCTGATACCAATGGTGGGCGCAATCATCACCGCCAGCATGGCAGGATACAGACCGGCACAGCCATTTTGACCCATGGTGGCACCAAATGAGGCAGAGAAATTGGCGCTGGCCGGGTCGTTACCCAAGTTCTTCATTTGTGAATCGATATTGAGCGGAATCGTGGCCGCGCTTGAGCGAGAAGTAAAGGCGAATGTCAGCACCGGGAGCACTTTTTTCAGATATTGAATTGGGCTCATACCAACAAGGCCAATCAATATCAGATGCATTACTAGAATGGCACCTAAGCCCACATAGGAAGCGGCGACAAAATTGGCCAGCTCAAGAATTTCACTGACGTTTGAGCCAGCCACCACTTTGGTCATCAAGGCCAAAACACCGTAGGGGGTGAGGCCGATGATCATACGTACGAGCGTGCGCACTAACTCCTGAGCCACATCCATAAAGCGTTCAAAACGCTCGCCAAGTTCAGGCTGAGTGCGTGAAAGCGCTACACCGGCTATACCCACTAGCGCAGAGAAAATCACTACAGCGATGGTCGAGGTTGGACGGCTACCGGCCAAATCCGCAAATGGATTTTGTGGGAAGAAAGAGATAATCATATCAGCCAAAGATAAGTCTTCGACTGAGCCCAAGCGTTGCTCTAGAGCGGCCCCACGTGCCATCTCTCGTGCACCTTGCACGATATCTTGCGCAGACAATCCAAATAGACTGCTGACGAACACGCCAATGAGCGCGGAAGCAGCGGTGGTGGCAAGTAAAATGCCGATGTTTAAGCTAGAGATTTTGCCTAGAGAACCTGAGTCTTTCACTTTCAAAATCGCGCCAATAATCGACACGGTGATCAACGGCATGATGATCATTTTAAGCAGGCTGACATAACCGGAGCCGACGATATTGATGTAGTTAATGGTTTCGCGCGTGATAGCGCCGTCAGCACCGTATAACGCTTGCAGCGCAGCACCGAACGCAACCCCCATGCCGAGGCCGGTAAACACGCGTGTGGATAAGGATTTTTGTTGCTTGTGCAATTTGACAAGCATCGCCAGCAGCAGCGCAAAAGCAATCAGGTTTAAAAGGATAACTGTCATAATCGGCGTTCCAACCTAGAGAATTATAATGATTTGAGTGCCTAACCCCGTTTAAACGTATTAAAGAGTTAGTGATTGGTTGGCATCATATGCCGGAAGGTGCATGCAATGAAGACCTATGTCACATTATTACTAGATAAAAAAAGCACTTGTTAAAACTAAAAAGAATATGGAATGTGGTTTCAGCAATTTTTGTCGATAAATTGCGCAACCTCATGAAAATGCGCTTTCTTACACACCTTACGGTGGTGGAGAAGGCAAACAAATCCACATATCGACTGGATAAAAACGAACGTTCGTACTATTAATGGATAGACGGTTGCGGTAAGGTAATAAACGTTGACTGCCAAGGTGTCCTGGCGTAGTCATTTGGTTTTTAGCAATCCGTTTTTTGAAGGTTTAATGAGATGGGCGTATCTAGTGAACCGACGTACTCGCTCTCGAAACGTGAGCAAACCAGGTTGCGTATTCTCGAAGCCGCGTTTGAGTCAGCCAGCGTGTATGGATTGGAAAGCTTGACGATTGGTAGCTTGGCGCGCGACGTAAAAATGTCAAAAAGCGGGCTATTTGCCCATTTCAACTCGCGTGAAAACTTACAAATCGCGGTGGTGCATTTTGCCGGTGAGCGTTTTATCGAGCGGGTGATTAGCCCGAGTCGTGAAGCTGACCATGCGAGTATTGAGGCCAAATTGCAACATTTGCTGCGTAATTGGATGGGTTGGCATCAGCACTTTCAGGGTCAGTGCTTATTTTTAGATGCGTGGCATGAGCAGCGTGCGAGTAATGATCCCATCCATCAGGCGTTGCAGCGCGTCACCCGTCAATGGCTTGACTACCTAGCCGCACAGTTTGAAAAGGGCAAGCAAGCCGGTGAATTTCGCGCCGACCTTGATACCTGGCAAGCTGTCTATCAGTTGTATGGGCACTATTTGAGTAGCCAGTTATTTCTGCGTTTGTCACTCGAATCGCCGGAAGGGACACGCTTTTGGCATGGTGTCGAGCAGTTGCTCGCGCAAAGCCGCCGCGAATGTTCCCGATAAGAATGAACATTATGTCGGTATCGAACCAACGATATTTTTCAGTATAAAAACGAACACTCGTTCGATTTTAAGGATTCAATGACCATGAGTAAAAAAGTGTATTTTTCAACGCCGGGCCGCTTTAGCGCCAAACGTTCTCTCGTGGGGGCGGTGAGCCGGTGTCATCACCGCTTGGCACCTCGCCATGCTAAAAAAGTCGCACGAAAACTCTTTCTCACCCCAACACGCAGTCCTATGGTGAACGCAGAGCCTGAAGGCGTGGTGCGCTCTCGAGTGCAAAGCCAAGAAGGAGAGCTACAAATGTATAGCCTTGGCGCTGGGCCAACCTGGTTGCTGACGCATGGTTGGTCGGGATCCGCCAGTCAGTTCTTTCCACTCATGGCACATATCGCGTCACTAGGCTTTCGTACGGTCGCATTTGATCATCCAGCACACGGTCAAAGTGGCGGGGAAGAAAGCCACATTCCCGGCTTTGTGCAGGCGATCAATGATGTATTAGATCAAGTTGATAATGTGTCTGGGGTGATTGCGCATAGTATGGGCGCTGCCGCGGTGTTGGAAAGCGAGCACCCTCAGGTGGATGATTTACCGCTCTTTTTGGTCGCGCCTGTGCTGAATTATCGCGAGAATTTATATGCCACAGTCCGAAAATCGGGGTATTCACTGAAGCTGTTTGATGAAATTGTCCAAGAAGTGGGTGAGCAGCACGGTTATCCAATCGAGACCATTGAGCCGCTAGAAAAATTGTCGCGCCGCCGCCATCCGGTGGTGATTGCCCACGACAAAAATGATCGTTTTGCCTCCTTTGCCGTCACCGAAAAAGCCACTGACTACCCGCATGTGACTGTGCTAGCCACCGAAGGGTTAGGGCATGGGCGTATTCTGACCAGTGACGTCGCCATGCAGGCATTTACCGACTTAGCGGCGAAGATGAACCCCGCGGTACAAAGTGTTGAAGCACAAACTGAGAATAAAAAGGCATCGGCCTAAGCCGATGCCTTTGCAGGGTTCGCCATTACTCGCCGGCGATGGATAAGCGGGCAAAGCGGATGCGTGGCGCGAAGAAGGCGCCATCATAGTTGGGTAACACGGTATTGCCGATAGCATCTATCTCATTGAGCATGGTATAGAAATTACCAGCCACCGTTATCCCGCGAACAGGACGAACGCGTTTTCCCTCTCGGCAAACAAACCCGCTTGCACCGAAAGAAAAGTCGCCACTGATGGCATTCGCGCCTGAATGCACACCTTGCAGTGACACTAACTCAAGGTATTCACCGGCATGCACGTCCGCATCACTGTGTTGACCTGCGGCAATCACATCATGACGAGACGTAACATCCAAACCGCCTTTGGGGCTGCGGCCTGCGTTAGCCGTATGGGGAACACCAAAATGCTGCGCCGTGGCACTGTTGTGTAAAAAGCCGACTAAGACGCCGTCTTCAATCAAAGGCGTATCGGCGGTGGCAAAGCCTTCGCTATCAAACGCTTTAATACGCATCCCGCCATCAAGCCTTGCCACATCGGTGATAGTGAGCGCCGTATCCGCAACGGGCTTGCCGACTTTTTCACGCCACGGGTTGGTGCCGCGCTTGGCGGCATCGCCGGAGAAGCAGCTGCCAAAGGCGCCCAGCAATTCGCTGAGGCAGTCATGCTCAAAAATCACCGAATACGAACCCGTTTTCACTGGGCCACCCTCGAGCAAGGCGTCAGCGGTTTGGTAGGCCAGTTGGGTCGCATGGGCGAGATCTAGGTCAGCAAAGCGGCGTGATACTGACGCGCCCAGATGCATCGCTTGCTTACCGTCGTGATTGAGCAGTGCTGCGGTGTAGCAACTAAAGCGACGCTCACTGTGATAGCAGCGTGTGCCTAGGGTATTAGCAAGCAACTGAAATTGGGTTTGCTCACTGTACCCATTGTAGGGCGCCCCCGTTGCGCGGGGTTGACTGATTACATCTTGCTCAAGGGCAAGCGCTAACGCGATCTTGTCTTCAATCGGCGTGTTATCTGCTTGCAGTAAGCTAGGATCTTGCTGATCAATGTGCTGCCCCTCAGCGCGAATTTGCTGATCGGGATCTGCTTTGGTAAAGCTTGCGTTAGTCAGTGCGGCGTTCACCATGCTGGCTAAACTGTCGCTATCTAGCGATTCTGAATAGCTGGTGGCAACTTGATCCCCTTTGATGACACGTACGCCAATCACTTGACCGGCGGTGACTTTGTGCTCAGAGAGATCGCCTTGGTCGGCTTTGAGTGACAAGCTTTCGCTGGCATTGGCAATCACGTCTGCTTGCGCACCTTGCTGTTTCACCAAGCTGAGGACCTGATCGACGGCATCGCTTAGGGTTGCTTTAATGGTTGGCTCACTCATGCGTTACCGCCTCCTACTAGGATGTTATCGACTTTCAATGCAGGTTGACCCACGGTGGTGGGGACGGCGCCGCTCACCGAACCACACATGCCGGCGGCAAGAGCAAGATCTTTGCCGACCATGCTGATTTCTTTAAGCACCTTAGGCCCCGTACTGATTAAGGTGGCAGATTTGAGTGGCGCGGTGATTTGGCCATCTTCTACCAAATAGGCTTCTTGCACCGCAAAGTTAAACTCGCCGGTGCCGGGCTGTACTGAGCCACCCCCCATTTTCTTGGCATAGATGCCACGCTCCATCGAGCCAATCATGGCGTCTAAGCTGTCGTTACCGGGCTCAATAAAGGTGTTTCGCATCCGCGAGGTCGGTGCGAATTTATAAGACTCACGTCGGCCAGAGCCGGTGCGCGCATAACCGGTTTTCAGGCTACCCATATGATCGACCATAAACGAGGTGAGCTTACCGTCTTTGATCAACTGGGTATGCTGGGTTTCCATGCCTTCATCATCGATGTTGATTGAGCCCCACGCATTCGCCAAGGTGCCATCGTCCACCGCACTCACCACTGGGCTGGCAATCATTTCGCCCATTTGGTCATGGAAGACGGAGGCCTGTTTCGCCACCGAGGTGGTTTCTAACAAGTGGCCACAGGCTTCGTGGAAAATCACGCCACCAAAACCGTTGCCAATCACCACCGGCATTTCGCCCGATGGACAGGCTTGGGCCCCAAGCTTAACCAGCGCCTGTCGTGCGACACGCTCGCCCATCTCAACCGGATCGATATCTTGGTGGAATTCCCAGCCTGTGAGCGCACCGGGAGCATCAAAGCCCGTTGACTGCTCTTCACCGTTCGTGGCGACCGCTGTAGCGGCAATACGGGTGTAGTGGCGGGTATCTGTGACATGGAGGCCATGAGAGTTAAAAATTTCGACCTGTTGCTCACGTTGGCCGACACGACCAATAATTTGGGCAATTTTATCGCTCTCGGCACGAATGCGCGTATCTACTTGGCGTAAGAATGCCACCTTATCGGCCACATGTTGATCCGACGATAACGGCTCAGACACGGGGTGCTTGTCATTTAAATGGGATAAATTGAGCGGCCCAGCGGTGGCAATTTGATCGCGCTTGTCGCGCGCGCACAGCAAGCTGGTGACTTTTTTCAATTGTTCTTCATCGCGGCTGTTGGTATAGCCATAAAGCACTTTATGACCGAAGAACAACCGGATACCAATACCAAAATCAATCCCTGAGCTCACTTTATCCACCTCACCAGACAACAGCTCCACGTTGCCTGAGTGATGGCGTTCGACAAAGAGTTCGGCGAAATCCGCGCCTAAAAACAGAGCATGGTCAATCACCGACTTTGCCGTTGATGGATTCAGCATACTTCCTCCTAAGAAGTGTGTTAGCGAACCTCTTATTCTACCAAGCTTTTATTGGTAATGATCACCACTTGCAGTGAGTGCATGATATTTCATCATTTTTTGTGCCATTCACTGAGCTGCACATGGACACGTTCCATGTGCGTGACCAAAAGGCGACGCGTGTGGCGCAATCCGTTACACTACGCCGATACAAGTAACGAGCGGATAGAATCATGAGTCAGATCGCAGCCAACATTATCACTGGGTTTCTTGGCGTGGGGAAAACCACGGCGATTCGTCATTTACTGGCGAATAAACCCGAACATGAACGTTGGGCTATCTTGGTGAACGAATTTGGTGAGGTGGGTGTCGATGGCGCTATCCTCTCTGAACAAGGCGCGCTGGTAAAGGAAGTGCCGGGCGGATGCATGTGTTGTGTGGCTGGCTTACCCATGACGGTGGGGCTCAATACCTTGCTCGCCGAGCAGCCGGATCGGATTTTGATTGAGCCGACGGGACTGGGTCATCCTAAAGACATTATCGGTAAGCTGACTCAGCCGCCTTTCGATACCACCTTGTCGCTGGGCGCGACCATTACTTTGGTGGATCCGCGTTGTATTGATGATGTGCGCTATCGTGAAAATCAAAACTTTCATGATCAAATCGCGCTCGCGGATGTGGTGGTGGCCAACAAGCTTGACCAGTGTAGTGAGGCGCAAATCGCCACCTTTTATGATTATGTCGCCGCGTTTGATGGCGAGAAAAGCTTGGTCACCGGCGTCGAACAGGGCGCGCTCGAGACCACGTGGCTTGCGTTACCGCGTCACGCTCGTCAAGCGCACTATCATCACCATCACAATGATGCCGAGCCCATGACCACGTTAGCACTGGGTCCGGACGATACCTATACCCGCAAAGAGAACCAAGGGCAGGGCTATGTCAGCTGCGGCTGGTTGTTTGCCGCGCACTGTTGCTTTCCGTTTGATGCTTTATACGGACTATTGAGCAACATCAACGCCCAACGGATTAAAGCAGTGGTCAATACTGACGAGGGTTTTTACGCGTTTAACGTCGCCAATCAGGTGGTTACTGTGACGCCTATGTCGATTGAATACGCCGAGTCGCGCATCGAAGTGATCGATACCGACGCCTTACTGTGGGATGAGCTGGAGTCGATCCTGCTTTCTTTCCTGACCTCGTCCCACTAAAGGGCATAAACAGATCTTGTCAGCGGCACGTCCGTGCCAGCTAAAAAAACCGGCCCAAGTGGCCGGTTTGATGTGTGTCGCGTGCTCGTCGCGTCTAGCTAGCATATTTGGCGGTAAGCACCTGCCAGCTGCGTTTTTGTTGCTGAAAACGCACCTTTAAATCTTGGTATTGCTGGGTTAGCTCGGCGTTTTCGACTTTTTCGCGCAGCTTGTCGCGCTCGAGCGCTAACAGCTGTTTTTTCAGTGTGTAGTAGTCCGCCATTTTGGCGACCAAGGCATCATACTCTTGTTGCAAGATTTGCAGACGATGCGACGCGTGTGGCTTGTCACTAAGCTGTTGCGTGATGCGCTGCAATTGCATGGTCGCACGCGCTTTTTCAATCTTCTCTTCGGGGGTCACGCGCAGCTTTTCCGCGAGACCCAGCCAAGACGCGGTTTTGATCAGCCATTTGGTAGGATCAAACTGCCACCAGCGAATGCCATTGCGGTAGTCGTTCTCAAAGATGTGGTGAAAATTGTGGTAGCCCTCACCAAAAGTCATCAAGGCAAGCACACCATTATCCCGCGCAGTGTTTTTATCGGTATAAGGCTGGCTACCCCACACATGCGCCAGCGAGTTAATGAAAAAGGTGGTGTGATGGCTAAGCACTAGCCGAGTAAAGCCGACCAGTAAAATCGCGCCCCAAACATCGCCATGGAGCAAACCAAACGCAATAGGGAAGCCAAAGTTGGTTGCTAGTGTTAGCGCAAGGTAGTGCTTGTGTTGCCACATCACGATCTTGTCTTTTTGCAGATCGCGGCAGTTGCTGTAATCGCCGTAACGGTTGGGGTGGTATTCACGCAGCATCCAGCCAAGGTGTGAGAACCAAAAGCCGCGCTTAGCGGAATAGGGGTCAACGTCGTTGTCGTCGACATGACGGTGATGAATGCGGTGATCCGACGACCAATGAAGCGCACTGTTTTGCAGCGCAAATGCCCCACCAATGGCGAAGATAAAGCGCAGCACCGGATGGGCTTGATAGGTTTTGTGGGCCCACAACCGGTGATAGCCGGCGGTGATCGACAGGCCACAAAAGCTAAACGCAACAATCAGCGCGGTAATTTGCACCCAATCAAAGCCGTGATGCCACGCCCACAATGGTGTTCCTATCACTGCAATCAAAAACGTGAGGGTAAACACGCTAATGTTTAACCAGATTAAGCGTGGTTTCTGAGGGGGAGAGGTTGAAGCCTTGGTATCCATAACTCGTCATCTTCATTTAAGCGTACACTTGTACGCTAGAATAGATGCGTGCGATCGCTTGGTCAAGCATCCACCGTCGCCTTTGTGGGCAAAAGTGTTTCAGGGTTTGTCCCGGCTTGCCAAGTCAATGGAAGCGCTCTACTTTTTAACATCACCCAAAGGGGTCATGTCTTTAATGGCCGACGCTTCCGAACGGTATAGTTTTCCGCTCTGATGTCGATACCATAATAGATGCCTGAGCACGTATTGATATCTGTGAACGATTAACACAAGGTTAGGAAACGATGATGTCCTATCCGGCTATTCCGCATTTTGTCAAAGCGATGGGCCACCGCGTGGTGAGCTACATCCTGAATGTGACAGAAGCGGAAGGCCGCTTAATTTTGATGCAAAAACTGGGTTTGAGCCGGATTCAGCGCGACACACTCAATCAATATATTGAGCTTTGTCGCCACTTACGTGTGTCTGCAGTGGAGCAAGGAGAAAGTGAACAGTCCTTCTTCTATCGGTTGCCGCACGTGATGCAAAATGGACGCCACGTCTTAAACGTCTGGCGTGCGCAGCAGGGTGGTGAGCTGGCGACGCGAATTAATAGTTCGGACCCTTTAACCAGTGCGTTTTGCCAACTGGCGGGTGAACTTTATCCTTTATTTTTGATTAAAGCGGGACAGCGGCCGCACCTTTTTTACCGAGGGGCTGGTTATCTCACCGCGGCGATTGAGCAGTTCCCGGTCAGTAAGCAGGTTCAAAAACGTATGGCCGCTGACCCTGCTCTGTCTCGCTTATTCACAACGTCTGGGAAAGAGCCGCAGCAAACCTGCGGCGACTACAAAGATGCCAGTGGCCACCGCGGCGTGGTTAGTTTGGCCAGTTTACCCGTGTCGATTCTGGTTAATAGCTATGACTTGATGCGCATTCGCGGGGTTGTTAGCCCTGATACGTTCGTGGAAACCGTGCAAGAAATGCTGGAGATGGCACGTAGCTTAGCTGATGGCGAAGTTGCTCATATTCCGATGTTTGTGGGCTTTCGCAATGCGGCACTCACCAATTTGGCTGAATTGGATACGAAATGGGGCAGTGTGCGCCGCTATACCCCTGGGATTGCGGAATATGTTCTACAGGCGGCGCGTCTAATGGCCAAACGTCGCGATAACGGGTTCATGCTCGAGTCGGGTTATGCGTTTGCGATTAACTTTGGTGATTTTTTAGAGGACGATGATTGGCCTGAAGAGGTATTAGATGCCGAGACGGAACAACAAACCACTGAGCTGAATATTGTTTTGTGTATGGCGCTTTGCTATCTCGGGGAGCATAAGGCTTTCGTTGCCCCCGAATGGGTGTGGCGTATCGATCCTTTCTCGCTTGATAATCGGCGCCAAGACTTTGGTTCGGTAGCAGAAACGGACGACCCGGTGGCGATCAGTGAGACAGACTTAGTTGATATTGAACGCTGGAGTATGCTGGTGGATGACACCGACTCGCGTGGTATTCGCTTGGCTATGTCTCGTCTTTATAACGCGGCGAAAAAGCCAGATACACAAGACGCATTGGTGGATGTGATTATTGCGCTGAGAAATATTTTTGCCGCGAGTGAAGATATCACCCCGATAAAAAAGGCCTTGAGCCATATCCTTGCGCCAGAGAGAGACATTACTATGGTCGATAGGTTTGCCGAGGATTGGCAAGCGTTAATCACGGGTGAATTTGACGACTCGCCTGAGATCATCAGCGAAAAAGTGTACCAATGCGTCCAGCTTTGTTTGACATGTTTGCATTATTTTTACTTGCATGCCCCCAACCTGATCAGTCGCTCAGATCGCCTTACTCATTTATGCCAGAGATAAAAGTAGCCTCCTGATATCAAAAGAATCATCGCATTTTGACTGGTTTGCCCTCATTCCTCGCTATCTTGGTTTATGCTTACAGTGTTAACCCAGCCACACTCTCAGCAAAGAAGTCGGAAAGGAGAGGCTTTTGACCACACAAATACTGATCACTGACGATTCTGCGCTTGCGCGCAAGCAGCTAGCGCGAACACTCCCCGATGATTTGGACGCCGATGTACATTTTGCCGAAAATGGTAACGTGGCGTTGGACGTCTTAAGTAGTCAGCCGATCGACATCATGTTTCTTGATTTGACGATGCCGGAACTTGATGGATACCAAACGCTCGAAGCAATGCAAGAAGCCGGGATGACGGTGCCTGTCGTGGTGGTCTCAGGCGACATTCAGCCGCTTGCTCAGCAGCAAGTGCTGGAGCGGGGCGCGAAAGACTTTGTTAAAAAGCCCATCAGTCGTGAGCGCGTCGACGCATTAATCAAAGCGTATTTATCCACTGCCTCTGCGTCAGAGACCAAGCGTTCACACGCGCCAACAGAAAAACTCAGTCGCCGAGATATTTACATGGAAGTGGTGAATATTGCCATGGGGCAGGCAGCAGATAAACTTGCCCGACATTGTGGGGTGTTCGTCCACATGCCACTGCCACAGGTGAACGTGTTTGAAGTGACTGAGCTGACCATGACCATTCGTCACTTGGCACAATCAAATACTATGAACGGTGTGTGTCAGGGCTTTAGTGGGGAAGGGATCGCTGGCGAAGCACTGATGCTGATCAGTGATTCCAGTATTACCGAGATGGTGAAATTGCTGGACTATCCCGAGGATGGGTCGGTCGACAACGAGCTCGAATTGCTGGTAGATATTAGCAATATTCTGATTAGTGCCTTTTTAAAGGGCTTAGGCGATCAAGGCGCGTTAGAGTTTTCGCAAAGCTATCCGGCGCTCTTGGGTCAGCACGCTGAAGTGGATCAGTTGATAGCGGCGATGAAAGGGTCTTGGAAACGCACAGTAACCATTGAGGTGAGCTATCAGATAGACGGAACAGATATAAAATGCGATTTGTTACTATTGCTACTGGATGAGTCTTTGCCGCTGCTCGATGCGAAGTTGGCCTACCTAATGGATGAGGAGTAATGCGATGAGCACAGAAGATTTTGACCAATTCCATTGGATGCTCGACATGGTGCAGCACATCGACATGGGATTGATTGTGTTAGACAGAGACTTCCACATCCAAATGTGGAACGGCTTTATGGTCCACCATAGCGGTAAACACGCCAAAGACGTGCAAAATCGCTCGTTATTCGAGGTGTTTCCGGAAATCAATGAGCCTTGGTTTCGTGCCAAGTCGCAACCCGTGTTCGATCTCCGTTGTCGCAGTTTTATTGTCTGGCAGCAACGCCCGTACTTGTTCCGTTGTCGTCATGTTCGCCCGATCACCGGTCAGCTCCCCTTTATGTATCAAAACGTCACCATGCACCCAATGGCGAATACGCGGGGTGAGGTCAATCACATGTTTATCTCCATCCAGGATGTGACCAATGAGGCGTTGGCGAGCCAAACGCCGCGTGCCACAGCACCATCACAACAAGCCGCGCAAAAATAAGCATCTCAAAATAGCCAACCGTGAGTGTCTAGAGTGATTGTTTCCCGCGGTTGTTGCTCGTGGTTGCATGATTATCAGGGTCACAGACGGCATAAGTGCCGCCTTTTAGCGACTTCTTCGCATAATACATGGCGGCGTCGGAGCAATTAAGAAGTTGCTCAACCGACTCGCCGTGTTCCGGGTAGCACGCTATACCAATACTGGCTGATAGATGCGCCTGTTGCTGCTCATCCACCTTAAACGGCTGATTGAGGCAAGCGATGATTTTCTTGGCGACGCGAGCGGCATCTGTTGAGTGGCTGGTGTACTCTAAAATCACCGCGAATTCGTCGCCGCCCAGGCGAGCGAGGGTATCCGAATTACGGATACTCTGTCCCATCCGCTCGGCGGTTTCAATGAGCACACTGTCACCGGCATCATGGCCGTGGGTATCGTTTATTTTCTTAAAGCCATCGAGATCGATAAACAGTAGGGCAAAATGTGCGCCCTGTTGGCGTGCTTGCGCCAGCACAATATCCGCGCGCTGCTTAAACGCAACGCGGTTGAGGGCACCTGTCAGGGTGTCGGTATGCGCCATGTGCTCAAATTGCAGATAAAGACGCTTGGTTTCGTTGATATCTTGGTGGGTGCCCGCCATGCGAATCGGGTTGTGGTCGCGATCCCACTCCATGATTTTGCCTTTTGCCAAAATCCAGACCCAAAACCCCTCTTTATGTAGCATACGAAATTCGCACTCATAAAAAGGGTTAGTGTCGCTGAAGGCGGCATCAAGCTCGTTAGACGCGCGCGCGAAGTCGTCGCTATGACAAAGCTTTTCCCAGGTTTCAAAGGAAGCGGGCATTAGCTCGTGCTGTTGATAACCCAAAATTTCTGCCCAGCGCTCGTTAATGACCAGTTCTCCGCTAGGGATATGCCACTCCCAAGTGCCCACATGGGTGCCGCGGATTATTTCATCTAAGCGCTTACGCTCCAATTGCCGCTCATACTCGGTGCGTCGTGACTTAGTGAGCACAAACCACATTGTCGCAAGCCCTGCGCCGAGTACAACGATAATCAAGGATGTAAAAATCAGTTGGTCATTTTTTTGCTTGGCAATTTGCTCGGTCTGTTGTGCCACCATTTGCTCGAGTCGATTTTGATAGTGCCACAATGACTCTTGGGTGGCACGATAATCGCTGATATCGGTGATAATTGAAAAAAGGGTTGGCTCATCGTGGTAGACAATAGGTATCGACGACACCTTCACTGTTTTGGTTGTGCCGTCCGATAGCGTATGACTAAAAATGAAATAGCTTCGATCCTCTAATGCCGCCAGCTTACGTTCTTCAGCGATCGCTTCGGGGGACAGCGCATTAATGCTGGCAATATTCATTTGGCTCAGCGTCTGCTGTGAATACCCGTAAAACTCGCTGGCGGCTGGATTAGCCGCTTTTATCTTCCCCGTATCAGGATCAAGGAGCAGCATGACTAATGCATGCTTCTCAAACAGCTGCTCAAAAAGATCGTTTGTCTCTTGTGCCGTTGCGAAGGCAAACGGCACCTGCAACATCAAAAAAAACAAGATGAAAAGCGGCTTCATCACGCGTGTCGTCACTCGTCCTCTAATAAAACTTAAGCGTAACATATAGGTTATTTTTTTGTGTGACGACGACGGGCTGTTCTCACGCTATGACGCGCAGCCCGCGTTTGTATGCAGGCTTTGTGATGACGTTCACTTTGTTAAGGAAATGTTTGTTTTTATTGCGTTGATGGCGGTCGCTGACAGTTTGCAGTTAAGCGATGAGGGACATTGGGCAATTGGCTGACGCCTGTTTGTAACGCGTTAATACGGGTATCAGGTGATGGGTGAGTTGAGAGCAACTCCGGAGGTGCGCCCTTGGACGCTTTTGCCATATTTTGCCACAGGGTAACGCTCGCACTTGGATCGAACCCTGCTTGATGCATTAATTGTAGGCCAATTTTATCTGACTCTGATTCTTGGGCGCGATTATAGGGCAGCAAAATACCGACTTGCACGCCAAGCCCTAAACCTGCCATTGCCATGGCGGCATGAGGGCTATCTGATAAAGACATACCAGTAACCGTTAGCCCCAGTGCGGCAAGTTGAGAGCGAGAAAGACGTTCATTACTGTGGTCGGCTAAAACATGACCAATTTCATGACCGATCACCGCGGCTAATTGATCCGGGGTTTGTGCTACATCGAGCAGTCCGGTGTAAACGCCGATTTTGCCGCCGGGAAGGGCAAAGGCGTTGACTTGATCGCTGTCCAATACCACCACTTCCCATTCCGAGAAGTTGGTTTGCGGTGGTACGACTTTTAAGATGGCGTTGGTGACGCATTGCACGTAGGCGTTGATGGCTTGGTCGTCACTGATAGGTTGCGACTTTTTCATCTCCTCAAACGAACGCTGTCCTAGGTTCGCCATGTCATCACCGGAAAAGAGCAATAACTGGTTTCGTCCTGTTGGTGAGTGAGAGCAAGATGAAAGCACGACCATCAGGCATAGAGATAACATGACGGTTTTGGCAGTGCGTAGCATGATCATTTCCTGTATCGTTTTGCGCCACAGTCGCAGTGATTATTAGCAAAGCTATCAGAGTGCTAATGTACTGGCTTCTTGGCTTAACGTCTACTGATGCGCGCAGGCAGCGTTGGGCGCAGCTTGGTAGTCCGCGTTTCGCGCAGCGATTTCGTTTCCATCGGGACAAATGGCAATGGGTGAAAGTATTGTGAGTATTTGGAAAAAAGACATGTCATTAGTGGGGTTAAATGCCTCTTCAGCCAATACATTGGTCGCGCATTTGGGTATTGAATACACCGCATTTGACGATAACAGCTTAACGGGCACCATGCCGGTGGCCCCGTACACGCATCAGCCGCTGGGTATGCTCCATGGCGGGGCGTCTGTCGTGCTCGCGGAAACATTGGGCTCCTTGGCGGCGAACATGTGTGTGCCGGAAGGAAAGTACTGCGTCGGGTTGGACATCAATGCGAATCATCTGCGTGCGATGCGAGAAGGCACGGTGACTGGCGTGGCGACCCCTGTGCATCTCGGCGCAACTACGCAGGTGTGGAATATCACCATCCAGGATGAACGAGGCCGAGATGTGTGCGTGAGCCGGCTTACGATGGCGGTGCTTAGCGATAAACGCGCCGATAAGCCTTTGGAGGAACGCGCTAATGGTGGTTGATATCGAGCAAGGTAAGTTGATCGTGACCGCCCATGAGGTGGTGATCAAATTGCCCGCAATGAAATTGAGCATGCAGGTGCAATCCGACTCGCTACAGATTATCGCCGACGCCAATGTGCTGGTGGCCGATGCCGGTGATGTCCGTTGGTCACTGCCGTTAAGTGCACAACATATTGCGTTAATTTCAGATATGACGGGCATCCAACCTCAGTAGTCGCCTCACCAACACCGTGCAAGTGGTCACGACCACTGGCACGGTTTGTTTGATGCGCCGTTAGCTGTGCGAGGCGGTCACTTCGTAGCTGGTAAACTTGCGCACGTTGATCACGCCCGTATCAAATATCAGATACTGACCTTTAATGCCTTGCAACACTCCACCCACTTCCGGATTTTTATCAAAATTGTGTGAGTTTATCTTGGTAGGGTGTTCAGTGACAGGGTAACTAAAGCTTAGGGCATCTAGCTCGGCGGGCAGCACGGCATCGCTACCATATTGCAGGCGAATATCAGCGAGATCTGACTCAATGGCTTGGGTCAGACGCGTTGCTTCGGCATGGAGATCAAGCTGAGCATTATCGCCTTTTAAAAGAGCACGCCAATTGGTTTTATCCGCCACATGTTGCGCCATCGCGACTTCAACTAGCCCGGAAATCTGGCGCGTTTTCACCTGAAACAGAGGGAGCGCTTGCGTGGCACCTTGATCATGCCAACGTGTGGGCATTTGGTTGGCGCGGGTAATACCCACCTTCAATCCCGAGGTGTTGGCAAGATAGACAATATGATCGGTCATACAAAATTGCTCGCCCCACTCGGGTTCGCGACAGGTACCTTGTGCATAGTGACAGGTTTCCGGTTTCATAATACACATGTCGCAGCGGGCGAGTTTTTTCATACAGGGGTAGCAGTGACCTTGCGAATAGCTTTTCTTGGTTTTTCGCCCACAGGCATCGCAAAAGATATTGCCAGTGTGGGTCAGGGTTAGTGTTTGTCCAAGGAGAGGGTTGAGATGCAGTTCTTCGTCACCGACACGCAGAAAGTACTGTACCTCTGTGCCGGCTTCTGTGCGCATCTTATCTAAGGTTCCAATCACGACATTGCTCATTCTAGTTTTAGTAAGAGCGGCAAGTTTAGCAAATGGGAGAGAGCGGAGTAAGGCAGAGAGGAAAACAGGCAAGCGGCAACCTGCCTGTCTCGAAAACGGATTAGCCGAGGCGAGCTTCTAGGCTTTTTTGCGTGTCTGTGGTGTGCTCACGATAAAGCGTAACCGAGACCACTAAGAGATCTTTCTTGGTATCTTCACTAACCTGTTCGATCACGAAATAATCTGCTTCTTCTTTTTCCACCCCGCGTTCGGCCAGGCGTAAGACATCTTCTTGAATATTGCCTTGTATCTCTACGTTGGCCGTTTCTTCAAAGTCGCCAAAATCGAGTGTGGATTTGGCGATAAGTTCAGGTGCAGCAGAGGCGTGGAATGATAAAAAAGAAAGAAAAAAGAGCGCGATAGAAAGACGTTTTTTCATAGTGCATCAGGTATGTGGGTGAATGTACTAACAACCTACTACGGCGCGAGAGTGTGGTTGTCAGCGTGATGTTAGAAACGCAACATCGATGCCTATCGTGTTGCGTCCTCGATGTCGTCGCTAAATACGTCGTTGTCACTGCGCGCATCTTGGCCGTGAAGCACGCCAATATCACCGAGATAATCGGCTAATAAATCGTCATCGGTCGGGATGACTTGATGTTGTAAGCTATCCATTTTTTCTCCTTGGGTGACTTCAACAGTCCATATGAAGGGAGGCTAACGACCCTTTATGTCATCACCATGACAATGTGCTAGCCTCTCGCAATCTTTTGGGGAGGTCAATCGCTTTTAGCGCTCATTGGCTTTAAACGTCGCCACCACCGGGCAGTGATCGCTAAGTCGATAGTTCATCACCTTGTGATAGGCAAAATGATGCTGAAAGCTGTATTGCCACCGAGAAGCCAGTGATTCAGACACCAAAATATGATCGACCAAACGGCTATACATCACTTGATTCCATGTTTGGGTGCGCCAGTTGTAGCGTCTCGCTTTGCACCGTGCACGCACGCTTTGGGTGACATTAACAATATCGGGTGGGGCGGAGGTATTTTCAAGGAGGGCTTGGCGAAATTGTTGCCAATAGGGATCCTGTTTATCACTGATATAGCGATTGAAGTCGCCAGCAATGAGAATGTTTTTATCACCATGTTCAAGCACCCAATCGGCTAACACACTGAATTGCTTGCGCAGTTTGTTGCAACTTCGTGAGGCTTGGGTTTGTTTGAAACACCCAGATTTCAGGTGTATCGATAGAATATGTATTGGTGCTTGATTAGGCGGCGTAACTACTAAATAGGTGCCATATCGCAGTGATGGGACGCCAAAAAAACCCGGCAGCGCGATTTGACGCAGATCGTTAGGATCCTCCACCTTCCAACCTTTGCGCACGGCAATCCCGGTGAGCTGCTGGCTTTGGGATCGTGCTTTAAGTTCTGCATAGCGGTCGGAAAAATAGACAGTATAATCCTCCGCGGGAACGACGCGTGCCAGCGCCTCAGGACTATCAACCTCCTGAAAAGCCAACACATCGGGAGCGAGTTGAACAAAGATCGACGACAGCTGTTGATAATCATCTTGATGACGGATGCCTGCCCGCTGATCGTCCTTTAAGGTCAGCCACTCAAAATTCCATGTTGCCACTGTCAGCCCATAGCTAGGGGCTGAAAATATTCCGACAAGCACGAGCAGGCCTAAAACTCGAAGTACGATGGTGGATACCTCATTATTACGCGTTTCTCTGTGATCCTACTGGAAATGTTGGGCATGCACTGGCGCATTGTAGCACTTTGCGGAGAACCTTTGATTTTAACTGATAACTATCATAACGAAGATCAGTGAGATTGCGGCACAGATAGGCATTTAGTTCGCCTGACGAAGGTTATTCGAGACTTCGATGATCTGTGTCAACACAATGAATCCCCTAATTGCTATCTAATGCCACATCTTGTGTTTTTATTTTATTGTATATCCTATATATGGTGTGGAGGGCATATGCCAGCGGTAATTAAACGCGATGGAACGCGCGTCCCATTTGATGCAGTTCGAATCGTCCAGGCGGTGACTTGTGCACGCGAGTCAGCGCAGTCGATGCGTGATGCTGAGCAATGTCAACTGAGCGACGATGAGATCCGACGGTTAGCCGATACGATTGCGACGCAGTTTGCTGGCGATGCCGAAGTGGATATCGATCATATCCAATATGCCGTTGAAGATGTGCTGATGGCTGGGCCGCACAAAGCGGTGGCGCGCGCCTATATTGAGTACCGTCATGATAGAGATATCGCCCGTGAGCGCCGTGGCCGTTTGAATCATGAAGTACAAGGGCTGGTAGGGCAAACTAACACTGAATTGCTGCACGAAAACGCTAACAAAGACAGTAAAGTGATCCCGACGCAACGCGACTTGCTTGCGGGAATTGTGGCCAAACACTACGCCAAACAACATATGCTGCCCAGTGCCGTAGTAAGAGCCCATGAGTCAGGTGAAATTCACTATCACGATTTGGACTATTCGCCTTTCTTCCCGATGTTCAACTGCATGCTCATTGACTTGGCTGGCATGCTGCAAAAAGGCTTTAAGATGGGCAATGCGGAAATTGCGCCGCCCAAATCTATCGCCACCGCCACCGCGGTGACCGCCCAAATCATCGCGCAAGTCGCCAGCCATATATACGGTGGCACCACCATTAACCGCATTGATGAAGTGCTGGCACCCTATGTGGAAGCCAGTTATCAAAAGCACTTACTGGTCGCGCGTGAGTGGGCAATTAAGGAGCCTGAAGCGTATGCACGTGCGCGCGCCGACAAAGAGTGTTTTGATGCCTTTCAATCGTTGGAGTATGAGGTTAACACCTTACATACCGCCAACGGACAGACTCCCTTTGTGACCTTTGGCTTGGGGCTCGGTGAATCCTGGGCGGCGCGTGCGGTGCAACGTGCGATTTTAGCCAATCGCATTGCGGGTCTGGGGGAGAATCGCAAAACAGCGGTATTCCCGAAACTCGTGTTCTGTATCCGAGAGGGCTTAAACCGTCGGGCCGATGATCCCAATTACGATATCAAGCAATTGGCGCTCGAGTGTGCGTCTAAACGCATGTATCCCGATATTCTTAACTATGACCAAGTGGTATCCGTCACCGGATCCTTTAAAACCCCAATGGGGTGTCGCAGCTTTTTAAGTGCTTATGAACAAGACGGTGTACTGGTGCATGAAGGCCGAAACAATTTAGGGGTTGTGAGTGTAAACCTGCCGCGTTTGGCCATTGAAGCGGAAGGAGATGAGGAAGAGTTCTATGCCCGCCTAGATGCGACACTAAACCTTGCGCGCCAAGCACTCGATACCCGGATTGCTCGCTTTAAAGGCGTGAAAGCGCGGGTGGCACCGATTTTATATATGGAAGGTGCATGTGGTATCCGCTTGAACCCAGACGATGATGTCAGCGAGATTTTTAAACACGGACGTGCGTCCATTTCGCTCGGCTACATTGGCCTGCACGAGACCATCAATGCGCTGTACGGTAGCGCGCCGCACATCTACGACAGCGTGGTGAAACAAAAGAAAGCCAAGGCGATTGTGGCTTATCTTCACGATGCCACTGAGCGTTGGAAAGCCGAAACAGGCTATGGGTTTAGTTTGTACAGCACCCCAAGTGAAAACTTGTGCAGTCGTTTTTGTCAGCTCGATACCCAGGCGTTTGGCGTGATTGAGGGCGTGACAGATAAAGGCTATTACACCAACAGTTTCCATTTGGATGTGGAAAAGCAGGTGACGCCTTACGATAAAATCGATTTTGAGATGGATTACCCACGCTTAGCCAATGGCGGCTTTATTTGCTACGGGGAATACCCCAACATTCAACACAACTTAGAAGCGTTAGAGAACGTTTGGGACTACAGCTACGATCGCGTGCCTTATTATGGGACCAACACGCCTATAGACGAGTGCTACGAGTGCGGGTTTACCGGTGAATTTGATTGTACGAGCAAAGGCTTTACCTGTCCTGCGTGTGGCAATCACGATCCGGCACGTGTGTCAGTGACACGACGTGTGTGCGGCTATTTAGGCAGCCCTGATACGCGACCTTTTAATCCGGGCAAACAACAAGAAGTGATTCGCCGTGTGAAACACATGTAGGGGGAAGACGTGAATTATCACCAATACCTTCCGGTTGATGTGGTTAACGGGCCTGGCACACGTTGTACCTTGTTTGTGTCGGGGTGCGAACATCAATGTCGTGGTTGTTACAACAAAGCCACCTGGCCGCTGAACAGCGGCCATCCTTTCACTGACCTGATGCAAGAGCAGATTGTTCAAGATTTACTCGATTCACGGATCCCGCGCCGAGGATTATCATTAAGTGGCGGTGATCCGCTTCATCCTGCCAATATCGACAGTGTAAAAGAATTGTTACAAGAGGTGGTCAGCCGCGCGCCGAGCAAAGACATTTGGCTGTGGACAGGCTATACATTGGCAGAATTGTCATCAAAACAGCGAGATGTTGTGGATCTGGTTGATGTATTAATTGACGGCAAGTTTATCCAAGATGAGGCTGATCCTCATTTGGTGTGGCGGGGAAGTGCCAATCAATGCGTACACTTTCTGTCCGAGCGAGCCCGAAAAGGGTAAGAGAATCATGGTTAAGAGGTTGCCAATTTCCCCGCATGGGGTAGGGTATAGCGTATCTTGAGCATCCAAGCTTAAAAGGACGTAATACTATGTTAGATCTGCTCTCGCCTGCTCAGCAGGATCCGATTCTCTCCTTATCATTGGCGTATCGTGACGATCCACGCGAGCATAAAATGGACTTGGGCATTGGCGTTTATCGTGACAGTCACGGTCAAACGCCGATCATGCAAGCGGTTAAAGCGGCGCAACAATCACTGGCACAAAGCCAACAAACCAAAGCCTATGTTGGGCTGGCAGGTAATGAAAATTTCAACCAAGCCATGGTTGATCTTCTGCTCAAAGGGACAGATGCTTATGATCGCTGCGCTGCGGTACAAACACCAGGCGCAAGTGGTGCGCTGCGTATGCTGGCCGATTTGATGAACTTGGCTAAGCCGGTGACCACGGTATGGCTGACTGATCCTAGCTATGTGAATCACAAACCTGTCATGGAAGCGGCGGGCCTGACGGTAAAATTCTATCCCTATTTTAATCGCGACACCAAAATGGTGGATACCGATGCCATGCTTAACGCCTTGTCACAGGCCGGTGCGGACGATGTGGTCTTGTTACACGGTTGCTGCCATAACCCCACGGGGGCTGATATCAGCTTGAAAGAATGGGAAGCGATTACCGAGCTTGCAAACCGTAATGGCTTTACACCGTTTGTTGATATTGCCTACCAGGGCTTTGGCGATGGAGTAGAGGAAGATGCGCGTGGTTTGCGTATTCTCGCCGATAACGTTGAGGAAATGTTGATTGCTACCTCGTGCTCTAAGAGCTTTGGCTTGTATCGAGAACGCACTGGCGCGGCGATTGTGGTGGGTAAATCCGCCAAAGAAGCCCAAAACGCCAAAGGGCGTATTTTGCAGCTGGCGCGAAGCACCTACACCATGCCACCCGATCACGGCGCCGCGATTGTTGAAACCATCCTCACCGACGACGCTCTCACCAAACAGTGGCGTGATGAAATTGAGGCAATGAATACTCGGATTAACGCATTGCGTGAAGGGCTGACAGCAGCACTGCGCGACCGCACGGGCGATGGTTATTTTGATTTTATTCAGCACCACCGTGGCATGTTCTCCGTCTTGGGGTTAACAGGAGAGCAAGTCGCTACGTTGCGCGACAAACACGGCGTGTATGCAGTCGGTGATAGCCGGATTAACATTGCCGGCCTAGCAGAACGACACATTGATAGGCTGGCCGATGCGCTGGTGGATGTGACTCGTTAGGTCATTGGTCAGGTAGAAGTATTCTCATAGGCTCGTCATACTTTGGTAAGACGGGCTTTTTTTATAACTGTGCACACATAATGTGATGTTCCCCCACGCTTTTTTTACAACATTAGAGTTTGGTGTCTTATACTCGTGTCCCGAAGCTGGAGACAAATAGGGAATGTTCATGCAGACTACTCGATCACCGGTTGCCACCATACAAGGCCGATACAGTATCGGATTGATCGTATTTATACTGATTGCGACGATCCTGACGATATTTAGCATTCAGACATGGATTGCTCCAACGCTAAAAAAAGAGGGAGAAGAAAGGCTTAAGCTGAGCCTGAATGAAGTTGGGCGTGATATTACCTTTGCACTGCGTGAGGTCAAAGCGCAGCAACGGGCTATTACGCAACTAATTCCAACGTTAACCAGCGCCCAAATCGATACCCAGTTACCGCACCTGATTGATCAGTACGGCAACCCTTTGGTATTCGGGGGCGGTATATGGCCGCTGCCTAACAAACGTCTCGCAGGCGTTGATCGCGCCTCCACCTTTTATCATCGTGATGAAAGTGGGCAACTGGTTGAGAATACCTACTGGAATAGTGACGAGGCCCCGAATTATTACACCCAACCTTGGCACCGTGCGGGCCAAAATGCCCCTCAGGGAGAATGTGTTTGGGCTAATGCGTACAAAGATGGAGCGAGTGCGCAGCCTCGTACTAACTGCGCCATGGGAATTTATCAACAAGGTGACTTATACGGTGTGGCCACCATTGATGTCACGCTTGGCTTTTTTAATCAATTGGTCGCCGAGAAGCAAAAGGCATTAGATGCCAAGATTGCTATTGTGGAATCTGATGGAAAGATCCTTAGCCAAAGCCGCGGGGGCTTCACGCGTGATGATGTACTTAAATCGGTGTCAGGTTTTAACACGCCTTTTGCCAAAGCCATTGAGACAGCCTTGAATCAACAAACGCAACGTGTGACTTTTCAAGGTAAAAGCCAAGAGCAAACCTTATTGTTGTCGCCAGTCCCTGGTACGCCCTGGACGCTCGTCGTGGCTAAACCAACCTCGGCACTCACGGCGCTGAGCGATAAAATGCTCACTACCCTTGCTTGGATCCAGTTACCCTTGATTGGCCTATTGCTCGTGATCATGCTCATTGCCTTTAAGCGACTTCATAGCCGCTTTGAGACGTTTAAGCACAACGTGGATAGTTTATCTTCAGGCGATGCGGATCTCACACTACGCTTGCCAATTAAAGGTAATGATGAGCTTGATAATATTTCTCACTCAGTGAATGATTTCATCGCGTACTTGCAAGATTTAGTACAGAAAGTGATGAGCGCAAATCAAACCTGCTCCAACTATGTTGAGCAAATTGCTCATGACGCCAGCCAAACACTATCGACGTTAGAGGCTCATGTGCGAGAAACCGAAGGCGTGGCTACCGCGATTAATCAGCTGAGTGCCTCTGCCTCTGATGTGGCGGAAAACGTGAATCAAAGCCATGATGTCACGCGTCAGATGCAATCAGAAGCGCAGCAAGCACGTGAAGAGACACAGGCATCGACACGCAGTGTTATAGCACTCGTCGATAACGTTGAAACCAGTGAGGAAAAAGTCGCGCAAATGCGAGAGCATGCTACCGCGATTGAATCCATTCTCGGTGTGATTGGTGATATTGCTGAACAGACTAACTTGCTTGCCTTGAATGCGGCGATTGAAGCGGCTCGGGCGGGTGAGCAAGGGCGTGGTTTTGCGGTCGTTGCGGATGAGGTAAGAAACTTAGCCTCGCGGACACAACAGAGCACGGGTGAAGTTGATAAGATGTTGGCACAGGTAAGCGAGGCTGTGACACAGGCTAGTCAATCCATGCAAAATACTCGAGAGCAGTGCGTCTCATCCTCAGAGCGGAGCCAACAGGTTGAACAGAGGATCGACACCATGACCCAATCGGTGACGCAGGTTGACGAACTCAGTACGCAAATCGCCACGGCGGCCACCGAGCAAAGCCAAGTCACTGAGGATATCAGCCAAACCATGACGTCTATCCGTGATATCGTTGCCAAACTGCATCAACACGGACAAACCACCGAGCAACGAGCACACGATTTACAAGCTGCAAATACGGCGCTGCAACAACTAGTGGGGCAATTTAAAGTCTAGTATATCTTTGCCAAAGGGGACGAATGCCCCTTTGGCATATGACGTGTTGTCATGTCACGAGTTGTATTAACGTTTGTTTTTGAGGTAACGCTTACGACGGGCCTCTTTTTTAGCGGCTTTTTCTTGTTCTCGGCGGGCGTTGTCTTCTTCAACCTGTACCAGCTCGGTTTCAATCATATCCGGTTTCTCTAAAGTGAGGCCACCTAGCGCACCGGTGCGTAAGTCGTGCAAAAGCACTTCTGAGGCTTTATGGAGGTCAACCCGTCCACCCGCGCGCAAACAACCGCGTTTGGCACCAATCGCTTCCATTAACTCAATGTCTGTTTCGGGTAATGCATCAAGCTGATAGCGTTCTTTAAGCCGCTCGGGATAGGCGCTCGCCAAGTATTCCACGGTATAAAAGGCGACTTCGTCATAATCCATTGCCGTGTCTTTAACGGCACCGGTTGCCGCGAGACGAAAACCGCTGTGTGGGTTCTCAACCTTTGGCCACAAAATCCCCGGCGTATCAGAGAGCACGACGCCGTTTTGCAGGTTGATCCGCTGTTGTTGGCGCGTCACCGCCGGTTGGTTGCCGGTTTTTGCTATCACTCGGCCAGCAAGGCTATTAATGATGGTGGACTTGCCGACGTTGGGGATCCCCATGATCATTGAGCGAATGTTTTTTCCCATGGTTTCCCGATGCGGTGCCAGTGCGCGGCAGCGATCCATAATCTGGTTCACTTCATGCGGGTGCGAGGTAGTAATTGCCATCGCTGACACACCCTGTTCTTGCTCTAGGTGCGCCATCCACATTTCGGTCATCGCCGGATCGGCTAGATCGCGTTTATTCAGTACCTTGATCACTGGCTTTTCACCACGAAGCGTGCGGATCAGGGGATTTTCGCTACTAAACGGAATGCGCGCGTCGAGCACCTCGATGATTACGTCGATCTTAGGGACGACCTCTTCGATCTCCTTGCGAGCTTTATGCATATGCCCAGGAAACCACTGGATTTTGTTGTTAACCATGTTTGTACAACCTTGCTGATGCCAGTGCGCCAACACGATACCAGTCAGTGGCGCAAGAATGGCGCGCATCATACCACTTAATCAGAGGGATGAGAAAAGCGAGGGGTCCTGGATTATCGATGACAACGCGCGGTATCGAAATAGCCACTCTCACCTAATACCGCCATTTCGCACCTAATTACCCATTAAATTATGTGACTCCTATCACGTTTATAGTGACTGGGTCATTCAATGGTGGCTACCCAACGTGGTTTCTGATGGCCGTACTCGATTAAACTATCTCTCACTACTATCAGGAGGTTAAACGTGACTCGTCATCAAAAATCACATGCCTTTCTGCTAGTGCCTCAAAGGCAGCAAGATTTTTCAATTATCATGAACGTGTCGGCATCTTCGGCGAAATAAATTCTAAAAATAGCTGCGGAATCTCGGCTACAACAAAATCAAAAGGGAGGGGGCCGTGGCCCTACGTCGCAACGAAGAACCATTTAATTATTCACATGACTATCCTAAGAAGTGGTTTCGTATTATTAAGCTTTGGTTCCATTTGAAGGCAGTTTGGCGATGGTTTCGCGTACAAAAGCCGATGACTAAACTGATAGGATATCAATATAAAGTTGCAGATGATCTCATAGAGATCGATATCACCTACCAGTGTAACTTGAAATGCAACAACTGTAACCGCTCTTCAGCACAAGCCCCAGATAAAACACATATAGGGCTAGATGATATATCTCAGTTTGTTGAGGATAGTTTGAATCAAGGTAAACGCTGGAGGAAGATACGCGTGTTAGGTGGAGAGCCAACACTACATCCTCAGTTCAGCGAGATTCTTTCGGAGTTGTATCGCCTAAAGCTAGCTCATCCTTCTATGACTATTCAGCTTGTGACTAACGGCTATGGCCGTCGCGTTAATAAAGTGATATCAATGCTTCCAGAATGGTTGAGTATTGAAAACTCAGAGAAAACGGATTCTGTTCAACCAGACTTTGGTCCATTTAACTTAGCTCCAGTTGATAGTTGGTATCATAAGTATAGTGAATTCTCAAATGGCTGTGATATCGCACAGACTTGTGGCGCAGGCCTTACGCCTCAAGGTTATTATCCATGTGCGGTTGCTGGTGGCATTGACCGAGTGTTAAACCAAAAGAATGGGCGACAGCGTTTGCCTGCAAGCGATGATGAAATGCGTGATCTCATGAAGCATGCTTGCGGCCTATGTGGCCGATTCCGAGATGGGCATTACGTTCCGCCCAAACTACGGCCTCAAATACTAGAGCAGCGCACGTCAATTTCATGGAAGAAGATTTATCAAGAGTGGGAAAGTGAAAAAAACCGTTAGAAATACTATCAATAGGTAGCAAAAGTGGATGAGTGGCATATTGTTGGTAATGGCCCCGGTGACTTAGTACTCAAGAAGGATGAGAAAGTTATCCGATTTAATCAACCTTTGACCATCGCTTCAAGCGCTGACTTGTTGATTACCAATAGTAAGTTGGCAGGCATCGAGACAGGCGTTCTTGTCCAAGGCGAAGTACCAAGCAAACTATTTTGTAAAAAGCTAGAAGCAAATGAGAAGGAATTGGAGAGCCTATTGGGGTGTAAACCTTCAATTGGTCTGCTCACTCTCAAGACAATGCTGGAATTTGGTGTCACGATAAATGTTAGTAGGATGACTTTGCTGCCTTCACTAGAGAGGCCCCTAGATTATAATAAACGGAAAGCGCTACCGGCGGCATACCATAATTGGCTGGGAGAACGGCGTCTCGCATCTGGTTGGATGGACAAATTAAATTGGCCAGGCTTTGAAATGAAGCTAGCGCGTCATGACAAAGTGAATGGCGCAACAATCATTCGACACTGCTTCAAGCTTCAGTCGTTGCCAAGCTTACCAAAAGAAGAAGCGACTCAATTATTGAAAGGCCTATCTGAGGTTAAGCCTATGACATGGTTGGAGCACATTGATTCTTCGACCTTAAAGACCTTAGAGTCACTATTTTTTGTTTTAAGGGGGAGTTGCATCTCCCCAAACTGGTGGCTTTACGATAACGAATTGTCTACTGTGGTAAACCGTCTTCAAAAAAATCTGGCTTTGGCTCAACAAGCTCTACTCTTCTCCGAGAAAGTGAAGGCATAGATATAATTTCTTGAACCATTTGGTTATTGCGCTCTTTTTCATCCCGGTCCTGCTTTCTGCGCATGTGCCAATAGGTGTAGCCTGTATCTAAGTAAATAGGGGCTTTTGCGAGTTCGGCCATAGGTAACATGGTTAAATAATCTGTAGCCGAATCGAACCACTCAGAGCTGTCTTTATGTTTGTAATATTCCTCAGGGACTTGATCAAACAATGCTTTGGTGAAGACTCTTAGGTGGCTCCATACATTCGCACCGGCAGCAAGCCTAGGACTAGTATAATCCGGCTGGTATAAATGCAGTGGTTTATTAGGGCGGAACATAGGCATCTGAATTAAGTCTGCCCCCTGTTTCTTAGCAGCATACAAAGCATCAACAACATTGGGTTGCATTAAGCAGTCATCTTGGTCTAACACTGCAACTAGTGTGCTAGGATCTTGGCAGATTTCTTTTATTGCCAATATGAAATTTGGCATTCTCCCAGTATTAGAGCTATGCCTTACTAAGGTGGTTTTAGCTTGTAGTTCATCCAACAACATTGGATAACACCAGTTATGAGCGGCGCCACTTGCATCGTCAATAAGGACAATACCAAAATTTTGATTTGTCTGACTCCGCAAAGACTCTAGGCAGCGTCTTAGCAGGGCATGGTCTGTGTACCTACCTTTCAACAAAAAAACGACTTTTTCGCGCCTTTGCTCATATTGCCAATGATTGCCGGGTACCCAATCAAACTCCTCATGTTGCTTTGTTGGCTCTTTTCCCTGGGCAATTAGATCTCTCGCTAATGAAAGTTCAGAAAAGTGTTTGTGCTCGTTTCTAGGATGAACGTAGTAACTTCGTGGATCGCCACCACGTACAGCACGAAGTCCTTTATATTTCATTGCTTGTTGTAGTGCACGATGCCAGGTGAGAGTAAACTTGCCTTCGTCCAAAGGATTATCAATTGGTAGTTGATTGCGAATCTTAGCAAGATCTAAGAGTCCGAAACGGACTTCGGGAGCAAATTCGCCTGGTTCCCCTTTATAAGGATTGAAACTAGAGCTGCTTTTTGGAATATTGAAGCCAACGGTAAGCACATCCTCAGGCTCACAGGCGTAAATCATGTCGGCGATATAATCATGGCTCCAATTTCGGCGACCAATAAGCACGTCTAAATCGCATTGCAGTACATATCGAGTCGTAACTTGGTCAAATCCCCAGAGCTGAGGGAATAAGGGAGCATTTTGAATGGTATGTGTTTCTCCGCAATCAGATTGCGCAAACCATTTTTCATATGTTGTATTTATGGTTGTTGCGCTTTTAGGGGAAACTAGCACTGAGTCAATTAGTCCATCGTCTCTCAGATTTTCGGCTTGTTCAATAACGGAGGCTAGGTTTGGGTTTGAATACTGGCGTAAAAATTGTCCCTCGTGAGGATCAATCAGAAGAATTTTTTTAGCGAAATTAACTGGGTAGCGCAGCTGCGTCACGATATGCAGTACTTGGTCAGTAAGTACTTCTGCATCTTGTGCGCAGGCTTTAATCATTAGAGTTACTGCATCGATCTTAAATGAGGCCATCGGGGTTAGTGCTTGGCAAGGTTCGACGCATTGTGGATGAAGCTCTGTGATCAACTTTTGGTAAAACTGCTCGAATCCGGGAAGGCTTATTAAAGCATCATCTTGTCTTCGCCAACTTCGTCGACGCACGAGTTCTTCGTCAGCATTGGCGAGTATTCCAATAGAATAGAGGCGGGCGCACATATCCCGAAAGTGTGAAGAGGTTAGAGGCTGTATATCCTTTCCGATATCAATATATTCCAAGTCTCCTTGTGGAGTGATAATTAAGTTATCTCGCTTGATGTTGAGAGTGCAAAATCCAGCGCGATAGAGTTTTTTTAGGTAATCTACAATGGATTTTTCGGAAAGCTTCTCATTAGTTAATGTATTACTTTGGAAGAAGGTGGTGTACTGCCAAAGTCCATCACACTTTCTCCAAGTCACCGTCGGAATAGGAACGTCTTTTTCAGCCAGTAAGGTTCTCAGGCTTCGGACTTCGGTATCAGAAATAGCCCATGGGTAAAACTCCTTAACTACTTGATTATGCTGTAGCCAAACCGCCCCTTCCATACCAACACCAAGCAGATGACGATTGGTCGACAATAGAGTGCTCCATTTTCTTGCAACATAGGCAAGCCTTTTTCTCTGCTCTCGCCAAACTTCGTTAGACTTATTTTTCTTTGTATCTTCTCCATCAATAGAGTAAATGGCATAAATAGGATAAGAACAAACGGCTACCTTGGAAGGATTTAGCATTAATAGTTTAGTGACCAACCAGTGGTCTTCTGCGCTTCTGATGTTTGGGTACCTGATACCCAGGTTGGTCTTCAGTAATAGGTTGCATGAAGGGAGCTCGCGTTGTTGCTTGGCAGAAGCAAAATCATCGATAAATCTCGCCAAACTTAAATGATTACAGAGCTCGTTTGGATTTGCGATATTGTTATTTTGGAGAATCACACCTTCTTTTCTCAGCTTATTGCTTCCCAGAGCCGCTACTTTATCTGTATTGCAAACAGCGTCCCAAAGCCCTTGTAGGCTATCTTTAGCAAATAGTTCATCGTCAGCGTCCAATCTTGCAACCCATTGTACACATGCTTGTGTATCTGCCCAGTCTAAGAGAAGGTTGCGTGCCCTAGCTGGTGAACCGCACTCCGCTTGCAAGAGGGTAACAGCTGGATGGTGAAGTAAAGCACTTACTTCTGATCGCCAACTTATATCTGAGCTATCGTCCAGTACAACGATGCGCGCAACCTGCTTTTGAGTGAGACGCTGATTTATAGCGCTATTAAGTGCTCGAATGAGATCTTGTGGTTGGTTTTTGTGGGCAATGGCGATTACTACTTCAGCACAATCAAATTCTGTTGAGGAAGTGTGTACAACTTGCAAATTACGATCGCATAAGATCTTAGTGTATTTAATGGGAGCACGTGGGTGAAAGTTAGCCATTGATACTCTCCAGAAGTTTTATTTCGTCTAATATATCGTTCTTGGAAAGTGCAAACAGCTCTGTAGCGCGTTCGAAATAAATATCCATCTCACTTTGTGACATTTTCCCTCCATGAAGTTTTAGAAACTGCGCACAGCCGTGCAGTTTCTGTTTGGAGCCAGGGGCTGATAGCGCTTCGTGTGATTGATTGCACATCCAATCAACGGTCGCCAAATTGGTATAGCGAATGATGGCCAAGCCTGACTCCAAAACTCGAATCGCAAAATCCTTATCATTTCCACTGATTAAGCCGTCAGTGAAACCACCAATTTTGGTAGCAAGCCCAGTCTTAATAAAGGTATTTGAGCCTTGCCATCCTGGGTTACCAACTAGAAAGTCACTGGCCTCAAGATCTTTGGGAATATTAGTAGCGACCGTTTTGTTATTAATCTTCACATTGATACCAGACAGAACGATATCTGCCGTTCCTTCTTCGCTGCTAAGTAGACAAGAAGATAGATGCTCTGGCTGCCAAACATCATCATCATCGATGATAGCGATATAGCTGTTTGGAAAGTTATCAGAGATATAGTTGATACCGGTATTCCAACTGCCAGCGGCGCCGGACGCACGTGAATTGACCAACACATGCAGCGGAATACTTTTGAGTTCAGAGCGAAGGTTCTCTACTTCATGCCGATCTAGTGAGCGTGTATCTGATACGAGCACAACAGCTTTAGGTTGGCATGTTTGACTGGTGACAGAACGAAGCGCATGCGCAGAAACAAGTGAAAGCCTGGGCGTTGTAGCGATAAGCACAATGACATTGTTCATTATTGGGACTTTGATTGATGATTGACCTGATTATAATAAACAAGCTGATGAATAATGCCTCGGTCAACAGCTGGTAATTCATGGTAACCCATGTTTTGATTTTGGCGATGTGAAACACTGAGGAATCCCCGGGCGGGCGCATGAGTGTTCATTTTTCAACCATCGCCGGTATGCCTGCGGCTAAAACCTTCTCTAAGAAGCTGGGATTCATGAGACAGCGCTTCTGTTTGGCCACCAAGCTGATCTTGGTCGGCTCAGCCCGTACCATGTTTGAGGCCATGTGTCGCAGACAGGCAACATTCGCTGCGCCATTGTCTTTATAAATTTGGCAGGCGTCTTCACCCATGTTGACATCTAACACCCAGTGCATGGATTCAATGCCCCAATGCGAGCGGATGGCACGGCTTGCCTCATCGGCAGTCAGTGATTTTGAGCTGATATAGTAACGATACTCCAGCGACATCGGACGCTCTTTTTCAACACGCAAAGACTCAACCATGACAAGGCTTTGTAGTGATGGCCAACGAGTAAAGTCGCCTGATAAACATTCTTTATCAATTATATAGCACTGGAGCGACTCAGTACGACCGTGGCCATGCTCAAACACAACATCGTCATTGAAGGTTCGGCGCTGCTCACTGAATGCCGCAGTGATCGCGTTCGCTAACTTGCCTTGATTTTGTTTCACCGCTAATAAGTAATCGCCACCCTGCTCAAGAATCGTCTTGGCAATCGTTGTTTGGCAGGCCATGGCATCGATGGTGACCAGCGCACCACGTAAGTCGAGCAGACGGATTAACTCAGGAATAGCACTGATTTCATTGCTCTTTTCGTCGGTCTTGAGTTGACCTAGCACCAGATGGTTTTCACTGGCATACGCACTGACCATATGGATCGTACTGCTTCTATCTTCACGGTTGTACGAGCCTTTTAGGGTTTTGCCGTCGATCGCGACCACCTGACCATCCGTCATTTGGTGGACGGCTTTCATCCAATCGATAAAGCAGGCTTGAAAGACGCTCGGTTCAATCGTGGAAATGGCACGTGCGATAATATCGTCGGCAGGAATACCGTCTTTAAACATACCGTTACGCTTAAACCACTCATGGTGCCCTAGGATGTATTCTCGAATCTCGTACCATCCTTTCGACCCCGCAATCACCGCGCACAATGAAGCAAAAAGCAGGTCGAATAGCGGGTAGGTTATCTTGGCACTCTGGCGATTATCATCAACGGCGCTGAAGTAGTCTTTAAATGTATCGATATCCACGGTATCTATCCCGAACTATTTTAGAATCGGCCTATATGGTCACAGCCAGAGGTGATCGTCAAACCGATCCTTTTTTGGTCAAAAAACGTTCGCGATCTCGCCCTGGGCAATGAGGTGCGTGAATTAATGGCTGAATTCATGAATTTTCCGCCTATTGCTGTTGTTTTCCCTGATGAAGAAGATGGACCGACGAGTTCAACGGTCAGCTGGGTGGATGAAGCGCAGTTGAGAGAAAAGCTGAGCGATTCGTTGCCGGTTGACAATCTTATGATATGGCTGAGGGAACACTATCCGCATTTACCGAACGCAGCGTTATTAAGACTTTACCATGAACTTGTGCAAGAGCCTCAATGGGAAAGCACGTTAGGGCCACACTCGAATACTACAGCGTTAAACACCGTCGTCGTTACTTATTACCCTCATAAAATCAGAGTATTATAAACATATACTTTTAGGTATAAAATTAACTAGAGCGAGCGCATGAGTTAGCGGAATTTTGATTTTAACGTTCTGACAATTCGATGTACTTACCAATAAATAAGTAACCGCGCAATAATAAAAAATCTACCAGCAATGATTAATTAAAGCAGGCCGTTATTCATGTGGTATTAATACTTAATTATAACTTAAAAAGCAACTCACGCGCTCGCTCTATCAAATTAACTCTATTAAAACCTACTGCGAGGTAGCGTCATCTTTGATACTAAACGAGAAAAGCGCTTTAGCTGTACGTATTTTGTAATCGATGCTTCCCTCGTAACGCACAGAAACGGTAACAATGTAATCGCCAGAGCCTTCAATGGCATCATCGCTGTTCATACCAACACGCATTTTCCCGTCCATTACATAAGCAACAAGACCTGTTCTTTTATCGTTCTTATCAAGTACGACGTAGTTTGAATCAGTATTAGATACCTCTATGCCATTAAGTAACGTGATCGGATTATCAGCGTTGTCTATGAATAGATCAGTTAAGTCTGCTTCGAAGAAAGTAACCGGACTGATAACTCTGTGACCGTTTGTGAGATTTAATGCATTAAACTTTCCTTGTATTGATTCAAAAACGTCGGAGTTGACAGAGGGGTCTGATGAGTCTGGAAGTTTATCCTCCGTAACTGTTTCACCGTCTACGGTCATGCGATAGTTCGGATCGGATATTTTATCATCAGAAATCTTTTCAACGGCGTTTTTTGCGTCCAATACGAAGTCACGTGGATTTGATTGATATTTGTCTGGGCTTTTAGCTTTAGAGTCTGCCAAGATTTGAGCTGTCTTATGAAGCTTATTATCTCCGTTATCAATAAAGTCAACGTATAAATCTGAATCCGAAGGAAGACTTAGCGCTCCCTGAATCGAATCAATTGCTGTATCTACATCCGTCTTGTCATTCTCCATCTTTAATACTATAAGATCCGTCAATGGCGATATCACTGCCGCACCTTCAGTTGTATGAAGTGTATATTCGTTATCGAGTGGCATTGAAGGACGATCTGAGTCGGTTGTGTAAACCGTTTCATATTTTCTATCCATACCTGCAAGCACTTTTTGTGCAGGCTCTCCAAGAACTAAAGTTTGTAGAGACAGTTTTTCAGAAGGTGTGTTGTCGAGCGTCAATGTACCAGATTCATCGGTTAAACCCATAAACTCAGAGGGATCACTAAATCCACTTTTGTTATCCTTTTCGATGTAAACAACCGCATTTTGCAGATATCCATCAAAGCCAGTTACTGTATAACCTGATGACGAAGTGTTTGACGACGAGCTATCGCTATCTAAGTCACAACCGGTTAAAAATGCAATCACTGATATAGCTAATACTGTTTTTTTCATAATAAAAAATTCCATTAATGATAAGGCGTGACAGCTTGATATATGACAGAGCTATGATCAAATATGTTGCTCAGCTTTCTCAGGCTTTTCATGCTTATTTCTCTCCGTTTCGCGAATACCGTCACGGAATTTTACTCCTTTGATGCCGTCCACGAGTTGTTTAAATTCTTTCAGTTTTCGCTAACTGGCTTCGGTTGTTCTCATCAGTTGGCAGGCGACTGAGAGCGTGGTTTTCGGATGTCCTACTGTTCTTATGTGATGACAATGCACACCTTGATGAAGAATTGGTCAAGGTAAACGCGATGAACAAAGTCATAAGACTCGATATGCCTGTTAGTCACATAGAGGTAAGTGGTGGGATAATTTTCACGGAATTAGAGCGGTAGGTGATTGATTTGACCAATAATGCCTCGGTCAACTGTTAGTTATTCATGGTAATCACGTTTTGATTTGGCGATGTGAAGCATATGACTAACAGGAGTTGACCTTCTCTCATTCGTTTGATCATGATTGTTGCACTTATTATCTACATTCAGGTAGTAGCCAATGATATGTCTTACTAAATAATAACTACGTATCTTTCTTTCTTGGGCTTAATTGCTTATCACACCATTTTTCAATAGAGGGTGCGGATAAGGTGAACAGGCCAACGATCATGGCGATGGCGCAGATTACATAGATAGCTGTCATTGCAACCCTCCTTATTGGTTAACTTTAGTATACTCCTTGTTTCGCCTTTCCTCGGCCTCAAGTGCCGAGGATTGCCGTATTTTTAGGTTAGGTCGATGAAGATGGTTTGGTATCCGTATCAAACTGCTTGATCAGGACCGAGGTGTCGCAACGGCCATAGCCGCGCGCTTGTAACTTGTTGTACTGTTGATCCACCTGCTCGGTTAAGGGAAGGTTCACGCCTAATTTGGCGGCTTCTTCTAAACAGAAGCCCAAGTCTTTACGCATCCAATCAATCGCAAAGCCAAAATCAAAACTGTCTTCCGCCATGGTCAAAGCACGGTTTTCCATCTGCCAAGAGCCTGCGGCTCCATGCTTAATGGCATTGAGCATCTTTTCGATATCGAGATCAGCGGATTGCGCGAAGGTGAGTGCCTCGGATAAGCCTTGTAAGACGCCGGCAATACATATTTGGTTGGCCATTTTACAGCGCTGGCCACTGCCATACGAGCCTATATGCTGGATGGCACTGGCATAGACGTTCATGACGGGTTCAACGTTACTGAACACAGTCGGGTTGCCACCGACCATAATGGTGAGTGCGCCTTTTTCCGCACCGGCTTGGCCGCCTGAGACGGGGGCATCGAGAAAGCTCAGGCCTTGACGCTCGCATACTTGTGCCAACTCAAGGGCTAGCTCGGCAGAGGTGGTGGTGTGATCGACCAGCGTACTGCCTTTTTTCATATTGGCTAACACACCAATATCGCCATACACCACACTGCGTACGTCATCATCGTTTCCCACGCACATAAAGACGATGTCAGCATCAGCCACGGCTTCGGCTGGCGTTATTCCATATGTGCCTGAATAGGTGTCGCACCAAGCTTCGGCTTTGCCGGTGGTGCGGTTATAGACGCAAGTTGGGTAGCCGTGGCGCTGAAGGTGCCCAGCCATTGGAAAGCCCATCACGCCTAGGCCAATAAAGGCCACCTTGATATTGTTAACTTGCATGGTCATCTTGCTTCCTTGTCGTTAATTTGGGGTTAATTTATCAGAAACTTAACCTTTGTTGTATTTGTCGATGATAAGCTTGTATCATCTTCTTTTGTGTTGTGGCACGGATAATTATGACAGCACGACAACCTTTCTCGTTAACGATCGCGCATATTAACGACACCCACTCTCACTTTGAGTCCACTCCTGTCTCACTGAACCTGGATGACAAGGCGACACCGGTTTATGCCAATAGCGGCGGGTTCGCACGCATTGCATCTGCGGTATCACATTTTCGCGAGCAGGCTAAGCAGGATGATCATGCCTTCCTTTTTTTACATGCTGGGGATTGCTTTCAAGGGACTCTGTATTACTCATTATTCAAAGGTAAAGCGAATGCAGATTTGCTGAATCGACTCGGCATTGATGCGATGGCGATCGGGAATCACGAGCTAGATCAGGGCAATGGCCCGGTGGCTGATTTTCTTGATGATATTCAATTCCCTTTACTTGCGGGGAATTGGCATGTGGTGGATGAGTCAAAAGACAAGGATAAGCGTGTCAGTGACAAATCCGCTTTATTGCCATATATCGCTCCGGAGGAGCGCGCGAGTACACTCATCAAAACCTATGCCGGGCACAAAGTGGGCATCTTCAGTTTAGCGGTTGAGCAAATGGCGGCATTGGCACACCCTGATCATGATACTCCTTTCTTGCCTGCAACACGCATCGCTGAAAACACCGTGGCTTTTTTGCGTCAACAAGGCGTGAACACCATTATTCTATTGAGCCACTTGGGTTATGACAAAGACAAGGAACTAGCGGCTGCGGTTAATGGGATTGATGTGATTGTGGGAGGACATACCCATGTGCTGCAGGGAGACTTTCAAAACCTTGGTTTGGCGAAAGAAGATCCCTACGGCTATAAAGTCAATGATACCTGGATTGTGCAAGCGGGTTGCCATGCGCAAGCCATCGGTCGCTTTACGTTATCTATCGATGAAAACGGTCGGCCAGTTGCCTTTGATGGTCAAAATTACTTGTTGCTCGGGCGCAGTCTCGCGATGGATGCCTCGCGGGAACAGCAATTGACTGAAGGCTCATATCAAGCAGTAAGAAGCTATCTTAACCGACAAGACAATGTACTGATATTACCCAGTGATCTCGCGTTGAAACAGTATCTACAGCGCACCTACCGTCCCCATGTGGCGCAACTAGAAAGTGACATTGTCACACATGTGCCGCAACGACTCCGTCATGTGCGTGTGCCTGACAGCGAGGGGGGCAGTGAAGTGGCCCCATTGGTGACAGAAAGCTTTCTGTGGGCCGCGCGTGAGCAAGGGATTGAAGCCGATTTTGCTATTCACAATGCGGGTGGTGTGAGAGTCAGTTTAAACGCCGGGCCGCTCTCTGCTGCTTTAATTGCAGGCACGTTGTTACCGTTTGCTATCGACGTGATCGCCTACCAAGTAACCGGCGCACAGATCCGTCGTGCGATTGAAGGCGCGATCAACAATGCGACAGATAATGGCGTAACGGGCCTCGGGTCGGGCAGCTTTCCGTATTGCGCCGATATACGCTATCGCTACGAAGCCTGGCAGCCGATGGGGGCGCGGGTAACACAACTCGAGATAAAGCGCGGTAATCACTGGATAGCCATCGATGATCAGCGACAATACACGGGTGTGTCGTCATCTTATACTGCCCAAGGTAAAGAAGGATACGATGCCATTCAAACCGGCCACCGCCGCTCGATTGGTTTATCCATGGCGGAGTGCTTTATTGACTATGCGCGTCAACAGCCAGTGTTGGCACTGCCTACTGAGCCTTTAGTGTGTTACCTCCGAACGTCTGATGAGAGAAAAACCTGCTGGGGGGAATAACTTGGCCTGCCCCTTGCTTATTGATAGTCAGCTTGGTGTTGACGGCAGACAATTGCCGTTTAAGTTTTTGACAAAATTGTCGATACATAAAGTGAACCTGAATTGATCGACACACTATCGAAAGGTGAGGGGTTATGGAAAAACGTGACTGGTTTGATATCGGCTTGATCAGTTTTTGGTTGGTGGCTTGGGCATCGATTGTTTACTTTGTGCCAGTCATTTAACTTATTTACTGATCCGCGGATTGCGGGGGAACCTGTTTGAGTCGGGTTCCCCAGCGCACTAATAACGGCTGTAAATAGATTGGCAGCTGTATGGCGCCGATTAATGGCAGAAATGCCGGCCCCAGCGCGGCACCAGCAACGGTGTACGTTAGCAATACGTTCCGATTGACCGCTGACACCGCGGCGATCATGCTCGCTTCTCGCCCCTGATGTCGATATAGCCCATACGCAATGATGAAAAAAAGTATGCAAATTGCAACTGAAATGGCTAAAAGCTCCAACGCGTAGCCTGAATCCTTTTGCCACATTGCCCCGAACGGCCCTACTAGCCCTAATGGAAAACTGAACACCAGCACAATGGTAAACTGTGCCAGTTTGCTGTGAATGCGTTTGAGTTTTTCGGGTTTGATCAGCGCGTGAAAAAGCGCGGCAAACATCATGGGACCAAAAATAAAGATCACCAATCGCACCGCATAGCTTTTTAGATCCAATGAAAAATCATCACCTGACAGCACCGTGAGATTGATGAATAAGACGACGGGCATGAGCAATGTTGACGCGATGGTGTAGGCCATGGCGATGAGCGCGTCCATTCCCAAAGAACGAATGATGGCAGGCGTTGCAAACAAAGACCCAGTGGCGCAAATGCCACTGATTGCTAGTAACAAAGGGGTAGACGCACCGAGTAGCCACGCGAGAGAACAAGTGAGTACGGTAAGTAGCACTGAGTGAACCAGTGCGTACACCCAGACCTGCCACCGGGCTAACGCTTTCACTAATAGACCTTGATGAATGCCAAGCAGGGTAAACAGCATCAAGGCGAATAGCACATAAGGTAAAAACGGAAATAAGGCTAACGAGACGCTCGGAAAGGCAAAGCCAATCAATGCGGCAATAAAAAGACACAACGCTGAATGTTTGGCGAGAAACGCGAGCATGGTCAACACCTTGGTCACATGTGTAATCACGATGTTATCAGGTTTACACAACTAATCGAGTGAAAAATAGTCTTTTTCAATGATTAATACACTGTGTCGTATAAAAAGTCAGACAGGATGAGGGAGCGAGCGGTGAATTCAAACAGACAAACTGAACTCATTGATGGCTTGTCCGTCAGGTAAGTGATTCGCTTATTTTACTGCAACTTAACATAATGAATACGTGCAAACCGGCAAGTATGTTAGATTAGAAAAACTAATCCATTGGTTTAATTTTCATCAGTTTAAATCTCGGGGTAGCACCTTATAATTTGCGCCGAGTGATTAAGACAACAAAGCGAGGATCTGATGACGACTGCAACGGTTAATATGCCCCGTTCTCGTCGATCTTACGCGGTAACAATCAAAGGACTGATCGCTCACGCCATGGATGTGCTGTTTACTCGCAGCACGCACGCTCCCGCTTATGATGCCAGTCGTTTACCGGCACATTTGCAGCGTGATATTGGTATAAACCGATAAGACGACTTAAAACGGATAGAACGCGAAACGCCACATCATCGAGATGTGGCGTTTTTTTTATGGTTTAATCGTCTCCGAGCGTTTACGAACAATGAGTGGCTTACCAAGCCGACGAATGCGATTAATTGAGGAGTACAAAAGATGGGATGGTTCTCTGCACTGTTTTCCAAGGGAAGCGAAAAACAATCACAGGCGTCAGTCACCCCCACAGAATACCAAGGGTATTTAATTTATCCTGAATCGACCGCCGAAAACGGCCAATATCGTGTCAGTGGCCGCATTTGCAAATCACTTGATGACAAGGTACTCACCCATAGGTTTATTCGCTCAGATTTGCTGGGAAGTCAGGAAGATGCCAACAGCCTGATGGTCACAAAAGCAAAAATGATGATTGATCAAAACGGTGATCGACTATTTGATTGAGGGGCGTCAACGAATCGCGCGATAGCAAAAATAATGCATAACTATGAGCAATTAATTCGGATAAAGTGTAGCCCAGATCACATTTATGCCCCAATGGCGATCCCCGCCCTGTGGTGATTAAGGAATAAACTCGTTAAGTTAACACTGTTGCGTTGCTAAGCACGAAGCACTGATAACAGACCGCAACAGCGTGATAAGCGAATAAAACCGCTTGGAATGCTTATTTTTGTCAGTGAACCTATTTCAGGCTGCGGTTTTCGCGCCTGTGATAACCAAAAAAATTTCTTATAAGCCAACATTCAGGGAATAGCTATGCAGATTGGTGTTCCAAAAGAGAGGCTCGTTAATGAAACGAGGGTAGCTGCGACACCTAAGTCGGTTGAGCAGCTTATCAAGCTCGGTTTTGACGTCGTAGTAGAGAAGGGAGCAGGCGAACAAGCAAGCTTTGAAGACACTGCGTACGAACAAGCTGGTGCGAGCATTGTTGATACAGACGCTGCCTGGCAGTCTGACATCATCTTTAAAGTTAATGCACCAGGCGTAATTGAAGAGACTGGCCAAGATGAAGTGGCGTTGCTGCAGGCAGGCACCACCTTGGTTAGCTTTATTTGGCCCGCTCAAAACGAAGAATTACTCGAGCGTCTGTCAGCGCAGAACGTGAACGTGATGGCCATGGATGCGGTCCCACGTATTTCACGAGCGCAGTCATTGGATGCGTTAAGCTCGATGGCAAATATCGCCGGTTACCGTGCAGTGGTTGAAGCGGCGCATGAGTTTGGCCGCTTCTTTACCGGACAAATCACGGCAGCGGGTAAAGTACCGCCTGCGAAAGTCTTTGTTGCGGGGGCTGGCGTTGCCGGGCTGGCGGCGATTGGCGCAGCGGGTAGCTTGGGGGCGATTGTCCGTGCTTTTGATGTTCGTCCTGAAGTGAAAGAACAAGTCGAGAGCATGGGGGCGGAGTTTTTAGAAGTCGACTTCAAACAAGACAACTCAGGCAGTGGCGATGGTTATGCCAAAGAAATGTCTGACGAGTTTAATCAGGCGGCGGAAAAGCTTTATGCGCAGCAAGCAGAAGATGTCGACATTATCGTCACAACCGCACTGATCCCCGGTAAGCCAGCGCCGACGCTGATCACCAAAGAGATGGTTGACAGCATGAAGCCGGGCAGCGTGATTGTTGATTTGGCCGCAGCTAATGGTGGCAACTGTGAGTACACGGAAAAAGATCAAGTGATCACCACGCCCAATGGCGTAAAAGTGATCGGTTACACCGATATGGTCGGCCGTTTGCCCACCCAATCGTCACAGCTTTATGCGACTAACTTAGTCAACCTCACCAAACTGCTTTGCAAAGAGAAAGACGGCAACATCCAGATTGATTTTGATGATGTGGTCGTGCGTGGCGTGACCGTAATCAAAGAAGGCGAGGTCACTTGGCCGGCGCCACCGATTCAAGTCTCCGCGCAACCTAAAGCAGAGCCCAAAGCTGAACCTGCTCCTAAGCCGGCACCCAAAAAAACCTCTCGGGCGACCAAGTATGGTCTAATGGCCGCCGCCGCAGGGGCGTTCGGATGGATTGCCAATTATGCCCCTAGTGAATTTCTCTCTCACTTTACCGTTTTCGTACTGGCCTGTGTGGTGGGCTACTACGTGGTATGGAATGTGACTCACGCGCTGCATACCCCGCTGATGTCTGTGACCAATGCGATCTCTGGCATCATCATCGTTGGGGCGTTATTGCAAGTAGGACAAGGCATTGGCTTTGTAACCTTCCTTGCTTTCATTGCCGTGTTGATCGCCAGCATCAATATATTTGGCGGCTTTACTGTTACAAAGCGCATGCTTGAAATGTTCCGTAAAGGGTAAGGAGAAAGAATGTCTGAAGGATTGGTACAAGCGGCGTATATTGTCGCTGCGCTTTGTTTTATTCTCAGTTTGGCTGGGCTCTCAAAGCAAGAGTCAGCACGCGCGGGTAACTATTACGGGATTACCGGGATGGCGATCGCACTGGTTGCCACCATCTGGGGGCCGGAAGTGCAAGGTGTGGGCTGGATTATTCTGGCCATGGTCATTGGTGGCGCGATCGGTATTTATTACGCCAAGCGCGTAGAAATGACGGAAATGCCGGAGCTAGTGGCGATGCTACACAGCTTCGTGGGTCTGGCTGCGGTATTGGTGGGCTTTAATACCTACATCGATCACCCGCCGCTGACGGGCGCGATGCTTAACATCCACTTGGTTGAGATTTTCCTCGGTGTCTTTATCGGTGCAATTACTTTCACCGGCTCGATTGTCGCCTTTGGTAAACTTCGTGGCGTGATTTCCTCCAAGGCGCTGATGTTGCCACATCGCCACAAGCTTAACTTGGCCGCTGTGGTTGTGTCGTTCTTGTTGCTAATCAGCTTTGTCAACGCTGAAGGCTCAACAGCGGCACTGCTGATTGTGACCGTCATTGCGCTAGCATTTGGTTATCACTTGGTGGCTTCGATCGGTGGCGCAGACATGCCCGTGGTGGTGTCGATGCTCAATTCCTACTCAGGATGGGCAGCGGCGGCGGCTGGCTTTATGCTGGCAAATGATCTCTTGATTGTGACAGGCGCGCTAGTGGGCTCATCGGGGGCGATTCTGTCTTACATCATGTGTAAAGCGATGAACCGTTCTTTCATTAGTGTCATCGCCGGTGGCTTTGGCTCTGATGGCGCTGCGTCTTCGGGTGATGACGAAGTTGGCGAGTATCGAGAAAGTACAGCCGAAGAAGTCGCCGAAATGCTGAAAGAGTCAAACAGCGTGGTCATCGCCCCAGGTTATGGCATGGCAGTCGCGCAAGCCCAATATCCTGTTTACGAGGTGACAGAAAAACTCCGTAGTATGGGCGTCGAGGTGCGCTTTGCCATTCACCCTGTTGCGGGTCGTTTGCCCGGTCACATGAACGTATTGTTGGCTGAGGCCAAAGTGCCGTATGACATCGTGTTGGAAATGGATGAAATCAATGATGATTTCCCTGACACAGATACCGTTTTGGTCATTGGTGCCAACGATACGGTGAACCCTGCGGCGACGGACGACCCATCGAGTCCTATCGCTGGCATGCCGGTCCTTGAGGTTTGGAACGCCAAAAATGTGGTGGTATTTAAGCGCTCAATGAACACAGGTTATGCTGGGGTGCAAAACCCGCTGTTCTTTAAAGACAATAGCAGCATGTTGTTCGGTGACGCGAAACAAAGTGTAGAAGCGATTTTTAAAGCGCTATAATTAGCCTTAATGCTTGATACGCTGTCAAAAAGAGCCAGTTCCGACTGGCTCTTTTTTTTGGCGTGTCTTGACTAAGCGAGGAATGATGGAACTTACACGGTACTGACATTTTGATAAAAATTGATGATAAGCTTGCGATCATGCGAATTCTGCTGCTACTCACTCTCACATTGGCTGGCTGGCCAACCTTGGCCGCGAGCACGTTCTCAGAGCAGATGACTGCCTTTCGTGCGCAGTTATTACTTGCCGATCCTGTCGCTCGCTACAACTTGATCGGCATTAACCGTGCTTTCCCCCGTGTGTTGCTCAGCCCAAAGAGTTTGCTGCCGCAGAGTGCTCAATACCCGTTAAAAGACATTCGCCGCCTATATCAAGCCGCACAAAAATGCCAAGGGCCGTGGCCTGTTAATCCGCAAGTGACCGAACCGTTGGTATTCACGCGAGCGATGTGTAATCACACCCAGCTTCCTGTGGCGTGGTTCTCGCGGTCTGGCTTTATTCATCCCGGTGGGGGGAGTTACGCGGCAAAATATGCCGAGCAGTTTCCCGAGCGGCGTAGCGAATTAATGCGCTTCTTTCATATTCAAGAGCGACCTCAAGCAGAACCCGATAGCTTGTTGGGGCGATTGCAGCGGATGGAGTCTCATGCCGTTGATGCCTTAAATAGCGGCGCTAAATCGTTAATCAGTCAGGATGAGATGTGGGTGCGCGTTGGCAGTTATTATCATTTATACCAAGCCTCGCAATGGCAGCCATTGCTGGCCGAGTTTGATTTAAGGATCACCCCTCGAGGAGAGCAAGATTTCTGTTTGGCGCGGGTGGGCAACATTTGTTGGAACGAAGAAAAAGCGCCCAGTTATTGGCCCTACTTGGTTGGAACATTAATCGTTATCAACCTCGTGGCACTGGGCGGTTGGGCGTTTAACCGCTGGACAGTGCAGCGCCGGTTGATGCAAGAGCGTATGCTGGTGTTGCAAATCCTCACTCATGAGCTTCGTACCCCGATTGCGAGCCTATCCATGACAGTGGAGGGTTTTCGGCGCAAATTTGACAGTCTACCCGATGATTTTTATGAGGAGTTCCGCCGGCTTTGCGAGGATTCGCGACGTCTAAAACAATTGGCGGAGGCAAGTAAAGATTATTTACAATCCAACCAGAAGCCTCTCAGTAAAGAGACAATTCCGTCTGTTGAAGAGTGGTTGGGTTATATTTGCGACGAACACCAAGTTACGTTACACGTAAGCCAAGATGGGGCGGTGCGAGCGAATGTTTATTGGTTAACAACATCATTGAACAATTTGATTGCTAATGCGGTCAAATATGGCGTAGCACCTGTCGATGTTCATGCTCACGTGTCTGAGGATCGTTTTACGATCGCGATACGCGATCAAGGGGAACTGACGGCCAAGGACTGGAAACATATACGTAAACCGTTTGTCAGCCAAAGTGGACTTGGACTGGGGCTGACGATTGTAGAATCCATGATTGAGCGAATGGGGGGGAAGTTAATTTTATCTGGCCCACCCACCACATTTACTTTGGAGATTCATTGTGACGCAAGCGACGTTACTTCTGGTTGAAGATGATGCCAACCTGGCGGACGGGTTACTGGCAAGCTTGGAACAAGCAGGCTACCGCTGCTTATATGCAGAGAACGCGACAAAAGTGGCCGAATTATGGCGCGATGCCGATCTCGTGATCCTCGATCGCCAATTGCCAGAAGGGGATTCAATTGAGTGGCTAGCGGATTGGAATAAGCTTAAAACTATTCCTGTGATTTTACTGACAGCCATGGTCTCGGTGCGCGATCGTGTTGGCGGGTTGGATTCGGGAGCCACTGATTATATCACCAAACCTTTTGCCGAAGCAGAGCTGCTCGCGCGTGTGCGTGTGCACCTTCGTCATCCCGTGGGGGAGGTAGAAGTCTCAAGCAATGACATCGTTATCAATGATGTGCGTATCGATACCGCGAGTCGAGCCGTTTTTTGTGGTGACGAAGAGATGACCTTGACGCGCACTGAGTTCGATCTTTTGCACTTTCTGGCTAAAAATGCCGGACGCGTATTCACGCGTGATGAACTATTGGATCAAGTGTGGGGCTATAACCATTACCCGACGACTCGTACCGTCGATACACACATATTACAGCTGCGCCAGAAGCTACCTTCGGTCAATATCGAAACCTTACGTGGCGTTGGCTACCGTATGAAAGCATGATGAAAAAGTGCGCTCTCTTTGGTCTATTCGCAACAACACTGGGTGCTGGTGGCACGCAGGCAGCATGGTTTGACGGCAATGATGCATTAACCAGTGCCCATCAGCGCCTGTTAGAGGGAAAAACCGCGGCGAGTGTCGAATCGATGATTGAGGCGTGGCAACAGCCTAGCCTTTCAGCGTCGCGTCAGAATCACCTGGCTAAGCTATTGGCACTGGCCATTACCGAAGATTGTGGTCGCAGCTTGAGCCGTCAGACATTGCCAGATTGGTTAAGCAACGTCTCCATTCGTCGAGAAACGGTGCAGACCACCAGTCGCGTTTACTATCGCGTCCAAGTCGCGGGAGAGTCGCAGCTTGGCGTTGACGCCTTTACGATGAAAAAATGGCCCGACGAAACCGTCATCAGTGACGATTTATCGGCAGAGCAGCAACACCGCTGGCGCCTTGTGAAAGATGGGCTATCAGAGCCAGTTTCTGAAGGGCTCTATCAGTTAACCGCTCAGTCAGTGGCTGGAGAGACATGGTCTAGCTGGTTATTGTTAACACAGCCTCAGCCGCGTCAAACGCTAAGTTGGAAAGACACCCGCAGCTGGCACATTGCGCCTTTTGATGATTTTAACTCAACCTGTCAGCGTCCTTTCTTGACGCTGAATCTTTATCCGCAAAACCAAACTGACGGTGCACCGATTTGGTCGGCAGAGAAGCACAAACGACTGCCGACTCAGTTACCTATGCTGGATGTCCCCAATGGCCAGTATTGGTTCAGTGTTGCCTTGATTGAGCGGCGCTGGCAGGGCGCGCTGTCAATTGAAGAAGTGCAACGCATCGGGCGTGCGGTTGATTTGCCGGACTTGGAGCCAGGGGCCCTTGAGGCGATTGCGCCTGAGACTGATAATCCGTAAAGCGACGTTTAGGCGTGTGGGATTTTGATAAAGCTCACAGGTTTGAGTGAGGGCTCTCCACCCATTCGTTTTTGCCTCTATCCTTGCTGTTAGTTGCGAAACAAACAATATAGAGGCTGCTCAATGACTTTTAAAACAAAAGCACTTGTTCTAGCGTTAGCCACGTGCTCTGCCAGTGTGATGGCCGCGACCAATCCAACCGATGCGCGTGGCAATGCCATGGGCGGAGTGGGTGTGGCATCGGGGGATTATCTCTCTGCTGGCTTTCATAACCCGGCTCTGGCGGCGCTCGATCCAGAGAGCGCGTTTGGTGTTCTCGTACCTTATCTCGGCGCTGAGGTGCGTGATCCCGATGAACTCGTCGATGGACTCGATGATGTGGCAGACGCCTTTGATACTAACGATGCCAATCAAATTGAACAATCATTACGAGCGGTGCAAGGTGATAAAGCGTATCTGGATGCCGGTTTAGGCGCGGCAGTAGGGATTCCCACAGGCTCTGTCTCTGCCACTCTTTATACATCGGGGTTAATTGAAGGCGCGGTGTTACCCGATATCGACACCAGTGACTTTGGCCTCACCTCCAACCCCAATTCAAATGCGACGATCATTGCCGCCGGTATTGGTGAATTAGGGGTAGCACTGGCGACCAACCTTGATATTGCCGGCCAGCGCGTCGCGGTGGGTGTGACGCCAAAACTGCAACGGATCACTACTTATAATTACGGCGTCGCGGTCGACGATTACGATACGGATGATTGGGATGACAGCCGCTACCGTGAAGAGGACAACACGTTTAACCTTGATCTTGGCGCTGTTTGGCAATCGGGCCCTTATCGGGTGGGGCTTGCCGGTAAGAATTTGGTTAGCCAAGATGTCGATACTGTGACTAGCGCGAGAACAGGCCACCGTTTTACGTATGAACTTGAACCACAACTCACACTGGGTTCGGCGTTTGTGTCTGACTTTGTCACCTTGGCGGCAGACTTGGATCTGAACAAGAAGAAAGGTTTCAAAGGTTCCTTGGATGTGGATGATGACACCCAGTTTTTCCGAGTTGGGGCAGAATTTGATGCCTTTGGCCATGCGCAGTTACGTACTGGTTACCGTGCAGACCTTGAAGATAATGTCGATAATGCGTTTACGCTCGGCTTAGGCTTATCTCCCTTTGGTGTCGCTAACTTCGATATTGCTGCCAGCATTATCGATAGCAACAGCTATGGGGGCTCGGCACAGCTGGCGTTTACGTTCTAACGCTGCATTTGGGATGACAAATGAAAAGGCAGGCCCTAAAATGGCCTGCCTTTTTTGATCACGATGTACTACCAAGAGAGCCCCACCTATGTTTGATGGCGTCACGTTAAACCATGAACAACAGCAAGAAGCGGCAGAGCGCATTCATGCGCTGATGGCAGAAGGGATGAGCAGTGGCGAAGCGATTATGCAGGTTGCCAATGAAATACGTTCGCAAGCCGCTCAAGCCTCTTCGTCTGAAGAGTGAGACAAGTTACAAACAAATCGTCTTTTTATTTACAATTCCACCAATCCCTGATTTATTTAAAGGAGAGCAGTAAAAGGAGTGTCGGATGAGCAATCGGCTTGAAAAGGCGCGCGAGTGGGCAAGGGTGCGGCACGCACTGCAACGCTATGGAGCCCAGCCTTATCGTTGTCACCTTGATCATGTTGAACGTATTGCCGCGCCCTTTGGGGAGCAAGCACGCATTGTGGCGCAATTGCATGACATTCTGGAAGATACCGCCACACGTGTTGACGAAATCTCAGCACTTTTCGGCCCAACCGTTGCTAGAGCTGTGATGCTGGTGACGGATCCCCGACGGCCCAGTCGGGAAGAGAGAAAGCGCGCCTTAAACCAACGTTTGATTGCACTCGATCCGAGCGATGAAGCCGCGTGGTTAGCATTAGTGGTAAAAACGTGTGACCGTTTAGCCAATGTGATTGCCAGTAGTGAGCATAGCCCACCGCGTTTTTTACAATATCAACGTGAGCATGGAGGCTTCCGGGTCGCCGTATATCGACGAGGGTTATGTGATCACCTTTGGCGTGAGTTAGATGGCCTGATTGATGCCGGCCAACAAGCAGACCGGCACCCAGATCATCAACTGCACGCATCCATCTCTTGACTCAGGCTAAGCCAGACACGCTTTTCTTTTAACGCCTCAGTTCATCAATCAGTTATCGAGATCATAAATTGTCGGAATCGGTTGACGTTTGTGCTGTGTGGCTTGGTAAACCTGAATAATCTTCTCTTTAACCGCGTCTTCAACCGGCTTACCCTCAAGAAAATCATCGATTTGCTCATAGGTCAGCTGCAGCGCTTCTTCATCCGCTTTTTGCGGTGATAAGTCTTCCAAGTCAGCGGTGGGCGTTTTATTTACCAAGACGTCTGGTGCCCCCAATGTGGCGGCGAGTTGACGCACTTGTCGTTTGCTTAGACCAAAGAGCGGCGCAAGATCACACGCACCATCGCCGAACTTAGTATAGAAGCCCGTGATGTTCTCGGCAGAATGGTCAGTCCCGATGACGAGCCCTTGTGTTAATCCTGCTATTTCGTATTGCGCCATCATTCTTGCGCGTGCTTTGACATTGCCTTTGGCAAAATCAACCCGGCTATCACTGTCGGGGAGTAAGCCTACGGCAGACACGGCATCTAAAACTGATTGGTGATTACCATCGACCCCCGGTTTAACGTTGACCGTGACGGTTTTGCTCGGCTTGATAAAAGACAGGGCGAGTTGCGCTTCGTCTTCGTCTTTTTGTTCGCCATAGGGCAATCTGACCGCAATGAATTGATAGTGATCCTTGTTTGCTTCTTGGTTAAGCGCTTCAATCGCTAACTGTGCCAGTCGTCCACATGTCGACGAATCGACACCACCACTGATACCTAACACGAGGCTACGTGTCCCGGAACGTTGCAACATAGTTTTGATAAAGGCGATGCGACGACGGATCTCCGTTTCTGGGTCGATATTGGATTGGACGCGCATTTCTTCGCGGATCTGGTGTTCCATCTTATGTTCCTCTCAATCACTCTGGCATACAATGTCAATGAAGACTCTACTGTGAGTTATTGTGCATGATCTCTGTTGGCTTGGGTATAGCGCAAGTGAATCTCCTCACTCTGATGGCGATAGGTTAGGCTTTTGGTCAAATTCATGGCATCATCTCGCGTAATCCCTAAACGCGAACATGACTTGGCAAAGAGCGTATAATGACAGAGCAAATAGCCGTATTTGGCAGCGCATTCAATCCACCCACTCAAGGTCACGCGTCTGTTCTGGCGCAATTGTGTCATTTTGACAAGGTGCTGCTCGTGCCGAGTTATAGACATGCATGGGGAAAAATGATGGCACCTTACGAGACACGATGCGGGTGGGTACAGGCATTGATTCATGATTTGTGCTTACCGAATCTACACTTGTGTCAGCGAGAGGCATCGTTAGGGCGAGAAGGTGACGCTGTCACAACACACATGCTGCTTTCCGCGTTACAGCACGATTATCCTGACGCGGCACTCACGTTCGTTGTGGGCCCTGATAACTTACTCAAATTTGACCAATTTGCCGATAGTGCGCAAATACTCTCGCGCTGGTCAGTATTGGGGATGCCTGAGAAGGTGGTGGTGCGCAGTACACATATTCGTGAACGACTCGCACAAGGCTTACCGGTAGATGATCTCACCACCCCGACAATCGCAGCACAGCTGAGCGAAGCCGTATTTTGTCGCTAGCGGCCTATCGGCGCGTTTTTAACAGTGCTTGCGTTTAGCGTTCAAACACACAGGCATAACGAGTGTACAGGGTGTCAGCGTCGGCCGTGGAGACGCCGGCCGACTCAGCCGCGCGCTCCCATGTTTTACCAGACTTTATCGCTGCTCTTAGCTGTCGAACGGTAAAATACTCTTGCAGTTGTGCAATGGTCAGCTGAGTAAGCGCTTGTAATTGGTAGTGTTGCGCTGTGCTCACCGGCGGCTGGCCTGTTTGGGCATATGCCGTACAATCTGCCAGCGCTTGGGTGGGCGCATCAAGTTGCTGGGTCGGCGCGAGGTGGGTGATTTGGTCAAGCAGCACGGCTTGAATGTGATGCGACTGCGCTGCCGTCAACACGGATGCTGTTGGCGAGCCAAGCTCCATTAAGCCGGCGGCCAGTAATGGGGGCAACACAACATGTCCCACACTCTCAGGGAGAGAATGTTGTGTGCGTGGCGATACGGCCAATTGGTGTAAACGGGTATTGGGCGTGATGGTCAATGCATGAAGGCACTCAAAAGGTAGCCAGAACCCCTGACCGGTGTAGACAGGGACATCTGTTTTTCCTAAGCGAACAAGCACTAAACCGTCCTCAACATAAAGCAGGTTCGCTGTGTAGCGGCGCTTTCGAGGGGTGAATATCAATGAGGGTGTGTGATAAAGAGTGTATTCGCTTGTGGTCTTCATAACAGTGTCTCGATGTAATAAGGCGGCAATGGTGAGCACTTTTGCTGTTGAGGTCAAGTCAATGACGGTAAAGGGAACTCTTAACCAGGCTGAAGGTCTGACCTCCAACCTGTGTAAAATTTCGGTGGGTTCACTTTGAATCCTTTGTTGACTGCGTAGAATGGCGCGGTTTTTACTCGATATAATGGAAGAAAGTGCAGACAGTTAACGATCCTTATCAAGAGATTCGTCCTTATCATGACGACGAAGTTCCCAGTGCAATTCAGCGACTCATCCAAGATGACGAGTTTATCAATGCGATTCTATCTTATCGCTATCCGCATGCGTCTGGCCCGCTTGGTTGGCTTTTAAAGCCTGCTCTTAAATTGTATCTAACTAAAAAGTGGAGCAATATTAAAACAGTGCAGGATGTCCAACTGCATGTCGCCAGCTATATGCGCAAGATGATTAAAACAACCTGTGATAAAGTCACGGTCTCTGGCGTAGAAAAACTGGATCCGAATAAAGCCTACCTATTTGTCTCCAACCACAGAGACATTGCGATGGACCCTGCGCTAGTAAACTGGTGCTTGCACCAACAGGGGCTCGATACAGTGAGAATCGCTATCGGTGATAACCTGTTACGTAAACCGTGTGCGACTGAGCTGATGAAGCTTAACAAAAGCTTTATTGTCAAACGCTCAGCCAAAGCACCACGTGAAATGATGAAGTCATTATCACAGTTATCGGGTTATTTGCGCTTATCCCTCGATGAGGGTCAGTCGATCTGGATTGCTCAGCGAGAGGGGCGAGCCAAGACGGGCCAAGATGTCACGGATCCGGCAATCTTAAAAATGTTCTTCATGGAAGGGCGAAAACGCAAGCAAGACTTTGACAGCTATATGGAAGCGCTTAATGTGGTGCCTGTCGCCATCTCCTACCAAAACGATCCATGCGATCTAGACAAAGCAACTGAATTAGACGCGGTCAACCGCCTTGGCGCCTACGAAAAAAGCGAGTTTGAAGATATTCAAACCATCGTGAAAGGGATTGTCGGCGACAAACGGCATGTGCACGTGGCCTTTGGTGAGCCTGTGACCCTGTCACAAGACACACCCGAGTCAATGGCCGCAAAAATTGATGCGCAAATCCACCAGTTATACCGTTTATACCCGGCTAATTATATTGCCGCTGGGGTAGAGCATGACAGTGTCACGCCGGCTGAGCAGCGCCTCTATGAGCAGAAGCTTGCCCAGGCCCCCGAAGCGGCGCGTGACTATTTGCGTGAAATGTACGCTAACCCTGTGCTCAATCAGTGTGCAACAAGCTCAGACAATATCAATCAGGACAGTCCTCTCGCAGCAGAAAATAATAAGTGACAGCGTCACTCATGATGGCGATCCCAAATCGGCGGATCGCCGACTTCTTGCAGCATAAAATCGACAAACTCTCTCACTTTGGGCGCAAGATGTTTGCGTCTTGGATACACAATGTATATCGGCAGCTCAAGGCAAGGTTGCCATTCAGGCAATAGCTCAATGAGTTCACCTTTTTCTATTTCCTCGTTAATAAGGTAAGTAGCCAAATAGGCAATGCCGAGTCCCGCTTTAACCGCCTCGAGTACCGCGGGTGCGTTATTAATTGTGTACTGGCCACTGACATGCACCACTTGCTCCATGCCTGCTTTCATAAACGGCCATTTATCATAACGGCGCTCACGGCTTTGATAGGTGATGCAATCGTGCTGCCGCAAATCAACCAGTTGTTTTGGGATGCCTCTCGCTTCTAGATAACCGGGTGCCGCGACCAGTTTAAATTGGCAATCCGCCAGCTTTCGCGCCACCATGCCTTCTGGGGGATGTTCATGAATCGCGACCCAGCAATCGTAGCCTTCCTCGACGAGGTTAGGGCGGTGATCAAAAAGATTAATGTTGAGGTTAAGCGCTGGGTAAGTTTGGCGGAATTTAGCGAAATGACGCGTCATTAATGTATTGCCAAACGACTGTGCGACGCCAATCTTAAGTTTGCCTGTCACTTCATTGCGATAGCCTGCCACCATCGCTTCCGCTTCGTCCAAGGTAGCGATCAACTGGCTGCCATACTCCGCATATCTGCTACCGACTTCGGTAAGGGAAACAGAGCGGGTGTTGCGCTGCACCAACTGCACACCTAAGCGATCCTCTAAATAGCGAACCTGTTTGCTGACCTGAGACTTCGAAATTCCCAGCCTGTCTGCTGCGCGAGTAAAGTGCTGCTCTTGTGCAACAGCGGCTAGCACAACGATTTGTTGAAGGTAATCGAGCATTCTACGCACATCCATTTCATCAATAGCGTGAGACTACCACATAACGTCGGTGGTCAGGAATGTGTGTGACAATGTCACGCATGCGTATTCATCAAAGATAAACGGTTTATACCACTTCGAGTGTATTTCATTAAATGCGTGCACATTGTGACATCGATGCGTCGATGAGGGCACGTCTTTTCTGCCCTATGAACGATACATGAGCCTACCACTGTTATTTTTACGGCAAGCCTATAAATATATAAATTATTGATTTAAAGCGAAAAATAATGATTGTTTCTTCAAGTAAACATGGTGAGTGCAGAGCTGTAAGTGCTTACTACTATTTATGTTGTAAAGTTACACAGCGCTTCTGCTTAGCGCTACCTCTCCTTTATTTATTAATTTAATCGATTCATAAAATCAAAATGGTCTGTTTTTGTTCATTGTTCTGTTTGCGTACACTCGTGGTAGGAGGTAAACAATGATTGAGTTAATCAAGCAGTTTTTTTTGTTGGGTTGTATGTCCTTTGGGGGGCCTGCCGCCCATGTGGGTTATTTTGAGCGGGTTTTCGTCAAAAATGAGCGCTGGCTCAGTGAAGAGACATTTGCATCGGGCTTGGCAATGAGTCAGTTCTTACCTGGCCCGGGGAGTAGTCAGTTAGGCATGTATATTGGCTATCAGCGTGCAGGATACCTGGGGGCGTTCGGCGCGTTTGTGGCGTTTACTCTCCCTTCCTTTGCCTTATTGACGGCGGCGGCGGTATTAAACAGTAGTGGACAAGCGTCAGACTGGGTATCGACGATCATCAGTGCGGCAAAGTTACTGGCGGTGGTGGTCGTGATTGATGCCACGGTGTCGATGGGTAAAAAATTTATCGCCTCGTGGTCGAGTGCTGTTGTCGCGGTAATAACGATACTTTGGTTGTTACTGACGCCTTCAGGCGTGTTGTACCAAATTTTGCCTATTTTGATTGCTGGAATGGTTGGCGCGATAGGGTTTGCAAAACCGCAACAGAGCCACACTGCCGTATCTATTGCGTGGCGTCGTAGTGCCAGTATTATTGGCCTGTTTTTATTATTGCTAACGGTGCCTTGGTTGTTTAACCAGACACTTTGGGTACAAGTGTTTAATCTTTTCTATCAGGCAGGGAGCTTTGTGTTTGGTGGTGGCCATGTCGTGCTGCCTTTGCTCGAGCCTATAGTGGGTGACGTTGTCACAGACTCTGCGTTGATTGAAGGGTACGCGGCAGCACAGCTTGTGCCTGGCCCTATGTTTACGATGGCGAGCTACCTTGGCGCAAGTATTGATGGCTTGTCACCGCTTTGGGGCAGTATTATTGCCACTATCGCAATTTTCTTGCCTGGCGCATTGCTGATGTTTGGTGTTTTACCTATCTGGGAGGCGGTGAAGACACAGCCACGCCTAGCCGGCGCTATCAGCCTCATTAATGCCAGTGTCGTGGGGTTGCTCGCCGCCGCGCTGTATCAACCAGTGTGGGTGTCTGCTTATACACAACCGCTTGATTTGTTGCCGATAGCGCTAGGTTTGATTGCGCTCATCAGGTGGCGTGTTTCTGTGTTTTGGTTGCTCCTGTTGATGATGGTCTATCAGTTTACCATCGCCTAAAGCGACTCTATTTTATAGCCCAGCCATATCCTGGGCTATTTTTTCGTACTATAATGCACTATAACTTTAAATAGTTGAATGAAAAATACTAGTCACACCGATGATGTGACTAGGCTAGGTTTAATCTTTTAAAGGTAGTTAGTCTTGGAACTGCCAAGGCTGGCGAGTGCCTGTATCGGAGGCTGTTTGTGCCAACTCAATAGCATAGATAACTTTGCTTGCGGAGATGGGGCAAACAGGCGAGGGTTGATCATTGGTAATTGCCTGAGCTAGCCCGTCAAATAGGCGGTGGTATTGGCCATCTTCAAGCGTAAGCGGGTCAGGTGTGACGCTGTCACCTACTTCGAGCATCCCTTGATACGCTTGTTCACCAAAACCAGAGACAGTCACCATCAAGCCAGCGCGTAGTTGCTCTTCTTGAATATCCAGCCCTACGGTACTGAAGGTTGCCTTTTCACCATGAACAACAAAACGCTCTGTGGTGCCAGAACGATAGGGACTTGAGGAAAGAATTACCTCTTTGTCTGGGTAGTGCAGAGTCACCTGAAAGTAGTCGGTCGTTTCACTGCCTGGGCGGAGTGCGCGGCAACTAGCGGAAACCGCATTCGGCTCCCCTAATAAGTGCAGTGCTTGGTCAATTAAATGTGAACCCAAATCATACAAGATACCGGCGCCTTCACCCGGTAGCTCACGCCACCGTTGACGAACCTCTGGGCGGTAGCGATTAAAGCTAGAGTGCATGACTTTGATGTCGCCAAGCTCACCTGCGAGATGTAAGCCTTTTAGAGTGAGAAAATCCCCATCCCAACGTCGATTGTGGTAAGGACACAACACTAAGCCTTTTTGCTTGGCCAGCTCTGCTAGCTCGAGACCATCACGGCTATTGGTGACAAAAGGCTTTTCCACTAAGACATGACAACCGGCTTCTAATGCTTGTTTAACATGCTGGTAGTGAAGATGGTTGGGTGTGGTGATCACCACCAAATCCGGGGTTTGTTGGGTGAGTAAGGTGCTGAGATCATCAAAGCAGGCCGCTTTGGGTAACCGCTGTGCAACCTGCTCGGGTTTACTGGATACAACAGCTGAAATCGCAAACTCAGAGATTGCGCTCAGAAAAGGAACATGAAATGTATTGGCAGAAAAGCCAAAACCCACCAAAGCTGTTTTTATCATAAAGCTCACTCGCATTGACGACCTATTATCAGCACTTTATCGGACATCGACATGCCAATCAATCCAAGCGAGATGAGGAGTGATAACGCGTCGCTGTTTAATGTATCAAGACATACCATACGATGACATCAAGCGTGGTCTGTTAGGGCGTTGATTCGGGTGCGAGGTTTGGTCAACCCAAGACGAAAAAATGTCGCGAGCTGTGTAAGGCGTTATGTCTCATTGTGGACAAAATTAAACATTAGGTCCATGATGAGAGTGTGCAAACATGAAATGGTGAATGATATGACAGCAGCACAAGCACTAAAAGCGGCAGACAAGAAGAGAATGGCTCAGGTCGGCTTCAAGGCTGCTGTAAACATAATGGAAGGATGGGGATGCACCGGCGCAGACATGCAACGAATTCTTCGCATACCAAGGTCTACGTTCCAAAAGTACAAGGCTAACCCAGACACGATATCTATGGATGATGATCAGCTTGAGCGTTTAAGCTACATCGCAAACATCCACGGTAGTCTTCGAATTATCTTCGATAACCAAGAGAACGTTCAGGGATTCATGTCTATGGAGAACAAAAACGCTTACTTCGAAGGGCGGACTCCTTTATCTATTATGAGTAGCGGCAAATTTGCTGATCTCTACGAAGTGTTTTGTCGTGTTGACGCTTTACGTTCAGGTCAGTGGGGATAAAATGCTGAATGCTCGAGAACATCAAGCGGTAGGATATAGGCTCATTCCGTCTAAGTACCCGACGATTGACTTGTTTGATGATGTCCTTAATCCGGAAGACTTTGAGGTGATGTATCAACTGCAAGCATTGACGAATCCACGTATTCTCGATGAAGTGGGCGATGTTTCCCTGATTAAGCCGGAAGAAATCCCGTACCACTGTGAACGTGGTCGTAGCTATGCGGTAGCCGCCTTTACGCACATTAACCGTGATGGCTCACGCTTTGCTGATGGCAGCTTTGGAATGCTGTATATCGGCGACACCGAACAGACCGCTTTAAAGGAAGTCATGTATCACCAGCGCAAGTATTGGACTGATGTTAATGGGCTTCATTATGATCGCTTGGTGTTTAGGGCGCTTCGTTTCACATTTAATGACGATCAGGTGATTGATGTGTGCGATAAGCCAATGACAGATCCAATCTACGACCTTATTGATTACTCCGCGGCACAGGCGTTTGGTCGTCAGGTTCGGCAAGATGATACATTAACAGGGATCCGCTACAACTCAGTAAGAAATGAAAAAGGGAGCTGTTGGGCGATGTCTACGCCACAAGTGGTTAGCGACGTCATCCAATGCTTCCATGCAGAAATGATTTGGAACGGGAAAGACATTAGTCAGGTTGAGAAGATTTACGCAATGGACTGAGTGTTACGGCTGTATGTTAACAAACCAATCTTAAGTACGCATTATGTATGTTATGTTAAATAGTGTTTGGGCGTGCTGAAGTAGAACGAGGTTTGTTGTTTATAATATAGAGACCGCTGCTTATGCGCCATTACGACCACTGTCGCCCTACTTAGCGACGTGTATTCATGCTTGCCCATCATTCACCATAAACGATATTTACCATAAAATAGCTAATCACCACTTTCTTTAACCCACTCAGTTCAAATGCTCCGCTTGATCTGAGATGCTTCAAGCGCGCGGTGATGAGCCAGACGGAACGGCTTTACGGGTTATACCAAGCTATTTTGGCAAACACTGGGGCTTCACTTACCTTGGCGGGTGGCGCTAATAAGGTTATGGCGGCAGCCGTTCAAAGTCATCAATCACTTTAACCATGTTGGGTGGCGTATCACACCATCGCCAAAATACGATGTTTTTCATCTCTCGGGCGGCGCCATGTGCAAAACTGGGCACAATAATGGCGTTGACCTTTGCACTGATGAGCTGTTTCGATAAGTGCCAACTATCGGGGGTTTGGTTCTGGGTCACTTGGTCTAACCAGGCACAGCTGAGTGTTGAGGGCTTGATGCCACAGTTTAGCAGCACTGTTTCATCGGTCAGGTCGAGTACATTGTCACAGTCGACATCATATTGACATATTGTCAAAGGCTGCGCTTTAAAACGAAACCCCTGCTGAGCCTCGACCCATGCACCCGATTGAGACAATGAGGTATATAGCGCGGCAACGCCTTTGGGATTAAAGCGCCCACCATTGCGTCTTGCTCCTTCCCCACTGTTAGGCGCGTATGACCAGCGAGGGATATGGCCACGAAATACCGCACCTTCAAAGCGAAATAGGTATTCCTGTAGCTTTTCTTTACGCATAACCGCCTTCGCTCGTATGGTTAAGGTAGGCTCTCAGCGCGTCCATTCGATCGTGTTTAACCAGTTGCTCTGCGGTTAATCCGCCAAACTCTGGTAGCCCTTCGCTCCGATACCATGCGTAGGCATGAAATTCATTTCCCGTCCACGGAAGGATTCGGTTGATCACTTCTGTGCAGTTACGCAGTTGTTGCTGTGCCTTGATCGTTGAATATCGCTCTGCGCGGCTTAACGTGGAATAAGGCAATCCAGACAACGACGCAATTTCTTTCAAGTTGGTATGAAAGAACGCGGCCATTTTGCTTGGTTCAACGATACCTTCTGCGTTCATGACTGCATCTAAAATAGATCGGTTCATTGCGCTCACCATGTCAACAATACCTGACTTATATACATCCAATATGATTGTCGTTATAGTGATTGTCAAGGCGTTCGCTCACGGTGCCTGACGCTCCAATCACGGATCGTATCGGGCGTTAGGTATTGAAAAGTCATCTTATCAGCGAATTCCATCTGTTAACCTTTTTAGTCTGCAGAAGGTTTGCTAAAGTCTTGCTAGTTCTCAACTGATTCGTTACATAAGGATAATCATGAAAGCGCACATTTGGGCTTGTTTGCTCGTGGCGTTGGCATGCTTCAGTGCTAGTGCTGAAGATGAAAACGATGTCAAGCATATCAAAGCGGCGAAAGAGCCGACCTCGTATGCTGAGCAAAGTATTTACGATAAACCCCTGATGGAAAGGTACGTTTTGGATGAAATCCGAAACTTAAGAACCGATTTCCAGGCGCTAGAAAAGCGAATGGTGACCGAGATTACCGATCGTGAGCTGGACGTAGCGGATAAATCACTGAACTATGCCAATGTAACAGTGACCTACTTCTTTTATCTGATTGCCGGTGCAGCATCATTGATTGCGTTGGTGGGTTGGCAGTCTTTGCGCGATATAAAAACCAATACTAAAGAACTGGCGGATCAACAGTTATCTGAAATTGCAGAGCAATATGAACGCAAGTTCCAAGCTTTGGAACGCGACTTGAAGCGTAAAACGCGCATTATTGCTGAAAACAACAAAGAGATTGAACGCATTAACGAGATCCATAACTTATGGTTGCGTGCGCAACATTCGCAGACGCCAGAGCAGCGGATGGAAATTTATAATGAAATCCTCAAAATCCGTCCTGGTGACCTTGAAGCGCTCACCCATAAGGCGGATGCTGCGATGGAAATGGGCGAATACCATTGGGCGCTGAGTATCAGTAACCGCGTGCTCGAGGTGGATGAGCGTAATGCCAACGCCCTCTTCCAACGCGCATGTGCTTATACGAGGTTGGGGGCGGAAGATCAGGCTGTGTCTGACTTAGAGCTGGCGGTTGCAGAGAGTGCGTCACTGCGCGAAGCCGCTCGTGAAGAAGCAGACTTCGAATCTCTACACGGTAATGAGCGCTTCGATGCCTTGATTGACGCAGACGGTCATACCTAATAACTGCGCTGAACAAAAAAAAGGCAGCCCACGCTGCCTTTTTTGTTTCTATTATGATGTTTTTAGATCTTAGCCGCCCGCCAGCTTCACTATATGGCCTTTCTTTTCTAGGTGTGCCTTGAGGGCATCGCGTTTGTCCCCTTGGATCTCAATAACGCCATCTTTGACTGCGCCACCACAGCCACACACTTTTTTAAGCTCAGCGGCGAGCAGTTTCAGCGCGCCATCATCAAGATCCAACCCTGTTACCAAGCTGACGCCTTTACCTTTGCGCCCTTTGGTTTGTCGCTGAATACGAACGATGCCATCACCTTTTGGGCGGCTTGGCTTTTCTGGCTCGGCTTTAATTCTGCCAGTTTCTGTCGAGTAAACTAAATGATTATTATCAGACATAATTCTGTATCGTTGAAGCGTTTGGGCACACTATATCAAAGCTGAATCCACATAGCAGCCAGTGACAGGGAGAGCCACTCAGTGGCTTTCCTTCTTAAGCGCGGAGTTGCTCTGCATTTTTGTCAATAAAGTGTTTGAGTGCGGGCAGCGAGCCTTTCATTAAGTTACCGCGTACAATCATGTACCAGCCCTTTTCATCTTTTTCTGGGTCGTCGTTCATGATACGAAAACCTTTATATTCTTCTACCTGCTTTTTTGACGATACGTCATTCTCTTCATCGTCAAAATCAGCGGGCTCCACGAATGTGTTTGTGTCAGCCCACCACTCGATTGACTTTTTTACATTCTGCAAACTGCCAGAGATCGATTTACCTGCGACTCTAGCCCGGTAAACCTCCGTGGTCTCATTACCACCTTCTGTCTTTTCAATCGTATAACCACGATGAAAAAGGCGTCGAGTCATGGTTATCTCCTTTCGCGAACAATAATCCGATACACATACATGGCGTACGAGCATCTTTCATTTTTAGACTATTATCACGCGTTGTTCTAGAAATTTCACCCGCACAAGGGGCTGTTAGACTAAGGAGTAGGCGAATTGAGATATATTTCAAACATTTTTCACTAAAATCTGATACATTGGAGTTATTAATAACAAGTTATAGTGCGTTATGAAAAGACTATTGCCTTTAGACCCAAGTGATATTGAAGAAAGTCAAGCTCGCTTTAATACAGGCACATTGAGCATTGAAGAATGGTCTTCTGTCACGCAAAACGTCTATAGTCAAAACTCGCTGTTGAGTTATCGTAATGATTGGCGCGTTTTCGTTGCCTTCTGCCAAGAACAGAATGTGACGCCACTTCCTTGTGCTGTCACCACGCTGCGCCGTTTTGCTGAAATAACAGCCAATCGGCGTAAGATTTCAGCCGTGCGTAGGATGGTTATTACCGTCGGCTTGGTGCACAAGCTTCACCAATTTAAAGATCCCAGTAAGCACCGGGAAGTAAAGTACGCAATGGCGCGCCTACTCCACGCGAAGTTACCAGAAAGCCGAGAGGCCACTCCCTTTCAATCTCATCATCTAGCGGCGTTAAACCAACAGCTTGCCCGTTCAAAGCGCTTAAAAGACATACGTGATCGTTTAGTTTGGTCGCTCTCATACGAAGGATTATTAAAGCGCAGCGAGCTAGCCGCCCTGTCGGTAGATGACCTGATCACGGTCGAGGCGCAAGCATTCATTATGGTGAGAGACCAGCGCGTCCCACTGTCTGAATCCGTCGCTAGGTTATTGATGGACTGGTTAGACAAAACAGGTATCCGCCAAGGCCCCCTACTTCGGCGAATCAACAAGCATGGTCAGTTGGGAGAAGCGCCGCTTGACCCATCATCGATTTATCGTGTCTTTCGACGAGCTAGTGCGCTGTTGGATGAGTCCGTCACCTTTTCCGGCCAGTCACCCAGAGTGGGGGCAAGTCGGTCGCTCGCGAAAAAAGGCATGACGATAAAGCAAATTCAACATATGGGACGTTGGAAAAGCCCCGCCATGCCGGCGCAATATGTCGGTAATACGGAGGCCAGCGAACAAGCCAAATCGCGTTACCGACGAAAAAAACTTACCGATTAATCAATTAACCCGTCGACCCGTGGCCGTGCTAATACAGGATGCCAAGTATTCATGGAATGCTAAGCCATGGTGCTCCATCAGTTTGGGGAACATAGAAATAGGCGTCATGCCAGGAAACGTATTAATTTCATTGACTAAGATTTCGTTGTCTTCGGTTAAGAAGAAATCGATACGCGACATGTCTTTTAAACGCAGTTGCTTGAATGCCTGATGGGCGTAGGCACGGATTGCTGCCACTTGTGCTTCAGTCAGGTTTTCAGCCTCTATATAGGTATTACTGTGGCTCCCTTCGCTGTACTTTTCTTCGTAGGTGTAAAAGCTCCCTTCGGGACACCGGATTTCACCGGGGCGTGTCACGATAATTTCATCGCCCACTTGAAACGCTGCCACCTCTAATTCACGCGGCTTGATCGCTTTTTCGATCAATACCTGATCCGAGAAGGTGAATGCATCGGCAATCCGGGCTTGTAGCTGCGCGGCATCTGTTACGTGGTAACACCCTACACTCGACCCTTGGCTGGCCGCTTTCACAAACACCGCCTGATGGTCCGCTAGAAACGCGGAGGCACGTGCTTGGCTCTGCTCGCCTTGGTCGGTGATAAACACATAGGGGGTGTTGGGGATACCAAGTGCATCAAACCATAGCTTTGACGTTATTTTATTAAAACAGATCTGGCTACCTTCCGCGTCACATCCTAAGTATGGCAGGCCAGTGATCGTCAGTAATGACTGAATATCGCCGGTTTCGCCTGGGAAGCCATGAAGGCAAGGCACAACATAGTGAATTTGCGTGAGTTCCACTTTACTGCACAGGTTGCCATCAGTATCAAGATGACAGCGCATACCGTCATCCAGGTGCCACCCGTCTTGGGTCATTTCAACTTTATGCACCTTAACGCGGGGTAACTTAGCTAATTGTGATTCAATATATCGGGCAGATACGAGGGAAATATCATGTTCTGCCCCGCCGCCACCGCATAACAAAAGCAGGTTGAGTTTGGTCATTTTCTTCTCTCATCACGCGTCTAGACGCGCTGTTCGGACACTAACGCCATAGTAGACAAATGCGGATTCGCTTGCATCTCTCAGAGGCGTTTTTATTCGTTCATTAGAGCCCATTTGCTGGAGGTTTGTTCAATCTGTGCCGCTAGCGCGTCACCGGCAATACAGGGATAAACGCCACGCAACAAAAAAGCTGGCATTCGCCAGCTTTTCAATCACGCCAACCCGCGAATTAATTCACACGGATCATCTCAGGTGTTGAAGAGCGTTTTATTTTACTGATATCGCGTACAAAAGGACCATATTCCTGAATGGTTTGTGGCAGTGCCTTAATCGCTCGTTTCGCGGCATCACGGCTTGGATATTCACCGTATAACAAGGTGTACCATGGCAAACCATCTACCATTTTTTTGTTGCTCCACAATGGCTGGTCGCTCGGAAGCCGTTTGGCATAATCACTGAACCCTCTATCATGGCTAAGGGCAACGACTTGGATGGTATACCCAGCGCTTTGCGTCGCGGATTTCACCGCTTGCTTTTTCGGTGCTGGCTTCGGCTCAGGCTTGGCCGTGTTCATCATCGGCTCGGCGTCTGCCGTTTGCGCGGTATCTTCCGTTTGCACAGTATCGCGCTTGTCGGTTGATTCAATTGTCTGACTGTAAATTTCAGTGGTAACGCCACCGCCACTGCATCCGGTCAGCAGCATGACGATAGCCAGTAAGGCCAATTTTTTCATTGTGATTCTGTCAGTTATCCAAGTTTGTTTCATTGTGCCCCCGACCTAGGAGCCATTCAACCAAAAGTTATCCTCTTGCAAGAGGTTTCCGGCTACAGCTCACAGATAGTCACGTTAAACGTCGCTTTTAGTCTATCTCACTGTTCATTTTCTGCCATGCCGAGATCACATTGCGCTAAAAAAAACCGTTGAATTCAAGCGCAAACCGATAAACTGGCCAATAAACACGCTTGCACCTCTGAGCACCACAAGCAAGCACACGTCAACCAACGGAGGGCACCATGGCCGGTATTGATCAACTCCTCAAGCCAAAGTCCATCGCTGTAGTGGGCGCGTCTGATCACAGTGGTCGTGCTGGCTATGTCGTCACGCGCAATTTGCAGTCCGGCGGCTTCCAAGGCCCTATCATGCCCGTGACGCCCAAGTACCAAGCGGTTGCCGGTATATTAGCCTACAAAACCGTGGCAGATCTTCCCTTGGTGCCTGATTTAGCCATCCTCTGTACGCGTGGCGAAATCACCCCTCCTCTTATTGCGCAGCTTGGCGAGCGGGGGGTAAAGCTGGTGATTGTGCTGGCAGCGGGCATGCGGGGACAATTAAATGCAGAAGCGATCAGTCAATACGACGCCATGCAACAGATCGCGGCAAAATATACCATGCGAGTCCTCGGCCCTAATAGCCTTGGCATGATCTTACCTTGGCTCAATCTCAATGCGTCATTTGCGCCGGTCCCTGCCAATAAGGGCAATATTGCCTTTGTCTCTCAATCTGCAGCGGTATGCACCACTATCTTAGATTGGGCACGCAACAAACGTATTGGCTTTTCCACTTTTATCTCACTCGGTGAAGCCAGCGATATCGATTTTCCAGAGTTACTCGATTTTCTTTGTCGTGACAGCAAAACCGACGCCATTTTGCTGTATGTCGACTCAATACGCGACGCGCGCCAATTTATATCAGCCGCCCGCGCCGCTGCCCGTAATCGGCGGATCCTGGTACTTAAAAGCGGCCGCACACGAGGTGGCTCGGTGGCGCTCGAGCAGCTCAGTCATACCAACATTGGTTTAGATGCCGCCTACGATGCGGCAATTCGCCGCTCAGGTATGCTGCGCGTTAACAATACGCACGAGCTGTTTGCGGCGGTGGAAACCCTTGCTCACTCGGTGCCACTCCGTGGTGAACGCCTTGCAATTATTACCAATGGGGGCGGGCCGGCGGTGATGGCCGTCGATACGCTCATGGATGCTGGCGGCAAGTTAGCGACGCTGAGCGAACAAACGCTCGACGCCTTGCATCAGGTCCTTCCCAAAAGCTGGTCGCAAACCAACCCCATTGACATAGTGGGGGACGCCGATACGCAACGGTATCAAGCGGTGATTGACATTGTGTTAAACAGTGACGATGCCGATGCCGTGCTTATCATGCATTCTCCCTCGGTCACCGCGCCGGGCTTGAGCACCGCCAAGGCCATTATCCATTCACTCAAAGAAAACCCTCGCGCGCGCCGATTTAATATTCTGACCAACTGGCAAGGCGAAGGCGATGATGCCACGGTAGCGCGTCTCGCTTTTACCCATGCCGGTTTTCCGACCTATCGTACGCCCGAAAGCGCCGTCACCGCCTACATGCATCTCGTGGAGTATCGGCGCAACCAAAAGCAATTAATGGAAACGCCCACCTCGACGGGGAATATGGACTACGACTTGCCCGCCGCTCGCGCGTTTATCGATCAAGCAGAAGATATTGAGCACCTGACCTTAACCACCCACGAAGTCCGCCCCTTACTCGAAGCCTATGGCATGCAAGTAATAGCAACCTGGTTAGCTAATGATTCGGTCGAAGCCGCGCAAATTGCTGAACAGGTTGGCTACCCGGTCGCGGTAAAACTGCGCTCACAAGATATCCGACACAAATCGGATGTACAGGGCGTCATGCTCAATCTACGCACTGGCGCTGAAGTCGCGAATGCCGCCCAAGCCATTGTGGATCGTGTCACGGTTACCTTTCCAGACGCGCGTATTGAAGGCCTGTTAGTCCAATCCATGGCTCATCGCGCTGGCGCGCAAGAATTGCGGGTGACCATCAGCAATGATCCCGTGTTCGGCACTATCATTCTGCTGGGTGAAGGGGGCTCGGACTGGGATGTGACCAAGGATGCTGCGGTTGCGATCCCACCATTAAACATGGCATTGGCACGTTACCTGGTCATTGGCGCGATAAAGAGCGGCAAAATCAAACAACGTGGTTTTCCGATTTCTATTGATATTCCCCGCTTATGCCGTTTTTTAGTGACCCTGTCACAGATGATCATTGATTGCCCAGAGATTGATGAACTCGATATTCACCCTTTATTGGTGTCTGGCAATGAGCTGACTATTCTCGATGCCTCTCTACGGTTACGTGATTACGCAGGCAGTCAACAAAAGCGGTTAGCGATACGCCCCTATCCGAAAGAGCTTGAGCAGTCTATCCAGCTCAAAAATGGGCAGACCATTCTGCTTCGTCCTATTCTTCCCGAGGATGAACCGACGCATAAAGCCTTCGTAGAAAAAGTCTCTGAAGAAGATTTGTATCGTCGCTTTTTTTCCGACGTCGGCGAACTCAACCATGAAGCGCTGGCAAACCTGACCCAAATTGATTATGACCGTGAAATGGCACTCGTGGCTACTTACCATCTTGCGTCTGGCGAAGAAGAGATTTGGGGGGTAGCACGCTTGCTGGCAGATCCACAAAACACCGACGCTGAGTTTGCCGTGCTCGTGCGTTCCGATCTGAAAGGGATAGGTTTAGGTCGCGTGCTTATGCAAGCCATCATCGATTACGGTCGCCAAGCGGGATTATCGCGGATCACCGGGATGACGATGCCCAATAACCGAGGGATGATAACCTTGGCACAAAAATGTGGTTTTAGTATTGATGTGCAAATGGAAGATGGCATTGTCGATATGCAGCTGTCTTTGCACCCGCATCCGCCAGTTAACGACTAAAAACGTCTAAACGGACTTGGGCTGCATGCATCGGCCGGACGAGCGCGGCTAAAAACGAGCAAGCGAAACGCTGTTTTACCTACTTGTGACCAATGGGAATATCCCCTGCTTGCAGGTAGGGCGCTAAGAGCTTGGGAAGCTGGCGTACTAACCATGATTTAGCATTACCCATCCGATTACGTTTCCAGGCCACCCCAAGCGTTAGCTCGAATGGCTCTCCGCCTTTCAAGCGTTTTAAACGGCCCGCATTGAGATCATCTTGTATCCAAAACCAAGGCAGCGTCCCGATCCCTTGTCCGTTTAAGATCGCCGCGTATTTATCGTGCATTGAACTGACGGTGAGCCGCGGCTGGTCTTCTAACACATTGAAAGTTTTAGGTTGCATACCACGCGCAGTATCCGCCACCGCCACCCCGCGATATTTGGCACGCACATCAGGCTCAACGGGACGCGCCTCTTTGTGAATGGGATGGTCGGGCGCGGCTACCCAATAGGCGCTCATCTCGCCCAAAGGCTGCACCTTTATGCCCTGCGGCACCGTGTCGGGAATGGGTGCCACCAACACATCAGCGCGGTCTTGGGCCAGCGCTTCCCAGCATCCTGCCAAGATTTGCTCGGTCAACTTAAGGCGCGTATTGCTTTTCTTCGCCAAGCGCTCGATCAGAGGAAAGAAGAAGTGGCTTTTAAACAGCCCATCATAGGCCAAGCAAATCTCCAACTCCCATCCGTGTGCCAAGGAGGCCGCATCGGCGACCATCTCATCGGCGGCATTCAATAACATCCGCCCACGTTCAACCAATAAATACCCCGCATCGGTAAATGTGGCGCGATGTCCGGAGCGATCAAAAATCACCAAACCCAGCTCGTCTTCTAGTTTTTGAACCTGGTAGCTTAACGATGACGGCGCGCGATTCAATGATTCAGCGGCGGCAGCAAAACTGCCTTTTCTCTCAATGGCATCCAGCACTTGTAGGGCTTCAAACGATAGCATGACTGTCTCTTGATGATCGCCCAATCGGGCTGCGTTGTTAACTCTAAACACTATATCAGGGTTTCGCTCACCACCCTATTGTAAATATGCCCGAGTCCCCACTCGGTTAAGTGCAATAAATCAGGCATATAGCACAAAACCACAAAGGACTGGGTTTCCTTTTTCAAGAAGGTGTCATACTGTAAAACAGAGGTGACAATGAGACTAGACCGAATTGAAATAGCAGGCTTTCGTGGTATCAACCGCCTGTCACTGCAAGTAGATGAACTGACCGTTTTAATCGGTGAAAATGCATGGGGTAAATCTTCTCTACTCGATGCGTTAGAAATTGCCCTCCACCCCAGTGGCGATAAACCTCAATTCAAACGCTCGGACTTTCATGTCGACCATGTTCTGGGGGTCTTGCCTGAACAACAGTTTCAAATCATTCTCCGTTGGCAAGAGAGCTTTCCCGGTGAGCATAAAGCGCGTCGCTATCGCCGCTTTAAACCCGTTTGGAATGGAACCAACGCGGGTTGCCGAACCCTTGATTATTGCTTGAGCGCCACCATCCAAGAAAGCAAGGTCTCGGTACGAAGAGCGTTTTTATCCTCACAAGGCGATATGATTGAGCACGAAAACAGTGACGCGCTCGCCAGCCACCTGATGCAAATCCATCCTGTCGTTCGTGTACGTGACGCAAGGCGCATGCGCGTACCAGGACAAGCGGTGACCAAAGATAACACCCGTCTTGAGCAGCGGTTAGACAACACTTATCGCCGCCTGTTGATGATGCCTGGCCATGTGAATAAAGGCGAGATAAAGAGCGGCCTGCATGCCATGCGTCAATTGCTCGATCACTATTTTGCCGCCTACGAGCATGACCGCGATCCTTATCCCATTCATGCCCCGGGCGCATTGGCCATCACGCATAACCAAATGCACCCGCTCGAAGCGGTGGCCGCAAACACCTCTAATCAAAGCCGGCTCGTGCTCATGGGCCTATTAAGTGCGTTTGTCCGAGCACGCGGGCCTAAACAGCTCAAACGCAATGCGCGGCCAGTGATGCTATTTGAAGATCCAGAGGGGCGACTTCATCCAACCTTACTGAACCAAGCGTGGCGCTTGATTCAGTTGATGCCGATGCAAAAGCTGCTTACTACCAACAGTGGTGACTTGCTCGCGGGTGTACAACTAGACCATATTCGCCGTCTCGTGCGACACCCCACCGAAACTCATAGCCACCAAGTACCGTCTCACCTTCTCAGCCAAGACGAGCGTCGCCGCGTCACCTTCCATGTTCGTTTTCACCGACCCAGTGCACTGTTTGCACGCTGTTGGCTATTGGTGGAGGGTGAAACAGAAATTTGGCTGTTTAACGAGCTGGCGCGATTGCAAGGTTATGACTTAGCGGCAGAAGGGGTACACCTTATCGAGTTTGCCCAAAGCGGTTTGCGGCCGTTGATTAAGGCCGCCAAGGCCTTGGGCATTGAATGGCATTTAGTGGCAGATGGCGATATGGCTGGTAAGAAGTACGCTGCGACGGCGCGCGGGCAAATAGAGCATCAACCAGAGGGCGCGCGTTTAACCGTGCTGCCTGACCGCGACATTGAACACTACCTATATAATAACGGCTATGAGCCTTTGTTTCGCGATATGGCCGGCGTCACGGCACAGCAGCCTCATATGAACGACAAACGCATCATCGCCAAAGCGTTAAAACGCTATGCCAAGCCCGACGCCGCGCTGGCCATTATCGCTTATACCGAGAACGAGTTAAAAGCCCCGATCCCCAAGCTGTTGCGCTGGGTTATCCAACGCGCAATCGGTCTAGCCAGGGGGGTTGGTTAACGCCTCTGACGCGTCCTGTTCGCGCACTATGGCTCTACCCGCTCAAAGAAAAGCGTGACTTTGCCGACTTCTATCCCCCATTTACGCATCGAAGTGACGTTAAAGAGGCGATCTTGGTCTTGGCGAAACATCCAATCGTCAAAGTGGAGTTGGTATTCGCTGTCGCCAACTGGCACCACTAAGTCGTACCGCCAATTAAGCGCATTGCCCGCCACCACCCCTTTTGCCGTCCCGACGATGTCGCCAGCCGTCCCTGTATAAGTCCCGTCAGGGTGACGTTTAATCGTCCAAACTCGGGTTTGCGTTTCGCCATCGGCATACACAAAGGATTCGTCCAGTGTCAGTGTGTCTCCCTCTACCACACCTTCGATATCAACAACGAAGCGTCGGGTTTGCTCACCGGTAAAATCTTGCACCATACCCCAGGCTTTTGTTTGTCCTTCAAAGTACTCAAATAAATTAAAGTCCGGCTTTTGACCTTGGTAATCTTCAATATCGGCAGAGCACGCCACCACCAGCATGGCACTCACCAATACCGTTAGGATCTTGCCTATCGTCTGCGTCATTTTTCTCATGGCGTTTCTCCTAATAATGCTCGACGATGATCTGGATAATCCGTGTCTTCCGATAACCAGATCGCGAGAAATGCATCCGCCAGCTCGGTGTCATCCACTGTCAATGTCGTTTGCCAGCTTTCTCCTTTTGGCTGGGCGTAAAATATCCCTTTTTGTGCGTGGCGCACGAATGCCAAGCGATCGCCTTCTTCAATATCCCCCCACGCTTTGTCTAGCGCTTTTTCCCAACGCGCTCGTTGTGTTTCCGTAAAGCCCAAGTGTTCCCACTGATCCTTGGTTGCTTTCATCAGTCGTTGATCACTGATGTCACGCGCGTAGGTAATCACTAGCGCGTGGGGTGCTTGCGCTTGATAACGCCCGGTCGGTGAGCGCAGTGATGACTGATAGATGGTCCACCAGCCCCAAGTTAACGTCGCTTCGCCAACTTGTGGCCAGCTTTGCCATGTCATTGACGACGACGTCGTCCCGACCGCATAGCCAGGCATTGCGAGCGCGAGCATTAAAATAAGGTGTTTTATCCGCCTATTCATGGCTCTCTCCTTGTCGCGATAGAACGGGCACGCAACTGATGTTGCAGCCATTGCATCAGGTTAATCAGGAAGATGCTGTAGACTAACCAGACCCCTATCAGTACCGCGCCAGTGACCCATAGTGACTGTGGGAAGCTTAAAACCCCTAAACGCTCTCCTGCCCAGTAACTGCTCGCGCCACCCAAACTGCCCAGCGCCGCCATAAACCAAAATGCACGTGCAAGGATCAGGTCACGCATTAACCAGACAAAACTGCAAAATCCTAGCCACAGTAATAGTAGCCACAGCGGCATCACAACGTACTCAGTATCAACCGCTAACCACTGTGTGTGGAGTAATAGGCTATCACCGATCAACCCAACAGGCGTGAGTACGGCCATTGCCCACATCACGCTGCGGTCATAAAGGATCGCGCCCAGCAACATCGCGACCATCAACCACTGAAAGCTCGGCGGACCGAGCGCCGCCGAAAACCAGTAAACATTGAACAATAAAGAAATAACGACAAAGCGCACGAATTATGCCTCTCGCCAAGCGGGGCGACTTAGGAGTAGCTGTACCGCACTGATCGTGCGCTCCTTAAAACCGCCCTCACAATAACAAAAGTAATAGCGCCACAAACGCGCAAAGCGATCGTCATAGCCGTAGTCGCGCAGTGCGTCTGTCTGCTGATTGAAGCGTGTGTGCCAATCCGCCAAGGTTTGTGCGTAATCCAAGCCAATGTCTTTTAAGTCTCTGATCACAAAATCAGTTTGAGCGGTGAGGTGAGACAACAACACACTCACTGAAGGTAAGAATCCTCCGGGGAAAATATGCTTTTGGATAAAGTCGACGTTCCGGCTGTAATGTTCGTAACGCTGATCAGCAATGGTGATCGCTTGGATAGCCATCAAACCATCAGGCTTAAGCAAGGCCTGACATTGACGCACAAAAGTGTCCAAGTACGCTTTCCCCACCGCTTCAATCATTTCAATCGATACCAGTTTATCGTATTCACCGGTCAGATCGCGGTAGTCTTTTTGTAGCAGCGTGATCTTATCTTCCAGCCCTTCTCGCTCGACACAGGCTTTTGCCCAAGCATATTGCTCTTGTGAAATCGTGGTGGTGGTCACGCGGCAGCCGTAATGTTTAGCCGCGTAGATCGCCATGCCTCCCCAGCCGGTGCCAATCTCGAGCAAATGATCATTTGCAGTCAGCGCAAGCTGTCGGCAGAGTCGGTCCATCTTCTCAACTTGGGCTTGTTCCAGCGTCATTTCTTTGTCTGTGTAAATAGCGCTGGAATACAGCATTTGCTCATCAAGAAAATGGCGGTACAAGTCGTTGCCGAGGTCATAATGTGCTGCGATGTTGCGGCGCGCGGTCTCTTTTTCATTGCGATTGCGCCAGTGAGCAAGCTTGTTACCCAACCCCACCAACCAGCCAGTGTGCTTTTCAATTTTGTCGATAGCAGGAAGGTTGCGAGCAAATACGCGAATGACGTCAGTTAAGTTTGGCGATTCCCACCAACCATCGATGTATGCCTCGGCCGCCGCAATGCTGCCGCCGGTTAAAATCCGGGTGTAAAAGCGTGGGTCGTGTACCAGCACGGATGCATGTAATTGTGCCTGAGGATCACCACACTGTAAGGTCTGGCCCTGCTCATCGACCAGGGAAATACACGCCTCATCAACATGTGCTAGCAAGGTGTAAACCAACTGCTTGGCGTAGTGCTCTTTACGTGTCAGTGTGCGTTGACTCTGAGGGACGTCCGTTGCAGACATAATTACTCCTTCTTCGCACTCGGGTGCGGATAAAACGGTGCGCCCTTTATCCATAGTTTGAGCGCTTGCCAATAAATACCAATGACAACTTTTACTGTTTCCATCGGCGTCCGGATCAATAACTTATTCAGTGTTTTTGATGTAAACGGACGTCGCTGCAGTCCCAGTGTGGCGTCGAATTCTTTCTGTTGTCGGTGAGCCTCGAGGTGCAAGTGAACCCGCTTGCCTAAGGGGCGCAGACGCCAGTGATAACGCTGCTTAATAGGATTAAACGGAGAGACATGAAACGCTTTGTCATGTTCATACCGTTGACCCGCAGGCACGGCATAATAATGCCGCTCTCCCCACGGGGTATTACTTACCTCGGCTAATAAATAACGCCAGTTATGCGCTTGGTCATAGAGGTAATAAAAGTTGGCCGGACTAAAATACACGCCCAAATAACGTAGCTGGCACAACGCATACACTTTCCCCTCAATGCGCTCGCCTGTCAGTTCTTGAATCTTATCGATGCATGCTGCTTTGGTATCCGCTTGTCCATTCAAATAATCGCGGTGATCAAAGGCGGCTACCCCCCACTTGCCCAAGCGAAACCCTGTGACCTGCGATGCCAGCAAACTAAGCTCATCCAGATCAATCACAGGCATAAACACCGGGTAATTGAACGTGTGTTTTATTGGGCTAAATCGCCGATGCCGCACGTGTCCGACATACAAACCGCTATTTAGTGCTGAAACCGACTCACTCACGAATTGATCCCCTCCACCACATCAAGCGCACTCCGCACACCATCCTCGTGAAAGCCGTTATACCAGTAGGCGCCACAGAACCAGCTACGTTGCTGGCCATTCACTCGATGGCGCTGTTGCTGTGCGGCAACACTGTCGGTATTAAATACGGGGTGAGCATAGACAAATTGCTTGAGAATTTTACTCGGCTCAATCCTGTCGGTTTGATTTAGCGTCACGCAGAATGTCTCAGGCGCCTGAATTGACTGCAATATATTCATATTGTAGGTCAAAGCCGCCGGATCTGTGTCTATTTTATCTGACAACGGCAAATGATAGTTCCAACTCGCCCAGGCGCCTTGACGCTTGGGCAACAGCGATGTATCGGTATGAAGCACAACCTCATTGTCTTGATAGGGAATCGCCCCGAGCACCTGTTGCTCCGCTTCACTAGGATCGGCCAGCATGGCCAAGGCTTGGTCACTGTGACAGGCAAAGATCACCTGTTCAAACGCCTGTTCACCGGCCTCTGTCGTCACCCATACCGCATCAGGGGTACGGCGAACCTGTGTCACCGGTGAATTCAGGTGGATCTTATCCTCAAAGGCAGGCGTGAGCTTTTTAACATACTCACGAGAGCCACCGGGGATCACATACCATTGCGGCCGATTCGCGATATCCAATAAGCCATGGTTTTGGAAAAAACGTAGAAAGAACGCCAAGGGGAAACCACGCATATCCGACAAGGTGGATGACCAAATCGCCGCGCCCATGGGGAGAATATAGTTTTGACAAAAATAATCGCTGAACCCATGTTGATTGAGAAAATCACCCAAGGTGTTGAGTGCGCCTTGCCGCTCAGCCTCACCCGTGGCATGTGCGTCGCGCGCAAGGCGATTAAATCGCATAATCTCGGCCAAAAAGCGGTAGAAACGCACATTGATAACATTACGCTTCTGCGCAAATAACGAGGAAAGGCTGTGCCCGTTATACTCCAGTCCATTCGCATCATTGCGGACACTAAAGCTCATCTGAGAAGGTTGGCGATCCACACCAATTTCATTGAGTAAACGTTCATAGTTCGGGTAGGTGCGATCGTTAAAAACGATAAAGCCGGTATCAATCGCGTACTGTCCACTGGCGACCTCGACATCGACTGTCGCCGTGTGGCCCCCCAGATAATCATTCGCTTCAAACAAGGTGATATCATGCTGTTTATTGAGATAATGAGCACAGGTTAAACCGGCAATGCCTGAGCCGATGATGGCAATTTTCATGCTTTAGTTCCTTGTCATACGTCGTGCGAGGGCTCGCTGCCAGGACATGGGCAGTAGCGCGAGAAACTTGAGAATAAAGGTAAATTTCCGCGGAAAATGTATTTCCGTTTTTCCTTTTGCCAATCCTTTTTGAATGGCCTCAGAGGCTTGCTCCACCGTGATGCGCATCGGCATCGCAAAGTCGTTTTGGTCTGTCAGTGGCGTCTTTACAAACCCCGGCGAGATAAGTGACAGCGTCACCCCTTGCTGTGCCAAATCGACCGATAAGGTGTTGGCAATGTAGCTAATCGCCGCCTTTGATCCGCCGTATGCTTCCGCACGTGGCAGCGGCATATAACTGGCCGAGGAGCCGACAATGGCAAGATGCGTGCTGTGAGTGAACCGAGCCTGTAGCGCTTCAATACAATGGAGAACACCGAAGACATTGATCTCAAACACACGCTTAAACAGTGCCACATCGACTTTGCCATGGTCGATATATTCACACGTCCCGGCATTTAAAATAATTAAATCAGGAAAGACGCTTAGGTTACCCAGCGCTTGATGCGTTTGTTCGCTATCCGTAGCGTCAAACGCCAATGCGTCTAGTGATGCGTGATCGCGAGCCATGGTGTTTAGCTTGTCTTGGTTCCGTCCACAAGCTGTCACCTGCCAGCCTTGACGTGCATAGTCTCTTGCCAATTGCTCACCAATTCCCGACGTCGCGCCGGTGATCAATACGTGTTTCATTGTCCTAGCCTCGTTTTGATATGTTTGAGCAAGCGACCTATCACAGGCAGCGCTTCGTACAGCATTTCACCTAAGTCGAAGTAATCACGATGCCGAATGATTTTGCCGTCACAAAAACATAAGTGAGAACAGCCCTGGACTTGTCGCGTTTTTCCCCCATCCAGCTTGGGGTGCGATAACATCATGGTCCAGGTCACAAAGGCATCATCTCCGTCTACCGCGGTCGTGTGTATATGAAATTGACAATCAGTCACGTTTTCGTACAGCAGCGAAAAATACTGGATAAACGCCTCTAAGCCAGTTATCTCGTGCGCCGGGTCGACAAACACAATCTTGGGGTGATAAATCGTCGCCAGTGATGACAAGTTATCTTTATTGAGCGCTTGATAGGTCGTCACAAATTGCGACACACCGACATGGGTTGGCGAGCGAGTCATGGTGTTTGCTCCTGAGGCTGATTCTTCGCCGCTTCAAATATGGCTAGCGCCTTTTTACGCTGAGTGGCGTGATCCACCACCGGACGCGGATAATCAAGGGACTGGGCATACTTATCCGCCCACTGCCAGGGGTTGTGAATATGCTTGCCTGGCACCTCTTTAAGCGCCGGTAACCAGCGACGAATAAAGCGCCCATCGCTATCAAATCGCTCTCCCTGTGTGGTCGGATTAAAGATCCGAAAGTAAGGTTGAGCATCGGTCCCCACCGACGCAGACCATTGCCAGCCCCCGTTGTTCGAGGCAAAATCGCCATCAATCAGTTTGGACATGAAGTAATCTTCTCCCCAGCGCCAATCGATAAGCAGATCTTTGGTCAAAAAGCTCGCCACAATCATTCTCAACCGGTTATGCATCCAACCCGTTTGATTAAGCTGGTGCATGGCCGCATCCACAATGGGGAAGCCCGTTTTTCCCGTCTTCCAAGCCTCAAACAATGTCGGGTCGTTATCCCATACCACGGATTCGCCCCAGGCTAAAAAGCTGTACTTTTTGCTGATTGCTGGGTTTTGTGCGCTCACTTCCTGATAAAAATCACGCCAAATAAGCTCCGACAGCCAGGTGGCAGCCCCTGTATCGGGCTCGCGCCAATCGGCTTGCTCTTCTTGTAAACGCGCCAAGCATTGACGCGGGGATAATGCGCCAATGGCCAAATAAGGAGAAAGCTGACTGGTGGCATCAACCGCCGGAAAGTCACGCTGTCGTTTATAATCCGCCACTTGCTCGCGGCAGTAACGACGCATGTGCGCGAGGATCCCTTTCTCATCGGACGCCCAGTCCGAGACATCCTCCATCGGATAATCAAAATGAATCGGTTGAAGCTGTGAAAAGATCGCGTCAACGGCTGAGTTTGTCTCGCGCTTGGATGGTTTTTGGCACGGTGAAACATCCATGCCGTCTAGGGCACGTAAGCAGGCTTTTTTGAAGGGAGTAAACACCTTATACGGTTCACCTTTTCCCGATTTTATGGTGCCCGGGGCAAATAAATTGCGGTCATCATAGGCATACCATGCGATGCCTTTATCCGCTAACGCCGCGCACGCCTGTTCATCACGCTTGCTTTCATTAAGCTCGTACTCCTTGTTGGCAAACACCGCTGTTGCGCCAATGCGGTGCGCATAGTCGGCCACTTTTTCTGCCGATTGAGGAAAATCAGCCGCACGCTCCACCACTAAAGGAATATTTTTCGCGCTAAGCTCCTCACGTAACGCGTCTAGCCGCGCCTTAATAAGGCCCGCTTGCTTGGGCGAAAGGTGGTGCGATGCCCACTGTTCCGGTGTCTCAATAAAAATCCCCACCACGGGCTCGGACGCGTCGCTGGCTGCGCTCAACGCACGATTATCCAGCCCGCGTAAATCGCGCCGAAACCAGACTAGATGCATAACGTTTTGTTCTCCTTAAGTTCTGCCAACTCGTCACCGTGTACGGAGCAGATAAAAGCTTGGCTCACCACCTCAATATCATCTTGAGTAAGGCAATGGCGTACCTGATTGAGTTGGGCACGATCGAGCCGACGATTTGCCATCAAGGCCAATGTTCTCGCCCCCTGCTCCCGCATCACCTCAACCAACATATTCAACTGTTGATGCGGGCTTGACAGAATAGTGACACTGTAACCCTTCTCGTTGAGTGCCATGGCCATCAGCACACGTTGGTATTCACTGGTCACGGTTAAGGAGACAAGCCAGCATCGAGATGGTGCATGCCGTTTTGCATTCGCCGCCAGCGCTGTTCGGCATCGATCGATCACGGCGCTTTGCCACAGGTCGCGCTGTAACAAACGTACCGCTTCCCCGTCGTCACCTAACCATTGGTCGACTGGGGTAAAGGCATGCTCGACTAACCAATAGAAGGGATACTCTTTTAAAAGCGTGTCCAGAACATTCCCTAGCCGTTTAACCGAGAATGTGTGAATACAGTCAATCAGTTCACGTGCCACGCTGTCATCGCCCGTGTCTGCCGACGCGGGACTGTGAGCCAGAAGTGGCTTGACCTTGCTGATCGGTACGCCTTTATCTAACCATTGAAGAATATGAGCGATAGTCTCTACATCTTCTTGGCTATAAAGCCGATGTCCCTTGGCCGTCCGCTCAGGCGCAAGCAATCCATAACGTCGCTGCCAAGCACGCAGCGTGACAGGGTTAACCCCGGTTTGATCCGCGACCTGACTGATGGTCAGAGCGTGAGTCGTGTTAAAGGCCATAGCGAAGCCTCAGCGCATCAGGATAAGGCTTGAGATAGGCTTGGTTAGCTAAGTACGCATCAGGGTGATTATGGAGGTGATGCGAAATCAACGTCAGCGGTGCCAGTAAAGGCATGGTGCCCTGACGATACGCATGAATAAGGTTCGCTAACTCAGCTTTCTGGCTTTTATCAAGGTTGTTTTTAAAATAGCCTTGCAGGTGCATCAGCACGTTGGTGTGTTTTTTACGCGTCGCACGAATGGCGATGGCTTGCATAAACGCGGTGCGGTACTGTTCAAAAAAACGATCAAGGTCATAATGGCCGATGTTGGCCATAAATCGCCCAAGCTCACGGTACTTTTCAGGTGAGTGCGCCATCAGCACCAACTTATAGCGTGAGTGGAAATCGACAAGGGCTTTCTTGGTCACCCCTTGCTCGACACTCTGGTAAAGATCATCAAGCGCAAATAGCCGAAAAACAAAGTTCTCTTTGAGGATAGGATCGTTAAGCCGGCCGTCTTCTTCAACAGGTAGCCATGGCATACGCGCCATCAGTGCCTGAGTGTAAAGCCCTACCCCGGAAATATCGGAGGCGTAACCATTCTCGCGGTAGACTTTCACCCGCTCCATGCCACAAGTCGGTGACTTAGCACAAACAATGTAGCCACGCAGTGATTGATGAGCGAGCTCCTCCGCTTTTTGCTCACTGAACGCCGTCATTTTTTCGGTGTAATCTTTTTGCTGATCTTTGGTTTCCACCAGCCTCACTGACAAATCGCCTTTGTCGACTAACCGAATAGCGGGGCGCGGTACAGGGAGTCCGATCCCGACTTCAGGGCATACTGGCACAAAGTCTACATAGGGTGCCAACTCTTTGCTGACAAAGGGACTCCGCTTATGACCACTGTCGAATCGTACTTTTTCGCCAATAACACAGGCGCTAACACCGACGGGGAATGACATAACTGACCTCTACACTAGCCGCGCCGTATTGGCTACGGAGTTGTACATTTATAATATGTTGTACAACTAAGAGTAGAGGATGGATCAAAATTGTACAAAAAAAATTTTTTGTACAATTTCATATTCGGTCGCGTTTAGGTCAGTGGCTGGATTAATCAGCCCATTCTGTTGGCGCCACGCTACCGGGCAATGTCTCAGTATTGATACGCGCAATCCCCATTCTTCGAACTACACTGGCAAAATCTGGTTATAACCTTAAGCCTTATGCGCAGGCCCTATGCCTTTATCGACATTCAACGGTCACAACGAGGACCCGATCACACTCGCTAGACGGTCGGCACAACCCCGTGGACGTGCGATGATTTTCATCGCGCTCGTCTGTTTTGCTGTGCTCGTTGCGACGTTTTTGTTGTATCAGGCTGCCCAATCACAACAAGCACAACGGATTGAAAAACTTCTCAATGTGGAAGTTCAAGCTTTGTCTCGTGCCGTCGAACGTGACATTGATACGCAACTCACGCGGCTAAGTGCATTAGCCAGCAATATCGAGTTAGATGTGCCCTCGACCTTCTCGACATGGCAAGCCTTAGTGCAACAAACCCAACAAGACAGTGCCTATATTTCATCATTATTTTGGGCGGACAGCCGACGAGTAATAAGTTGGCAAACACACGCGGATACCAGCCATGATCAACCGCGCTTTTCATTTGACGTAGTGGGTGAACCAGAGGGCCAGCTTAAGACAGACCAGCCCGATCTTACCCAATGGCGAATTGCTTATCCGATTTATAGCCGTGACCGTGCAGAGCCAAGCTACTATCTTGGTGCAATCATTAATCTTGACGCGCTTATTAACGAGGTTGCGTCCGACTATCTTAACCAACATCAACACCTCACCATCACCCGTTGGGCAAACGACACCGTGTTGCGCGGTGACACTATCTCCCCGTTTGCCGCGGTTGGTTCGGCACCTTTGAGATTGACGAGCACGCAATCGGCGATGCAGCTCACGCTTTGGCAAGAGCCAGGCGCCAGTCAGTTTATTTCATTACCCATCATGATTTACATCGCCGGCATGCTTGTGGCGCTGTTATTGGGCATCACCTTGTATTTGGCTGAGGTGAATTTGATGTCTCGCCGGGCGGCACAGACCACGATTGATTATTTAAAAAATGAAATTGAGCAACGCAAAGACGTCGAGCAGCAACTACATTTTATCGCAAACCACGACGCCTTGACGTATCTCCCCAATCGTCATGCCCTCACTCGCTATATTCAGCAGCGAGTACATGAATCCAGCACTTACCCACACGATCTCGCGCTAATCTGCGTAGATATTGATAACATAAAAGAGATCAATGATTTATATGGACAAGCGGTGCATGATCAGCTTTTAGTTGAATTAGCACAGCGTCTACAGCGCGTCAGGCAAACCGATGACTACATTGCCAAAATCAGCGATGACCAATTCGCGATTGCCGGCAGCGAGCTTTCACCGCTGAAAGCGGAGATCTACGCGAAACAGATCCGCAAAACCATTGAGCAACCTTTCTTCCATCACGCAGAGGAGATTATTGTCACCTGTGCCGTCGGCATTAGTTACCGTTACGATGCGTCCATGCCGGCCCAGGAACTGTTACGTCACGCAGACACCGCGGCCCATCGCGCTCGTCAACTCTCTCATCACAGAGTCGTGGTGTTCCAAATGGCCATGCGAGACCATCTGCATCAGAAAAAAGATACCGAGTACGCCATCCGCAAAGCGATTCAAGGTAACGAGTTGAGCTTACATTTTCAGCCGCAAATCGATTTAAACGATCACAGCATTGCTGGCATTGAAGCCTTGGTACGTTGGCAAGATACAGAGGGCGCGGTAATTTCTCCTGATACCATCGTTCGTACCGCAGAAGACACCGGGCTTATGCGGCAGTTAGGCACTTGGGTGGTTAATGAGGCGCTAGAAACCTATGCAACCTTGCTGGCGCAGCACTGCGCCCCTCCATTTATCGCGATAAATATCTCTGGGCATGAATTCCAAGACAGCTTCCTCGCCGATACTATTCTCCATGCCATCGAACGCCATCAAGTCCCACCCGAACGAGTGCAAATTGAGCTGACAGAACAAGTTTTCATTGAAAACCTCAGCCAAAACCAACATACCTTACACACGCTCGCGGCAGCAGGCGTTTCCCTAGCAATTGACGATTTTGGCACGGGGTACTCCTCCCTCGCCTACCTTAAGCATTTCCCGGTGGACACCGTCAAAATCGATCGCAGTTTTGTCGCCGATCTGCCTCATTGCAAAGACGATATCGTGATTTGCCAAGCCGTCATTAAGATGGCGCAATTGCTGAAATTAAAAGTGGTTGCGGAAGGAGTGGAACGTGAAGATCAGCGTGACTTTTTGCTTGATCTGGGCTGTCGCTACGCACAGGGGCACCTTTACCATCCCTCAATGAATATCCATCAGTTAACGGCGCTCCTCACTCAGTCACAACCTATCACCCGCTTATTTAATTAATCGAGACTGTCACGCACATCATCAAAGCGCGCGCATAGCGCCTCCTTGCGCTGCTTCGGCCATTGCTTTATTTGCCATTCGCGCTGCATTGCCGTTCGCTTTTCCATCGGCTGCGATTGCCACGCCAGTGACAGCGGTCCTTTCCCTCTTAGCGCTCGCGCGCCTTTACCTTGGCGATGTTGTATCAACCGTCGGCTAACATCCGTGGTGACGCCACAGTAAAGCTGCCCTTGGCGCGTTCGAATCAAATACACAAACCAAGGCTTATTCATTGGTGTTATCGCTCCAAAACAGCCTCTAACATCTGACGTAGCTCCGCCACTTCTTGCTCTAACGCACTCACTCGCATCACCAAAGATGCATCAGTGGTAGGTTCTGACTCCTCCTGCGGTACTGAGTGACTCGGCGTATTCACACCGTCAGTAAATAAATGTTGATAACGCGACTCGCGCTTCCCAGCCTCACGCGGCAATTTTTTTATCCAGTTTGACGCAATCATGTCAGCCAGTGTGCGCTCAACATCTTCGACACGATTAAAAGCACAGAGGCGCTGTGTACGGGTTCTCAACTCCCCGGGCGTCTGAGCACCTCGCAATAACATGACACACAGGATCGCTTTTTGTGGCTCGCTGAGAGTGAGATCGCCAAATTGTGTATTACAGAAACGATGTTGATACTTGGAGACACGACCACCACTGCCCTCTTGCAGGCTCACCAGACGCCTCTCAATCAAGCTCTCTACGATGTCTAATACCTCTGAATCGGCCATCTCATAGACAGGCTCACGATTGCTTTTTTGATTCACGGCAGTGGTCAGCGCATTGAGTGTGAGCGGATACTGTTCTGGAGTGGTCACTTCTTTTTCAAGCAAACAACCAATGACACGTTGCTGATACGCTGAGAGTGTCCTTGACATAACGATGGTCCCATATAGTCGGTTTCATCGAGTTATATCAACTGAATGTCACGCAAGCAATCACTGCGCCGATAACCGCGCAATAATCCATCCAAGGCGACGATCACCAATACTGGTAGCGGGATCACACCTTAGTCATCGGGTTGTGCACCAGAGCGCCACCATCGGCGCACAGCTAATGATATACTTGACCAAAATGATGTATGTGGAGTGCACGACATGGGTCTGTTTAGTTCAAAGTCTACCCCGAGTCATGGCTTATCGATCGTCGCCAGAAACTGTAAAGTGGTCGGTGATATTGATCTTGAAGGGGATATTCAAATTGATGGGTTTGGGGAAGGGAATATCACGCAGGCTAACGCCGTTGTTATCTCAGCGTCTGGCCACTTTCGCGGTACCATCAACGCGAAGCATATCACCATCAACGGCTTGGTCGAGGGACAGTGCGATGCAGACGCTATCGATATTCTCTCTCAAGGCAAGATGAAAGGCGTCCTGAACACCGAGCAATTGACCATTGAAAAAGGGGGACTGCTTGCTGGTGAGAACCGTGCCACCCTCTCAACAGACACCGTGGTGCCATTGGCGGAGCAAGCAAGATCACACGATAAAACAAGCAACGACAAAAAAACACATCCATCCTCCTCAAAACAGTCGTAAGGAAGCCTGTGAATGCCCGACGCTAACCAACCAACGGTCAGCTTTGATAGCTTTTCTCCTGAGCTACAATGCGTGATCCGATACGAGCAAGCCCCTGAAGCCATGTACGCGATGATCGCTTCTGTCCATGACGCGTCCAGTGCCAGTGTCAAAGAGGCGTGGGAAAAACTGCCTGCCAGTGCGCAAAACATTCTCGACAACTATGATCAATTTCATGCACTCGTCGCCATAAGCCAAAGCTATGCTGGTATCGATGCACTGAGCGAGCTGGAAAAAGTGGATTTAAGTGATATGTCTGACGAAGAGCGTGATAACTACAAAGCGCAAATTCTTGATAATGTGCTCAGCTCTTGTGTTAAAGATTTATCGAAGCAACTGAAACAAGCACGCTTAAAGCCAGGATTAAAACGCGAGTTTCAAGCCATTTTCCAAAAATAAATAGGGCCAGTGACACGCACTGACCGCTATGATTCGCCCCCACGCGTTGGGGGCTTTTTTGTAGATTAAGCGGATTCACTGAGTGGCGTGGCCTTTTCGCGGCGTGCTCGCACAGAGGCGGCCAACTGATGGAGGACGCGCTCGGTATCTTCCCAACCAATGCACCCGTCCGTAATGCTTTGGCCATAGGTTAGTGACTGACCGTCAGTTAAGTCTTGGCGACCTTCGACGAGATGACTCTCAATCATCACTCCAAAGATCGCTTTGTTACCGGCTGCAATTTGCCCCGCCACATCTTCGCTGACTTCTTTCTGCTTTTGATATTGTTTGCTGCTATTGGCATGGCTCAAATCAATCATCAATTTTTGTCGTAATCCAGCATCGGCCAACGCGCCACAGATCTGATCGACATCACCCGCGTAATAATTAGGTGTTTTGCCCCCACGTAAGATCAGATGACAATCCTCATTACCTCCAGTCGCGACGATCGCAGAGTGCCCATACTTGGTCACCGATAAAAACTGGTGCGGTGAACTCGCTGAGCGAATCGCATCCGTAGCAATCTTGATATTCCCATCTGTGCCATTTTTAAACCCAACAGGACAAGATAGCCCAGAAGCGAGTTCGCGATGCACCTGAGACTCTGTCGTGCGCGCCCCAATCGCGCCCCAACTAATTAAATCTGCCATATACTGTGGCGTGATCATGTCGAGAAATTCACCCGCTGCTGGCAAACCAGAATCTGCAATGTCTAACAGTAAGTGGCGTCCTAATCGCAGGCCATCATTGATTTTAAAACTGTTATCTAAATACGGGTCATTAATCAGGCCTTTCCAACCCACTGTTGTGCGCGGCTTTTCAAAATAAACCCGCATCACCACTTCCAGGTCGGCACTCAATGTCTCACGCAGCTGCTTAAGTTTTTTGGCATAATCACGTGCCGCATTAGGATCGTGAATAGAACAAGGCCCCACAACGACAACCAAACGATCGTCTTGGTCGTTTAGGATCTGATGGATCGCCTGACGCGCCGCAAAGACAGTCTGTTCCGCCGCGTCAGTTGCGGGAAACTTTTCCAATACAGCAATAGGCGGAAGAAGTTCTTTTATTTGCTCAATTCTTACGTCATCCGTTGGGTGTACACTCATGGGCTAATCCTGTGTTTGCATGTCGCGGGTTCACGTAGCTGATTACCACGTTTTCTTTGTTGAACTCTTACGCTAACCTGCCATATTCTTTTGTGCAAATATTTTTTTACGCAAAACACAAAAATCAAATCAACAAAAATATTGACACATTCAGACCCGTGGATTAAGCGAACAACAATGTGCGCCGTAACTTAAATATGGGTGCAAGATCGGCGAAGTGATTGCACTGGTTGCGTTGAAGCTATTACACTGATGTTAAATGCAAATGGAGTAAATGCTGTGATCACACGCCTCAGTCAAGCGGCACTATTGGCCATAACCCTGACCGTACCCGCTGTCCATGCGACCAATTTTGATTACAACCATATTCAGGTCAACGTCCTTGCAAACCCGAGTGGGATTGGCGGGCTAGGACGCTTTGCATTTACCGAAGGCGCACACTTTGTCGCCAAAGGGGATACGCAGTTTGAAGGAGACTGGTACACCTCAGGCGGTGTGGGGTTTCATGCCCCAATTAACCAGTTTGTCGATGTGTATGGCGAGTTGGAAGGCGCTTGGTTTCGGCGACCAGACGACGACAAGCATGATACCGGTGATTTTGCTACTGTGATTGGTGCCGGATTACGTGGCTGGGTAGCCCCACCGATTGAAGCCAATCTCTATGTCGGTTCTATCATCTTTGATCAGGACGACACCACCAGCTTGGTGGAAATTGGCGGGCGCTTTCACTCCACTGAAACCTTGTCGCTCGGCGCAACGTGGCGTGCCAATGGCTTGGAACAAAATCGCTTGATTTTTTCTGTCAGATACCTGTATTAATAGCAAACGGTAACCATCTCACTCCCTTGTGTTGCCGTCCAGTGTGACCTCTCTCACTGGTTATATTGTCAAACTAAACTAAGTTTAAGGTATGGACGTAACCGCTATCAAAAGGCGGGCGTCTTAGTGCGTGGTGCAACTCCCACAGCGATGCTTGTTGTGATTGTGCGTGGGAACTGTCGGAGGGTATAACGATGGTGATGACTCAACGTATTGATGAATTTGAAAGAAAGATCCAAGAGGCCTATCAAGAAGGCAACATTGAGACTGCTCATCGCTTGGAAGAGCAAGTAACGATGTTACGGCGACGTCAACTCAAGCCTGCTGCTGATTTCCAAGCCGCCAGCCAAGTAGAAGATTTTCATGAAGTGTCAGACGGTGACTATTACGACAGCTGACCCCGGGCATCGGAACACATAAACATAAAAAAGCCTTCTCCACGGAGAAGGCTTTTCGTTTTTGCTGACTAAAACGAGTGTATAAAAGGGCTCAATCAGCAGATTATTGTGCAGCACGTTCACGGCGAACAATCCACGCCGCAGCAGTGATAAAAGCAACGACCAGTGCAGTTTCCACAGCAATTTTCCCAGTTTAAAAATGATAGACAGAGCAATACGTGTTTTCAGCGACTCAAACTGTTCAAAGGATAAGCGCTTTCCAACAGATGGGCGTAGTCTACGGATAACTCACTGTAAAATCAGCCATAGAATCGATCTCACGCAAAGAAAAGTGAGTTTTTTGCTCAACTCGACAGTTGAACGCATAAAATTTCATCACTAAACATTTTGCGGTGCGACAATGCGCAGCTTTCACTACCGCTGACGATTGCGACTAACAATTAAAGAGAAAACAATCGCCGGATAGCGAGGGAACAGATACCGCTGCGCTTATGGCGCAGCGAGCAGGTTAACGATTAACACTAAGTGACAAACGCGTTGTCACCACTGCGAGGTTAGGATTCTGGCTTAGGTTTCTTTTTGACTAAAGGCGCATCACCAGCAGGTACATTGGTGTAAAAGCTTCTATCACGTTTTTTAGGTGCTTTTTTCTGTACTTTGGCCGGCTTTTTTTTATGTTTAACTGAATCCGACGGCTTTGATTTTTTCGCCTTTTGCTCTTTAAAGCCTTTGAACTTTCCTTCAAAGCCTTCAATCTTGGTGAAATCGAGTTTTTGCTGCAAAAAGCCTTCGATATTTTTAAAACTACGCCAATCTTTAGGTCCAACCAATGAGTAGGCCAACCCTTGCTGTCCAGCACGACCGGTACGCCCTACACGATGGATGTATTCTTCCGCATGCTTTGGCATGTCAAAATTAATCACCAAAGACACATTCATTAAATCCAGACCACGCGATGCCACGTCCGTGGTCACCAATACCTCATGAAATCCACGCTCAAACTCGTTCATGATTCGGCTGCGTGTGGCCTGATTCAATTCGCCACTGAGTGCAATCGCTTGGTAGCCTGCTTGAGAAAAACGCTCCGCCAAACGCTCAGTATCAGCGCGTGTCGCAGTAAAAATCATGACTTGCTTATGCGCATTGGCTTTGACCAGTTGCTCAAGCAGCGCGTGTTTATGGTCGAGGTGATCACTCAGCACAAAGTGCTGTTCGATATCGCTATGTAACGCTTCAATTTCTCCTACGGCTACACGTTTAGGCGACTTGAGCATCCCGGCTGCGATATCAGTCACTTGCTGATGATCCAAGGTGGCAGAAAACATCAATGTCTGTCTTAAACGGTGATCAGCATGTTGGTTAACCGTGTCGAGCTGTGCTTTAAAGCCTAGGTCAAGCATGCGATCCGCTTCATCCAAAATCAGCATTTCCAGCCCCGACAAAGACAGATGGCGTTGTTCAAGGTGATCAGCTAATCGACCTGGTGTCGCGACCACAAAGGTTGGCGATTGACGAAACACTTTCGCTTGCTCGTTAAAATTCTCGCCACCGAGTACCAAAGCCGGTTTGTGGTTAGTGCCGCTAGTCAGCATACGCAGCTGACCATACACTTGTTTTGCTAGCTCACGGGTCGGCGCCAAGATCAAAACACGCGGATCGCGACGACTGAGGGGTTTAGAACGCAACACACGCTGCATAGCTGGCAACAAAAACGCCAGAGTTTTCCCCGACCCTGTTTTTGAAGAGGCCAATAGGTCTTTGCCTGCCATTACAACGGGAATGGCTTGACGTTGAATGTCTGTTGGCTGTTCAAATCCACGGTGGGCAATAAGCGACAGTAAGCGTCTATCGAGTCCCAGATCGTCAAATTGCAAGGTATCACTCCAAAGGTAAATCAAAAGCAAAAGGCGTACACACGCCAATTAAGGCGGCGAATGCTATCATACTTTAGCAAAAAACACTGCACCAAAAATACTGATGGCACCACGAACAAAGGATCATACGAACATGAATGACACGATACGCTACCAGTGGCAAAAGCTCAGCTTGGTGGAGGCGCATACATACACACCTGATGGCCAGTACCACGCACATCACGTTGTGCGCCACCCCGGGGCCGTCGTGGTATTACCCCTGTCAGACGCTGGCAATATACTACTGCTCAAGCAATTTCGTCCGGCTATCAATCAATGGATTATCGAAGCGCCAGCAGGGACACTGGAAGCGAAGGAGCCACCACGAGACGCCGCCAAAAGAGAGTTAGAAGAAGAGACCGGTTATGTGGCAACTCGCTGGCATCCACTCGGCATCGCGCACCCTGTGCCCGGGTTTTGCGATGAAGTGCAGTATTTTTACATTGCCCAAGCGCTCACATCCACCGAGACGCAACTCGATGACGATGAGTTTATCGAGCCTTATTGGGTGAGCCCTCCCCAGTTACAGGCACTCATTGCCAATGGACAAATCACAGACACCAAAACCTGCGCCATTATTCTTCGTGCCTTATGCAATGGATTAATCCCAACAATGGATGTCGAATGCCTGAAAAAATAAAGCACTAGGCCACAACTTTGTTAACAAGATGTTGACGACAAATTGAGCATCGATGTAGCGTAACAGGTATGACCAGATAACAAGGAGTGTCTATGTTCTCGTCTCCGTTAGCACGCGCTAATCAACATTTGTCGTTATTCGGCTTCTTAAAAGTGCCGATGATTGGCTGGTGTCGTCCTAAGATCCTCTCCATCGACGATAAGCATGTCACAATGCGAATCCCACTGGGGCGGCGTACCAAAAACCACCTCAACAGCATGTATTTCGGCGCGTTGGCGGTTGGCGCTGATGTCGCAGGTGGCTTTCTTGCCATGGCGATGGCTGAGCAACGCGGGGTTAAAATTAGCTTGGCGTTTAAATCCGTCAACGCTGATTTTCATAAACGACCCGAGGATGATGTGGTGTTTACTTGTTTCGATGGCAACAAGATTAACCAGATGATCAGTGAATCAATCGAAACAGGTCATCGTGTTAATCAGCCTGTCACCATTGTCGCCACTTGCCCGAGCTTACACGGGGATGAGCCTATGGCGACCTTTGAATTGACGCTATCGGTCAAAAAAATCGACGACTAATCCACCATCAACGCGCTTATCAGTTCATTGTTTGTCACGTCTTCAGCCAGTCTATCTCCACAATAGACTGGCCCTACTTACCCATATTACCCATAAAGTATAATCAATCAGTTACATAACCCCCAATACCATTGTGATTTTGGTTCTGAATTCACCATTACATTATTGACTTTACGCAACGCCGATAAAATCGCGAGGTTGCGATGAAATTCACCGAGTTATCAACTGTTTTTGTGGATGAAATTCAAGTTATACACAGGCGCTTTTATCTTAAGATTGAAACACAAAAAAAGCACCGTCAACACGGTGCTTAAGGTGGGGTTATTCAGGGTGATAGCGAATTTGATAGAAGATCCGATATAGCACGGGTACCACTATCAATGTCAGCACGGTGGCAAATCCGAGCCCAAACATGATCGTCACCGCCATCGGCCGGAAGAAAACATCCGGCAACAAAGGGAGCATCCCTAAAATAGTGGTAATGGCTGTCATGCACACCGGGCGTACCCGGCTTACCGCCGCATCGACGACCGCTTGATAGCGTTGCTTACCACTGGCCACTTCGATGTTGATCTGATCGATCAACACAATGCCGTTTTTAAGCAGCATTCCACTCAAACTTAAAAAGCCCAAAAGCGCCATAAAACCAAACGGCGTATCTAACAACAGCAGCCCTGTGGTGACCCCAACCACCGCTAAGGGAACCGTGAGCCAAATGATCAATGACTCTTTCACCGAGTTAAACAGCAATATGGTGACCAGGAACATAAACAAATAACCAAGCGGCATAATGCTAAATAAGCCTTCTTTTGCCTCTTGGGAAGATTCATGCTCCCCCCCCCACTCGATACTGTAACCTTCAGGCAGAGGAATCGACTCAATATCAGCGCGCACGCGGCTTAGCAAGGTCGCCGCGGTGGTTTCCCGTAACGGATCGGGATCAGCTAACACGGTGAGCATTCTTTTGCGGTTTTTACGCATGATAATCGGATCTTCCCAACGCATGTCGTAATCGAGAATAACTTGCTGTAAAGGAATGTAGTCTTTCAATACCGGGCTCCATATTTTCATGCCTTCTAAGGTATTGATATTCACACGCTCCTCATCGGGCAATCGCGCAACGATCGGCATAAGGTTGGTCCCATCCCGGTATACACCAATCCGTTTGCCACTGAATGTCATTGTCAGTAACTCGTCGACATCTTTTTTGGTGATGCCATAGCGCCGTGCCTGACTTTCATTAAACGCAGGCTCAAGAACTTTGGTGCGATTACGCCAATCATGGCGGATATTCACCGCATCAGGATCCTGATGCAATCGTGCTTCTACTTGTTTAGCAATTGCGCGTAACTTAGTGGGATCTGAACCAAAAATACGCGCTTCAATTTTCGAGCCAGTCGCAGGCCCCAAGGAAATAGGCTTCAGTTTAAGCTGCGCATCTGGATACTGGCTACGAACATGCTCACGCACCATGCCCATAGTGGGTTTAACATGTTCGTATTGGTCAACGCGGACGATCAGCTCGCCATAGGCGGCATATGTTTTCTCCGGTGAATAGGTCAACATAAAACGTTGCGAGCCTTGTCCGGCACTGGTAGAGACATAGTTGACGCCTTGTTGTTTACTCAGCCAGCTCGACACCTCATCCAAGGTGCCTTGTGTTGCACGAATATCAGTGCCCTCTGGCAGCCAAATGTCGACCATAAACATGGGCGTGGTAGAGTCTGGGAAAAACGACTGCTTGAGGTGGCCAAAGCCATAAATACTGGCTCCCAATGCCACTACCATTACCAACAAGGTGATATAGGCGTGATGCATGCAGGCGGTAAGAAAACGTTTATACACCACAAACAGAATCCCGTTGTAGGGATCACTGCCCTCATCCCCTTCGTCGAGCGGAGTTTCTTTGAAAAACACGCTGGCAAAGAAAGGCGTTAATGTGATGGCGGTAAACCAACTTAACAGTAAGGAGATTAATAACACCGTAAATAAGGTGCCACAGTATTCGCCCGTTGCGTCTTCGGACAAGCCAATCGGGGCAAACGCCGTTACCGCGATCACCGTCGCCCCCAGCAAAGGCCACTTGGTTTGCGTCACAATATCGTGAGCCGCCTGTAGACGGGTTCGCCCTCGCTTTAAGCCGACGAGTATCCCTTCGACCACCACGATGGCATTATCCACCAACATCCCTAAGGCAATGACTAACGCCCCGAGAGACACACGTTGCAGGTTAATCTCAAAGTAGTACATGAATACAAACGTACCCAGTACCGTCAGCAATAACACCAAACCAATTAATAGTCCTGAGCGCAGGCCCATAAAAAAGAGCAGTACGATAATCACAATCGCTACCGCTTGGCCTAAACTAGAGACAAATCCGCTGACTGAGGTATCGACCTCATTGGGCTGGTTGTAGACATGATGGACATTGATGCCCACAGGCTGATCACTGTTTAACGCCGCGAGACGCTTATCCACCTTGTCGCCGACTTCTACCACGTTCACACCATCAGCGAACGATATCCCTACTTGTAGCGCTTGTTTACCGTTATACGAAATAATTTGTCGCGGTACTTCTTGATATCCACGCTTTACCTCGGCAACGTCGCGCAAATAAATTAGCCCTTGTGACCCTGCTTCAGTCAGAATTAAGTTACCCAGCTCATCCACGGAGGAAAACTCACCAGTTGGGTGAATGCGAATATATTCATCACCCACACGCAAGGCCCCGGCGTTGCTCACGAGGTTTTGTGTCGCCAACAAATTAAACAAGGTATCCGGTGCGATCCCTAGGCTACTTAACCGCTGAATCGAGACCTCAATGAAGACTTGCTCTTGCTGCGTACCGCTGACTTGCACCTTGCCTACGCCATCAACAAGCTCAAGCTCGCGGCGTAAAAAGTCGACGTAGTCTTTCAGTTCGCTGTAGCCGTACCCTTCGCCAGTGACGGCTAACATGATCCCAAACACATCGCCAAAATCATCTTTCACCTGTGGCGGATTGACACCAGGAGGAAGCGCGCCACGAGCATCATGGACTTTTCGTCGCAACTCATCCCAAATCTGAGGCAAATCATCAGAGCGGTATTTGGGTTTCATTTTGACCGTGATCTGGGACAGGCCGCGACTGGAGATCGAACGTACTTCATCCACATAGGTCAGCTGCTGAACCGCTTTCTCCAGCGGATAAGTGACTTCTTCCTCCACTTGCTGGGGAGTGGCACCTGGATAACTGGTCACCACCATCGCATCTTTGATTGTGAAAGCCGGGTCTTCCAACCGCCCTAAGCCCAAAAATGCAAGGGTGCCGCCAATCAGGAAAATCAGCGTGATCATCCAGCTAATCACTTTATTTTGAATAAAATATCCGGCTACACCCTGCTTCATGATGCGTTTTCCTCTTTCGATGCCAGCGTCACTTTTTGCCCCTCAGATAGGTGATTGGTTCCTCCCACCACGATACGATCCCCTTTAGACACACCATGGGTGATTTCTAGCCGCTGGCCATGAATACGCCCCATCGTTACCCGCCGTTTCGCCACGGTTTGCGTGCGACTGTCATAAATCCATACATAGCTATGGGCTCTATCCAGTGGATCGCCGTCTTGATTAAACACCGCTTCGATTGGCACAGAGAGCCCGGTGCGTGTCAGTTGTAGTCCTTCCCGAGCGATACTGACCTGTACGGGCATACCATCTAAAATAAACTGCTGCTGCGGCATTGGCATGGTGAGCGTCACCACAAAAGCACCACTGCTCGGATCCGGCTCTGCCGTGTATTCATCGATGGTGGCGGGGTAAGACTGCCCTTGCTGAGTTAAGACGTTCGGTTTGAGTCGCGCTTGCACTTCTTCTGCGCTCGCGCCCGTGTTTTGGGTGAATAACACATCCGGCACTTGTACACGAATATCAGCACGTGAAGCATCATGAATGTTCATGATCCCTTGTCCTGGCGCGATGGTTTCAAATGGCTCAACATTCAGCTTAGATATCACCCCGTCAGCTGGCGCTCTGAGCGCAACATAAGACAAACGAAGATTGGCCAGTGCCAGCTCCGCTTGCGCAATTTCACGCTGCGCTTTTAATTCATCAAATTGTGATTGGGCAAGCATACCTTTCTCTACCAGGGGGGCTGAGCGGCGATACTGCGCATCGGCCACGTCAAAACGTGCACTGGCATTCTCTACCGCTAAGCGGTAATCGGTCGGCTCCAAACGTGCCAATACCTGTCCCTGCGTCACGCGATCACCCGCTTTGACATTGATCGCTTGAATTTCCCCCGGTACGCGAAACGCGAGCGTGGCTTTATCAGCTGCTGCCGCCACCGCGGGGAAAGAGATGCGTTCATTTAATGGTTGTTGGCTCACGGTAAACGTGGACACTACCGGCAAAGGAGCAGGTTGAGACTCGGTCTCCGGTTGGCACCCAAACAGCGCCCCCACCGCAAGGACACCAATCAGTCCATGTATTGCTCTCATAATCCTCTCTCCTTCACCCATGCTTTCACACGGTCACCCTCTTTCAGCGCACTGACGCCAGTTGCCACAATCACCTCACCATTTTCTAGGCCCGAAATGACTTTTCCTTCACGCAAGGTGACTGGGGTTAGCTTAACTTCACCGTTATCACCAACGCGCCATACGGCCGTTCCCTCATTCGTCTCGAGCACGGCAGACTGAGGCACTTGCGTTTGCGACTTAGTAGGAATGGTGGCATGCACTTTTGCTGCCATTCCCGGCAAAACATTGATGGCGTCAGGTCGATTTAAACTCACAGTGACATGGTAAGACGCCGTTTTAGGATCCGCCTCTGTATCAATTTCCTTAAACTGCGCGGGAAACTGGCGTGATGGGTGGGTGTCAAATGATACGCTTGGGACCAAATTATCCGCATGCTGTGCAAAGTAATGGAAATAGCGTTCTGGCAATTGAAAGCTGACATTAATGATGTCTTTGGATTGAATGTGTAGCACTGGCGCTTGTGCTTGTGCGAATTCATTCTCCTCTTTCATTCGGAGTGAGACCGTCCCCGCATACGGCGCTTTTAGTTGCGTATAATTCAGATTTGTCTGCGCTTGCTCTAGACCAGCCGCCGCTTCACTGAGTGCCGAGCGGGCTTCATCGAACCTTTGCTCGGCGATCACTTTATTATTGTGCAGGCGTTCGGCACGGTTAAACTGTACCTGAGCAAGCTGATATTGCGCACGCGCCTTATCCAATTGCAGCTGATATTGCTGGCTGTCTAACGCCGCCAGGACTTGCCCTTTCGCAACATCCATACCTGCTTTTATCGGCATTGACTCAATCACGCCTGATACACGAAATGAGAGCAAGGCTTTATCATCCGCTTCAACTTGGGCAGGAAATTGGCGGGCGAGTCCATCTTCATTCGTCACTACCGCCAGTAATTTTGCTGGCCGAGGCGGTGTTTCAGACGGTGCTGACACCTTCGGCTCACCACAGCCAGCTAGGGAGAGAGCGAGGCAACCGCTCAATACAAAACGCATTATCATCAGTTTTTCCTTACAATAAAACCCAGGGTCCGACAGCGTTTGTCGGGCCCTAGGTCTTTGATGGGTCATTGTTTTTATCTTATCCCGCGCTAACGGCTATGCTAACCAGTGCCGGATAATGTATCAAGATGTTTCAGAGAGGTGCTCTGCCTGTTGAATCACCTGTGTTGTCTGATCCTCTATCCGCTGAAGGTAGGGATGTAGCGCCTCCAACTCATCATGCGGTGACTTTTCTAACTCAAGACATGTTTGTGATAGTGCTTTGGCGCCGATCATGGCGGCCGCTCCTTTCATTTTGTGGCCAAGTTTTTTAATTTTTTCGATATCTTGTTCTGCAAACGCGGCCTTCAAAGCCTCTAAATCATTGGTTTGGTTTTTTACGTACTTATCAAGCAGCATTTTTACCAAGTCCATGCTATCACCGATTTGGTCTTTGACATGCTGGATGTCAATGGGGGGTGAGGTGTCGCTCATTGTATTCCCTCCGGATGGCTGCTCTGGTTCTGGTTCTGGTTCTGGTTCTGGTTCTGGTTCTGGTTCTGGTTCTGGTTCTGGTTCTGGTAAGGAGTTTGTCTCTGTGGACGCATCTGTAAAGTGCTCACTGGCTAAGTCATCCAAGGTCGTTTCCTCTTCGTCAGTGGTTTTATCGCCATAACTGACCGCATCTGGATGAGCATACAGGAGTAACAATTCAATGAGTTGATCTTTACTGAAGGGCTTAGCGAGATGTCCGTTCATCCCTGCCTCCACACAACGCTCTGCATCGCCAGAGAGCGCGTTAGCCGTCACTGCCAAAATGGGCGTGTTTTTGTCGAATTTTCGGATCTCACGCGTGGCTTCAAAGCCATCCATTTCCGGCATTTGACAATCCATTAAGATGATATCGAACGGTGAAGACTTATGAAGTTCTAACGCTTCTTTACCATTGACGGCCAGCGCACGCTGACAGCCTAGTTTAGATAAAATAATGTCAATCAATTCTTGGTTCACCAAGTGATCTTCAGCCACGAGAACGTTAAGGTTGAATTGGATATCATCATACTGCCCAGCCACAGGCTCAGGCTCTGTCAATGCATTCTCATCCTCGTTTAATACACGATACAGTTCAACGTGATAAATCGGACAAGTCAGCGTCGCCATGCCAGTGTCATGATGGCCATCATGGCTAATTGCGACCGATTTTTGCGCTTTGCCCACTAACGCCTGGCAACTTTGCATTTTATCTTGGTCAATCATCAACACAGCGTCGCTGAGATCGCCAACGATTAATGCGTTTCCATCGCTTTTAGCCACTAAACGCAAACCAAGTCGGTCTAAGTAGGCGGATAGCGTATCGATCAAAATAGCATCTTCCGACACCAAGTAGATGGAATCACTCTCTATCCCCGCTTCTAGCTTGGATTGGGCTAATAACTGAGAGTCAGGATCGCTGATCGTGACGGGCACTTCGGCGGTAAAAGTGGTTCCCTGGTTCTCTTGGCTGCGGATGTAAATGTCACCATCCATAAGCCGCAATAATTTACGACAGACTGGTAAGCCCAGTCCCGTGCCTTGATAAGAACGCGAATAGGAGTTGTCGACCTGGGTAAAGTTCTCAAAAATGGCTTCGTGGCGGTCTTCCGGGATCCCGATCCCTGTATCTTCTACTTCCATGACCAATGTTACTGAGCCATCACCCGTTTGCCGTTGGAATAACCGCACAGCAATATGCCCCTGCTTGGTAAACTTAACGGCGTTGCCGACCAAGTTTATGATCACCTGCTTATAACGCGTGGCATCTAACTCAATGTCACAGGGCATATCAGGGTCGATATAACAGTGTATGCGCAACTGTTTTTCCGCTGCTTTTGCGGTAAAAATACTTAAGGATTCGTGAACAAGCTCCGCCAAATCTAATGACTGTTTGGTGAGCGTCATCTTTCCAGCTTCAATCTTAGTTAAATCGAGCACATCGTTAATGATATTCAGCAGCGCGGTCGAAGAGTGCTGTAAGGTATCAACAAAATAGCGTTGCTGCTGATTGAGCGAGGTCTCCATCAAAAGGTTAGACATGCCAACAATGCCGTTCATGGGTGTGCGAATCTCGTGACTCATCATTGCTAAAAAATTGGTCTTTGATTCGTTCGCCCGCTCTGCTTGCTCCTTAGCTCGTGCCATTTCTTTTGAGATCATGTCATTCAACGACTTCTGCTGCACAAAGTGCACCATAGCACTCAGACTTGATAGTATCGGCTCAATCCAGCCTTGAAGCTCTTCATTGTAGGTGGTCGATTCATCAAACAAGCACACCACCCCCACCATCTGGCTCGACATATATAGGGGCGTACCATAAACGTTAATAATCATTTTCTGATTATTTCCTGCCACACTCGCCATTTGCAGACTACGTTTGCTTTGTTTGGTCTCAATGATTTCCTCAATCAGTGCTCGCACAAACTCTTCACCAATAAACTCATTCTTCACCAATCGAGTTTGTGCGAGCACTTTATAAGGCAGATTGGTTTTGATCGGATCATCATCGCTGTGACCCACCTCGACAATAATGCCATGATTACTTTCCCCTATTCGTAATAGGATCTGCAAAACATCTTGGAAACTCTTACCGAAATCTTCCCTGATCAGAAACTTATCTTGTAAGCTTTTCATCGCAGAGAAAAGTTCAGCCCCTTTAGATACTTTTTGTTTATCGAGGTGCTGTTCCGTGATATCGCGAATAATCGCCACGTTCAGTGCTCTCGGGTCTTCATCTTTGATGGGCGTTGATTTGACCTGCACAATATGGACACCTTGATCCGTATCTATCTCGTATGACCGCTGTAACTGCCCTCCAAGACCATAAAGCGCTTGTGAAAAATAGCCGCGTGAATTAGGGCTGACGCGAGAAATAATCGTCGATAAGCTGATCGCTTCGTCGGGCACAGATTCTAATTCGAATAACTTCTTAGCCGAGTCATTAATAGTAATAATACTGTGCTTATCGCCGAGCACTAATAGCGCATCAGTGTAACTATGAATCACTGTATTTAAATACGCACGACTTTGTTCCGCTCGATTGATCTGCTTAGCGTATTTCCAAATAAAAAAACCAACCAACAAGTTCAACAGAATGATTTGCGTGGCAGTACGGAGAATTTCTGTGTTGAGCTCTTTATCTATGTATCGACTATCTTGGTAGATAATCAACCTACCCACATCGACAGATTGGCCTCCCTGATCATAGACCAAGGAAACGTTGATTTCTTTTAACTCATCGCTTGACCGCATGCCTTTAGAGTCAGTCACATAACGAAATTGTTCATTGCTATCCGTCAGCTCAAGGCGATGGATATAACGAGAGCCCATTTCACTGTCTAAATCATTTTGAACATTATTAAAGTCATAATTCCACATCAAAGTAGGAAGACGTTGCTTTAGGCGTTGAGTGATCGAGTTAATATCTTGGCTCATATCAGACTCAAGTCGCTCTTTGGCTACATGATAATTATAGTAACCAAACACACCCAATAGTAAGGTAGCTAGTACAATTAAAATAACAGCGAGCCGCATACCTACTTTATTCATCATGATCACACCTGCATTGTCGCCGCCAGGGTTTGAGTTTGGTATCGGGCTTTCTCAAACGCTTTCAAGACCGCACGCTCCCTTAGCGCCATTTTCTCACACAGTGATCCAACCCAATCCCAATTCGCATGCTCAATATGTTTACATAGTTCTAAGAGGTCACCATACGGACCTGATCGTGATAATAATGCTAGTTTTGCCGGTTGGTTGAGGGAAAGCTTTTCTACGACATCCTCCATGGGCACGCCTAACATCGCATCAAGGAGTGAAAACGCGCCCACCAAAAAGGCTTCATCAGGATCCAGGTCGTTCAATAGTGGACCTGCTTGCTGCATAAAAATAGCCCGAAGGATCGCCGCATTCTGCAGGTGTGAGCATTCTTGATGATTCATGTTCGACATAATTAACAGCGAGATCAGTCGCCGCAATGACTCTAACCCAAGATACACCACCGCTTGTTTGGGATTAGTGATCGCTTTCTTTTTTGACTTCGCTAAGATATTCGCACTTGTGACGACTTTGTAGAGTAACGAGACATCGCGAGAAATAACCTCTGTGATTTCATCGATATCGTGGGGGCTGCGATTAATCACGATACACGCATCCAATAAACTAATCACTGAGGGGGCCACATCACTATGGCTTTTAATCACAGGCTGCTCAAAAAAATACCCTTGAAACAAGCTGAATCCGAGTTGTTTGGCCAACACAAACTCTTCGTTGCTCTCTACTTTGCTGGCCAAAAAGCGTATATCCGGGTAGTTAGCAATCCCCTCCGTCCAATCGGAAAGGTTTTCTGTCGCCATACTGACACGGACAACCCCGAACAGGTGTAAGTGCCTTTGCCAGCGACTCGTGAAGACATCACTCTCTCCTAAAATGGTAAAGCCAGCTTTCTGGTAAGACTCCAGTTGCTTCACCAGCATCGGCGTCGCGTTACACTTTGCGGTGACACAAATCACTAGAGATTTAACCGGAATCGAAAAGGGGATCTCATCAAGCAGTGCTGCCTCCGAAAAGCTCACCACGTATCGTAAGCTATCATCGAGCTCTTTCCCTGACAAAAAGTTGGCACTGAGAATACGTGACGTCGCCGTATCTTCATCAATTGAAGGAAACTTATTTTCTTGGCCCTCCCTAAACAGAAGCTCATTGCCCCAATGATTTTGCCCTTCGTTAAAGATGGGTTGGCACGAAAAAAAGATTTCACTCACCACTCACTCTCCCTAAAACAAACCTTTACTACAAACGTAGACCAATGGCGCGGGGTCTGAGCCTTTTTTTTGATGTAACTGAGTGTGTTAAGTCCAACTACTTGGCCCACGTTCGTCTTTTGCTTGGGCAAAATCACGATTTTTGCTAGGCTCTGCGTTAAGCATATTACGAGGTACATTTATGGATATTTTGAATCAACTGGCCGATGACGCCCCCGAGCATGAGCCAGAGACATTGCCCTCACTCGACGAACAAAAAGCGATTGTGGCAAAACTCAAAGCGCTTGAGGAGAAAGGTGAGCTCACTGACGAAATCCTAGCGCAGTATTTTGCCGTTAAGCAAAAAGACACAAGCGACGAAGAAGAGTAGGCTCAACACGATAAAGTGACCGTGTCACTTTTTCAATCTATCCTATTCTACGGCCAAGAGTCGTAAGAAGAGTAAAAGATTGCCGAGAAGTGGTGATGAGATCGCAGGATGGATACTTGCGTGACTGGGATAGATAGCAAGTGAGCGAAAAAGAAACGCCCCGAGATCACACTCAGGGCGTTTTTGGTTTACTCAGGGACAATGCCGTCGGTTTTCGCCGCACAAATAAAATCATTTTTGTGCAGGCCTTTGATCTTATGCGACCACCAAGTCACGGTCACCTTACCCCACTCCAGCAAGATAGCGGGATGGTGTCCTTCTTGCTCAGCCAGCTCAGCCACTTGGTTGGCAAACGCCCACGCCAACTTAAAGTTGCGGAAGGTGAACTCACGTTCGAGCTGATCAATCCCATCTCGTGTTACTTTACGCCACTGCGGAATGTCTTTAAGCAGCGCTGGCATTTCCTCAGCACTGACCAAAGGGGCATCAATATTACAGGCTTCACATTTCAACTCAGTTAGTTCAGACATGTTGCGTTTCCTTTTGCTGTTCTGTCTTTTTCGGTTTGGGCGGGAACAAAGGCGCATGGAGGCCCAGTTCCATGGCTTGATGCACATCAGCAATCAAGTCACGTTGACTGATGGCAAATAAATCGTCAATCGACTCAATGGTAAAGTAAATGGGTTGCATGATGTCAATCCGATAGGGCGTGCGCATGACATCTATCACTTCTAAAGGCTTACGCACCGCTTTGTCGCTATTAAAGGCGTACTCGGTCTCCGCCGGCGACGACAAGATCCCGCCGCCATAAATACTGCGATTGCCTTGCGAATCACTGAGTAAACCAAACTCGACCGTAAACCAATATAAGCGTGCAAGATAGACGCGCTCTTTGGGCGTGGCTTTCTTACCCAGTTGGCCGTACATGTGGGTAAACTCAGCGAACGCTGGGTGAGTCAGCATCGCGCAGTGACCGAAAATCTCATGGAAGTAATCCGGCTCTTGCAAGTAATCAAAGTCTTCTTTGGTGCGTAAAAAGGTCGCCGCAGGGAATTTCTTGTCCGCCAATAAGGCAAAGAAATGGTCGAAATCAATCAATGCAGGCACAGGAGCCACTTGCCAGCCCGTCTCTCGCATTAACACTTCATTCACATCTGGGATCTGTGGCACCGTATCATGCGGCAAGTCGAGCATGCGTAGTCCATCTAAATATTCCTGACACGCTTTGTCTTTGATACACGCAAGTTGCCGTGTGACTAACTGGCGCCATACATCGTTTTCTTGTGCCGACCAGGCTACTCGGCCCAGCTCATCAACGGGTTTGGATTGGTATTTACTCTGTTTCACGTTCACCGCCTTGTGTCGTTGTCTGGCGTAAAAAATCGCGCGTAAACAGCGGCAGTCAGCCTTACGCATTGTCTCCGTTACCCACAGGTTACGTCGACTTTGCAGAGAAAATCATCTCATTGCCACGGTTTTAATTTTACCTTTGCGTAACATTTATTTTACATTACAGACTGAAAAGGGGGCTGCGACTGATAATGCTTTACCCTCGAGGGATCCGCGTGCTTGCATGGCTCGTAGTGGCTGGGGAAGGCCTAACCGCAAGGACGAGTGATGAATTTACAACTGAGCGAACTGATAAATTGCGACAACATTGACAAGATTCAGATCCGTGGCATTGATGGCATGTTGTATCAAGCCATCGCCTTTTTGCGTCACGGGGATACGGTGGAGCAGAAGCTGATTTATCACGGCGATAAGCCCTACTTATCTCGCAGCTTGCTGGCGGTGAAAGAGGATTTTGAATGGGTTAACGCCGCGCAGTACGTGTTAGTGACCGACACGGCATACGATGAAATGATAGGACTAGGAAGCGAAAAGCCTTTGTCGACCCTAGAGCAGCCATTGCATTGGAAGTGACTCGATAATGCCCCAGTCTACGGGGCAATTTCTTCTCCATCCCATGCAAACAGACGCCCGGTGTGACGACTGTCGAGGCCATCCAATACCGACAATAAGTAGCCAGCCGATTGAGCCGGGCTGAATAGCTTGCCGGGCTTAACATTGGCTTGAAAGGGCGCGGATAGACGACTGTCGACGGTCCCCGGATGCAGGCCAACCACAGTTAATGATTTATCTTGGCGGCCAAGTTCGATGCTCATGCCTTTGATTAACATGTTCACCGCCGCTTTGCTTGCACGGTAGGCATACCAACCGCCCGCACGGTTGTCACTGATACTGCCCACGCGCGCCGACAAGATAGCGAGCTTCGCCTCAGCGTTGCGTTTCAATTTGGCCGCAAGGTGTTTGCTCAACAGCAGCGGCGCCACAGCATTTACATCAAACAGCTGGTGCATCGCCTCACTGCTGCACGCCGCGAGTCGCTTTTCTGGACTGACCGCATCATCATGCAGCATCCCCGAGGCAATGATCACCGCATCTAAATGGTTGTCGTCGATGTGTTCGGCCGCTGCTTGTATTGATGCTTCATCGCGAATGTTCACCGCCACAGGAGTGACCTTTTCACTTATCTCAGCAAGTGGCGCGGGGTGACGCCCCAAGGCAAAGACTTGCTGAATGGATGGCTTGTCGAGCAATGCACGGCAAAAAGCTTCACCGATCGCGCCGCCTACGCCGACAACCGCCACACGCTGCATGGAATCACTGTTCATTCTTTTGGCTCCTAAAACAAAAAGAGATGCAAACTGCATCTCTTTAGTTAGGGATGAGGCGATCCTGTCGATCACCGCACGTTAAAACTATAGCTTACGTAACACAATCATTAGGTAGAGCCCACCTATCAAGGAAGCAATGATCCCAGCCGGCATTTCTTGCGGATACAACCATTGTCGTCCGAGCCAATCGGCAAACAGCATCAATCCCATACCAATCAATCCGGCGGTGACCATATGCGCCCGGGCATTTTTCGCCCCCCAGCTACGCGCAATGTGCGGGGCCATCAGCCCGACAAAACTGAGCGGCCCCACTACCAAGGTGGCACTGACGGTCATGACGGCGACGAGGGCCAGCAACAGCATGCGGGCACGCCCTACCTTAACCCCCAGCGATTGAGCGGTTTCGCCACCGAGTGGCAAAATATCGAGCCAACGCTGGCACATTAATCCTAGCGCCACCAGCACGGCGGTAACCAAGGCCAATGTCGTCACCGTGCTGTCAGTCACATAGTAGGTTGAGCCTGAAATCCACGCGAGCACTTGATACGCGCGAGGATCGCCCCCCGCCATCAAGAAGCTTTGCACCGCTTGCATCAGTGCTGCGATGGCGACGCCAGTGAGCAATACTTTTTCTGGCTGAAAGCCAGTTTTGCGATTAAGCAGCACAATCAACGCCAAGGTTGCCCCCGCACCGATTAGACCACCGACATACAAGCTCACCATAGATGCGCCCATGCCAGCAAAAATAGTGACAATCAGTCCCAGCGCCGTACCGGCACTGATCCCCATCACTTCAGGGCTCGCCATCGGGTTAGCACTTAAACGCTGAAGCACGGCACCGGCAACAGCAAGCACACCACCCGCCAATGCCGCGGCCAGCAAGCGTGGCAAGCGCCACTCCAACAAGGACCAATCGCCGCTGAGCGCCAGCCACTGCCAGCCCTCACTTTGACGCGATACGGTCGCAAAAATCACCACACCCAACACCAGTAACATCAGCGTTCGGCCTAGTGGCCAATCCTGACGTGGTGCAGGCGTCCCGGCATGCATTTGTTGGCGTTGGCGATTCCCCAGTGACACCCGTGGCAGCAACCACAAAAGAAGAGGCGCCCCCAACGCTGCTGTCGCTGCCCCCGTGGGGACCATCATGGCCCGACGGCCAGGTAACAGTTGGACAGCCAAATCGGTGGCTGCCAACATCAAGGCGCCTAAAATCATCGCTAGGCTCAATCGGGTGATAAGCTTGCGAGCACCACATAAGCGCGCAATCGCGGGCGCGGCAAGACCGACAAAGCCAATCACGCCAATCAAGCTGACCACCCACGCGGTCAGAAGCACCGATAGTCCCAGCGCAATCACACGGATTTTCGCCAGTGATACCCCTAAGCTTTTTGCCCCTTCATCAGACAGACTCAAGACGTTGAGCGGCTTTAATAAGGCAAGGATCAACACGACCGCCAATCCAATACGCGGCAATAAGGCTTGCACACTGTGCCAGTCGGTTTGCACCATCGAGCCCGCGCCCCACACCATCATGCCGTGTAGCGCTTCTTGATTCATCAAAAGCAACACGGTGCTGAGCGCGCCGCAGTACAGATTTAAAATCAAACCCGCGATCACCACTACGGTGGGCGATAGGCCGCGTCGCCATGCTAGCGCAAACACCACCAGCATGGTCAGCACTCCGCCAGACATCGCCACCATCGCGCTCGACCAAGTCAGTAGCCAAGGGGCATAAAGCGTCGCTAGCATCAGCGCCAAGCTAGCGCCGTTCGCCACCCCCAGCGTCGAGGGCGAGGCCAAGGGGTTGCGCAATACCTGTTGCATCAAGGTACCGGCCAGCCCCAAACACGCCCCCGCCAGCAATGCGGTGACCAAGCGCGGCCACCAGGTTAAATGCATCACCACCCCAATCGACGCACTGTCATCCAGCGACCACAGCGACTGCCAGAGCATAGATGCATTCACATCCCACTGCCCCAACTGAGTGGAGGCGAGGCTTAACAGTGCCGCCAGTAATGCCAAGGGCACCCATAACAGACTCAGTTTCATGACTGCCCTCCTTGCTCGGTCAATGCCGCGGTTACAAGGCGAGCAAATCGTAACGCCGATGGAATCGCACCAAAGCTCCATACCGGATCAATCATCAATGGCGTATGCCCCGTGCGTTTAACCAAATATTGCCAAAACATATTAGTCTTTAGGGTTTGCTCCACACCCGCGGGGAGTGGGCGCACAATCACCAGCTGCGCATCAAGGTCTAGCAGCTCGCGGGTGGAAACCATGCTAAATCCCCAACTGTTGGTGGTGTTCTGCCACGCATTGCTGAGCCCCAATTCACTGATGGCGGCATGATACAAGCTGTTAGTCCCAAACACCCGTACATGGTTGGGGTCTAGGAACTGGATCATCAGCAGCGGGGGCTGTTCACCGGAGATGGTCTCGCGCAAGTTCGCCAGTTGCTGTTTCGCATTGGTAATCAGGGTTTCACCCGCTTCAGGACGGTTGGCCTCGCGCGCAATTTGCCGCGTCACGGTTTTGAGCGATGACCAGCTTAGGCCACTTTCATACAGAGGAATCGAGCTGACCGGCGCAATAGCGCTTAGCTTGGGCTTCATTGCCTTAAAAATGGGTGAAATTAGAATTTTATCGGGGTGAAGCTCGGCCAAACGCTCCATGTTCGGCTGGGTGCGAAGCCCAATATCGACAGTGTCCTCTGGAATGGGCGGGGCTTTCACCCACGAATTGTAATCTGCCTTTTGCGCGACCGCGACTGGGGTAATGCCTAGCGCCAACAAGGTTTCAGTTTGGGTCCAATCCAGCGAGAGAATACGAGGCGACGCGCTGGCGCTAGCCGACATCATGGCCGCGGTCAGCCAGACCATAAGCGTCAAGAACGAAGACTTGATCATACCGGAGATAACTCCCCCGGCATCGCAACCGCATAGCCGGCAGCATGATCGGCAATCGGCATCTCAATGCCATAAATCGATTTGAGCGCCGACTCTTGAAACACATCGCTAACCGCGCCTTGAGTCAGGATTTGCCCGCTATGCAACGCGACAATCTCATCACAAAAACGCGCCGCCATATTAATGTCGTGCACCACGATAATGATGGACTTATCCAGCTCTCGGCTGAGTTTGCGCACCAAGGTCATCACTTCAACTTGGTGGGCCACATCCAGCGCAGACAGCGGCTCATCGAGCAGTAAGTGACGCGTTTGCTGTGCCAGCAGCATCGCAATCCACAGCCGTTGGCGCTCGCCGCCCGATAAGGTATCGACTAGGCGCTCGGCATAATCTTGAGTGCCAGTCAGTGCCATTGCCTCGTTGATCGCTTGGTGATCGGCTTTGGTCAACCGCCCCAGCAAACCATGCCAAGGATAGCGACCAAAACTGACCAACTCATACCCGGTTAAGTTATCGGTTGCCGGTAAATGCTGTGGCAAATACGCCACCTCGCGCGCAAACGCTTTTTCCGACCATTTTGATAAGGGCTTTTGGTCTAATGTGATCTGCCCGCTGCTGGTTGCTTGCTGCTGCGCTAACAGTTTTATCAACGTTGACTTGCCCGAGCCATTGTGCCCGACCAACGCACAGATTTTTCCTGGCGTAAACGACAAGCTCACCTTATCGAGTAACACGTTTCCGTTGACGGCAAACGCAACGTCCTTTGCCTCTAACATATCCCGATCCTACTTTCGCAAACACAAGCGCGTGGCACTTGCCCGTTATCTCTGAGAGCGGTAATTTTCCGATGCTTAAAAGGTAAATGCAAACCATTTTGATTTCGCTTTGTACGCTTAGCGCTTGTTAATCAGAGAAATTAGACCTCAACCCCGTCAGCATCAGGGATCCAAGCGCCATTCAGCCTCGTATCGCCACAGGTAAGTAAAAGATTGTTGTTACGACTGTCGAGAGCCCTATGTCCGCGCCCATCAGCCTTGTGTGGCTAAAACGCGATTTACGCCTGCGGGATCATGCCCCGTTACAAGCTGCCATTGCCACTGGGCGACCCTTGGTGATCCTGTACCTGTTTGAGCCACTGCAGCTTGACGATCCACACCATAGCGAGCGCCATTGGCGATTTGTCTGGCAATCACTGTGCGATCTCAACCGACAGCTGGCGCCACTTGGCGGGCAGATCACCATTTGCCAAGGTGAGGCACTCGCCGTTTTCGACGCCATTCACCAGCAACACGCCATTGGCGCGGTGTACAGCCATCAAGAAATTGGCGTCGACGCGACATTTTCGCGAGATAAAGCGGTGGCGAAATGGCTGGCAAGCCATCAGATCCCTTGGCATGAATTTCCCACTGGGGCAGTGATCCGCGGCGCGAAAAGTCGGGTTGATTGGGACGCAGAATGGCAAAAGGTGATGCGCGCTCCCCTTGCCGATCCCGATTGGCAACAAGCGCGCTGGCTAGACACATCACTCACGCTACCCGCGCTCAAACACCACAATTGGGATTCTCCCGCGCCACGCTTTCAACCCGGCGGCCCGAGTTGGGCGTATAAAACCTTGCAGTCTTTTTTCCGCGAGCGCGGGCAAAGCTATCAACGCCACATCTCTAAACCGCTCGCCAGCCGCAAAAGCTGTACGCGACTGTCACCCTATCTTGCTTGGGGTAACATCAGCGTGCGCGAGATGTATCAAATCACCCTCCTCCATTGGCAGAAAAAGGGTTGGCGGCGTGCGCTGGTAGCCATGGTGTCGCGTTTGCATTGGCACTGTCATTTTATGCAGAAATTTGAAAGCGAGCATCACATGGAGCATCGGCCCGTCAATCGAGGTTACTTACATTTTGAGTACGCAAACGGTCCGCAGAGCGATGCGCATCTGCTCGCATGGCAACAAGGGTATACCGGTTATCCGCTCGTCGATGCCTGTATGCGTTGCCTACACGCCACCGGCTATATCAACTTTCGTATGCGGGCGATGCTGGTCAGTTTTTTAACCCACCATCTACTGATTGACTGGCGGCGCGGTGTGCATCATTTGGCGCAGTTATTTCTCGATTTTGAGCCCGGCATTCACTACCCCCAGTTTCAAATGCAGGCTGGCGTGACGGGCGCCAATACCTTGCGCATTTATAACCCAGTGAAACAATCGCAAGAGCAAGATCCGCAAGGGGCATTTATTCGTGAATGGTTACCCGAGCTTTCTCCCTTGCCCGATAGCTTGATCCACACCCCGTGGCAAATGACCGATATGGAAGCGATGATGTACGGCGTGGTGCTTGGCGAAGACTACCCGAAACCCATTGTCGATATAGAACAAACCGGTAAACGTGCGCGTGACATTTTATGGTCGTTTCGTCAACAAGACGCGGTTCGCATCGAAAAAGCACGGATCCTCGCCACCCATGTGCGTCCAAACAGCCCTGAGCAAACAAATAGCCCTGAGCCAACAAAAAGCCCTGAACATCGAAAAAGCCCGGGGCACGCAGACAAGCGCACTAAAAAATCACGTTTACCAGCCACTCCATCCACTGGAGGTAACCCAGATGGCGCATAAAAAGCCGCATCTCCCTAGCAAGGTATGTTTGACGTGCGAACGCCCCTTTACGTGGCGTAAAAAGTGGGCGCGCTGTTGGGACGAGGTTAGGTATTGCTCTGACCGTTGCCGTCGCGAAGGTCGTCGCCATGCGCGAGCGGCGACGCACTGAACGCATCTAACAGTGAATTCAATTGCGGATGCACCCACTGACGTTTAATCGATACCGCATAAAACGGCTCATACACACTCGGCAGTAGAGCGTAGCGGGTGAGTGTGCCACTATCTAGCTCATCGCGAACCACCACTTCAGGCATCACCGCTAACGCATCATTGTCGCGGGTTAATAGGCGCAACATCGCCATATCATTGGCCTCTGCCATGATGTACGGCTTGAGTTGATACTGCGCAGAGATGGCATCAAACCCAGAGCGAATCGGGTTGTCGCCATAAGGTAACACCCACGATTGGTGCTGGTAGCTGGCATCTAAGGTGGGTGATAAGGCTTTACCCGGCCAACCAATCACGGCTACCGGCTGGCGTGCCAGTTGCTGGTACTGCCAAATTTGTTTATTGGTGCCCCGCACCGCGATATTGGTTAACGCCAAATCCAACTGGTGATCAGACAGCGCATGAAGCAAGCCGGTTTGATCCATCGACTGCAACACATAACGACACTCCCGTTGATTGACCAATGGCTGAATAAACTGCTCGATAAAGTTCCGCGACATGGTGGATAAGGTGCCAATGCGAATCGTGGCACTAGACAACGCCCCGCCGCTGGATAGCAACTGCTCTAACTCTTCCCCTTGGCGAAAAATCTCTTCGGCATAGTTCATCGCTTGATAGCCACTTTCGGTCAACGTCAATGTACGACCTTGCCGCTCAAACAATTGCACCTGCATCGCCTGCTCAAGCTGCTTGATTTGTGACGACAGCGCCGACTGCGAAATATGCAGCTGGCGAGCGGTCTGGGTCAGGTTGCCGTGGCGCGCCACCTGCCAGAAATAATACAAATGATGGTAGTTGAGTCGGCTCATCGTTCTCTAAAACAGAATGAAAAATAATTTATTATGTATTTTACTTAACTGTAGTAAGTTTTCACAATGGTACGCATAACTGTTGCTGTGAGGTAAGTCATGTTATCCCTATTTCTTGTTACGCCGCTCAAACTGGTACTGCTGGCACTGGTTGCGCTTCTTGGCGGTGTTATCTGGCGATACAGTGCCACTGCGTTTGCGGGCGAAGCCGACAAACACCGTTTTCTTTCATCCTTGCTGCTCACTTTGTCGGCAGTCTTGTTGGTTTTAGTTAGCAATCATCTGTTGCTGTTTTGGCTTGCTTGGGTGGCGGTTAGCCTCTCATTAGGTCGCTTAATTCTTTTCTATCCGCATCGGCCTCGCGCCCAACTCGCGGCGCATAAAAAAATGCTGCTCGCCCGCTTTAGCGAATTGCTACTCGGTGGCGCATTTTTACTGTTGTTTTTCCACTACCAAACCGCGCAGATTGATCAATTGATGTTTCAAGTCAGCCAGCAGCCTCACACACTGACTGTAAGCATCGCCGCCTTTATGTTGGTGGGCGTGGCGATTATCAAGTGCGCGCAACTGCCCTTGCACGGCTGGTTAATTCAAGTGGTGGAAGCGCCAACGCCTGTCTCTGCCTTATTGCACGCCGGTATTGTCAACCTTGGCGGGATTTTATTGATGCTGTTCGCGCCAGTGCTCGCGGCGAGCCCCAGTGCCAGCCTTGCCCTGCTGGTTATCGCAGGCGTCAGTACGCTGGTGGCGGGACTGGTGAGCCTGACACGCGTGAGCATTAAGGTAAAACTGGCGTGGTCGACCGTCGCACAAATGGGTCTGATGTTAGTCGAAATCGCCCTAGGGCTTTACGAGTTGGCACTGCTGCACTTACTGGCACACTCTTTCTACAAGGCGTTCTCTTTCCTCAACAGCGGCAATGGCGTGAATCATTGGCTCGCCACCCAATTGGCTGACGCCTCAGTCCCGCGTCGTAGCCATTGGCTTGCCGCGATGACCACCGCCGCCGGTTTGATTGTCGCCGTGCATCTGAGTGTTGGTATTTTAAATAGCTTGGCCGCCGGTTGGTTGCTGTGGATGGCGATGACCATGCTGCTATTACCGGCCTTCACCCGCCCAGGTGCTGCCCGCCCGACACGCGTGCTGCTCAGTAGCGTGTTTGCACTTGGCTTGCTCGGGCTCTACGCCGCCATTAAACATAGCTTGATTGTGTTTGTCGCGGGCGGTAATGCCACCTATTTATTTGCCGATGCCTTTGCGCTGGTGCTGTTTATCGCGCTATTTGCTCTGTCATTGGCGGTCCAGTACTGGCCTCACAAAGCGTGGGTCAACCGCCTGTTTATTTGGCTGAACGCCGGGGCTTACCTTGATGAGTGGGCGACGCGCCTAACGCTCAAATGGTGGCCGAGTGCTTCTTTAATCCAACTACAAACGACCCAATGGCAACCGCATAAGGAGACGCGCTAATGATTGCGAAAACGCCCAACGTATCTGCACACCCTGAGTCCCTCGATGTGAGCGATTTTCGCGATGCCACCCAGCAAGCAGTCGCAGCGATTGCGCCAAGCTGGCCGTTGGATCAAATGATTGCGGTGAACCCATGGTGGCCGCAACGCTTTACGCCCATTGAGCACGTCTTTGCCGAGCAAGCGGTGTTAAGCGGCCACTGTCCGCTAATGTCGTCGGTGTACTATCTGTCGAATTGGCAATCGCCGATTAGTGAGGCACATCTTGCCGAGGCCATCTCAACCTCTGGCAGCGCATTGACGGTCAGTGATTGTCTGCGTGCGCTGCGCAGTCATAACAGTGATCTCCCGCGTTGGAAGCCATTGGCTGAATTGTGTGACCGCACTCGAGAAGCACAAGAAGGCTTATCGTGGCAGCAAGAAATCCAGCAGCAAGTGAGCCAGTTTCTCGCGCTTTATCACCAATACCCACAGCGTTTTGATGCCCAAGGCCAAGGCGGTGAGCACCTTTATCAATGCTGGTTGGATGTGGTGAGCCAAGATAAAGGCATTAAAACCCTCACAGGCGTGGATTTGCTCGCCGATTTCGCCGCTCTGCCCACCCAAATGGATGCCCTGATCGCGGAAGCCGCCGCCTTTTGGCAACCGATCCTTCACGACCAAGACGGCAACTTGGCCTACTGCCACGCGTTGATGCATGGCTTATCGGGTTGGGCAAGCTGGCAAGCCTGGTTAGATTGGCAACAACAGCTCAGTGACAGTGAACAGCAAGATCATGGCATGGGCCTATTCGCGATTTTACTCGCATGGGATACAGTGCTGGCACGCTGGCTTGCCAAACACCGTGAAACAGCGTGGGCAAGCATTCGCCAGTCCATGCACCATCAAGCGGTGAATGTGCGCCATTGGTATCACCAAGCACAACAACAGCTCGCGCCACTGTGGATTTGGCAACAAGCGCTGGAAATCAGTCAGCAGCGCCCTTGGGCGCACGCCTTGTCCACGCAGGCCAGTGTCGACACCCTTGCCACCTCGCCCACGTTGCAAGCTGTGTTTTGTATCGATGTGCGTTCTGAACCGATGCGCCGCGCATTAGAAGCACAATCCGATCGGGTTCAAACTCTTGGCTTTGCCGGCTTTTTTGGCTTGCCGATCGCTTATCAGCCCACCGATAGCCATATTCATCGGCCACAACTGCCCGGCTTACTGGCGCCAGCGGTCACCGCCTCACAAACCCATGCTACCCCCGAACGCTGGTTGCGAATGACCAAGCTCGGCTGGCAGCGCAGTCTCGATGCGCCTGCCGCCAATTTAGGTATGGTCGAAGCCGGTGGCATGCTGAAGCTAGTGAGCCTATTAAAACGCGCATTACGCATTTCTGGCACCGAAAATCCGCTAAATCGACTCAGCCATACTGACAGTGATTGGGCGCTCACCCGTGACAATACCCCGTTAAGCGCAGCAGAAAAGGCGGAGCTAGGCGCTGGTATCTTGCGGGCAATGGGCATTGCTGAGCAACTGGCCGATGCCGTCTTGTTGGTGGGTCATGGCAGTGAAACCTGTAACAACCCTCATGCGGCAGGGCTTGACTGTGGTGCTTGCGGCGGACAAACCGGCGAGGTAAATGTCCGTGTGCTCGCACAATTGCTGAATGATGCCGAAGTGCGTGATGCCATGGCACAACAAGGCGTAACCATTCCCGCCAGCACCCATTTTTATGCCGCCATGCACAACACCACTACCGACGCACTGGATGTCTTTCACGCCCCCGAGCATGCTGCGTGGCAAACTTGGCTGGCCGACGCGAGCGAGCATGCACGTGCAACTCGCGCCAACCAGTTTGATCAAACACCAACCCAACCATCTAAACTTAAACGCTTCTTTGCCACACGGGCCAAAGACTGGGCACAAATGCGTCCTGAGTGGGGACTGTGTGACAACGCCGCGTTGATCGTGGGCCCGCGCACCCTGTCTCGACAGATTAATTTGCAAGGTCGCAGCTTTTTACACGACTACGACATGCACAAAGACCGTGACTTTAGCCAGCTTGAAGCCATCCTCACCGCGCCCATGGTGGTGACCAATTGGATCAATCTGCAGTATTTTGCTTCTGTCACCGCACCGGAAAAATTCGGCAGCGGAAACAAACTGCTACACAATATCGTGGGTGGCCACATTGGGGTGTTTGAAGGGAATGGTGGCGACTTACGAATCGGCTTATCACATCAATCCGTGCACGATGGTCGTCGATATCGCCACCAGCCAGTGCGATTAAGCGTATTTATCGCTGCCCCTCGGGAGGCAATTGATAGTATACTTGCACGCCATGACGATATAGCCGCGCTGGCGAATCACGGCTGGCTGTACTTGATGCAAATTGATGCACAAGGTGCAGTTTGGCAACGCGATCGCTCGGGTCAGTGGTATCACCTGAACGTAGCAACATAAAACGGAGCATGTCGTTGAAAACGCAACTTCTCTCAGCGCAGTGTTCAACGGATCTAACACAAGCCGCCGAGCTGCTGAAAGCCGGCGAACAAGTCGCGGTGCCCACAGAAACCGTGTACGGTTTGGCAGCGGATGCCAGCAATCCAGACGCCGTCGCGGGCATTTTTACCGCCAAAGGACGTCCCGCCAATCATCCTTTGATTGTTCATCTCGGTGACGTCGCGTCGATCACCGAGTGGGCAACGCAGATCCCGGATGAAGCGTATAAGCTGGCGAATGCCTTCTGGCCAGGGCCGATGACGCTGCTGCTGCCACGAGCCGAGCATGTTTCACCGGTGGTTACGGGTGGATTAGATACCATTGGGCTTCGCGTGCCTGCGCAACCTGTGTTGTTGGACCTGCTCGCCACCCATCAACTTGCCGTTGCCGCCCCGTCAGCGAACCCGTATAAAAAGCTCAGCCCCACCACGGCAGAGCAAGTGGTGCATGGTTTAGGCGGAAAAATTGCGGCAGTCATTGATGGCGGCCCTTGCCAACATGGGCTGGAGTCGACCATTGTCGATCTTACCAAGCGTCCTTTCAGTGTACTTCGCGCCGGTCCCATCACCGCCAGCGAGTTGAGCGCCGTGCTGGGTGAAACAGTCGAAGCCCCCGAGCAGCACGACACCGTGGTGCCCGGCAATGTGGGAAGCCATTACCAACCCAACACCCGGTTGCAGATGGTGGCTGCGGACTTGTCTGATCTCCCTGCGCCCCATCCGGAAAAACGCGCGGCCTTGCTTCACTTTGGCGATGCCCCAACACGGGATGATCTGGTCTGTATTGCCATGCCGGATGACGCCGCACGCTACGGGCAAGCGTTATATCACCAATTAGCGCAAGCCGACCAACTCGGCGTCGATGAAATCTGGCTCGCCCAGCCCCCTCATGGCGAGGCGTGGCTTGCGGTGCATGATCGCCTGCGCCGCGCCGTCAGCTAGTTTTTGACGCTCACGACACGCGTGTTTGCATAAAGCTTGCCGTTGCACTGGCACACACAGTGCCAGCAACGGTCAGCGTTGCCTCCAACCGACTCATGCCGTGTTTCGCTTTTACACACCAAGCACGTGTCTCAGCCTCAACCGCAACAGGCACCGGATGGTGGTAGCGAATATTAAGTGACGCTGTCACACTTTGCGGGGCAAACAAGAAGGTACAATGGGTCAACGCCGCATCTAAAAGCGTGGCAATCACTCCACCGTGCAGCTGATCTTGATACCCCTGCCAAGTGCTTTCTAACCAGACTTTTGCGCTCACTGCAGTTTCATCGTTTTGATAAAACTGCAATTTAAATAGCCCATTGTCACTGCAAGCCACACACTGATGATGCGAGCGTGGCGGCATCACACGTAATTCAGTCATGGCAACCGCAACCCTGTCCATCATTACGACCTCGTTGGCCTTGCCGCTTACCACATCCTCGATGTTGATGACCTAAACGGTGGCCTTGTGCGCCACAGCCTTTCCCACGCTCTGAGTAACAAGCGGCGTTCTGTTGTTGTGGTTTTTGCTGCTTCATTCGCTGCAACGCCGGTCGTCCTTGACTGGCATCCGTAAGCGGTTGCCAGTACGCAGGCGACAACCACTGGGTGGGATTTAAGCGACCATTGGTTAACTGATACACATGTAAGCCAGCATCAAGTAACCCCGCTAACGCATGCTCACCAATATGACGGGTCACCACACGTGTCACTTGGTTGGCTTTTAGCATCGCAATCAAGGCGTTTTTGGCACCACAACCTTCCGTTACACGTGGGTTGGCGAATTGAGCAAGTGCTTGGCCATCGTCGTCAAACAGCGCGAAATGTTCTGCTTTCATAAAATGCCCCGCAGGGCGGTCTTGATTCATCGCAATGGCAATTGTCATCTTCCGTTCTCTCTTTATATAAATGGCATATGCCAAAAATACGCTTGATTTATGGCATATGCAATAAACAAAGTTAGAAGAGGTCAAAAATAATGTGTTGAAGCATCAAGTTTGCCATTCCAAATGCACGACTTGTGAGAGGTGTAAGGTCTGGCCCTTTCAGTTCGATTTTCATTACAGTCACGCATATGTTTGACATATGCCACACTGAAATTATACTGAATAAAGATTGAACAGATACATAGCGAGGACCTTATGAGAACAATATCCATTTTCAAAAATGGCAAGAACCAAGCGGTACGCTTGCCAAAGGATTTTGAGTTTGACGGTGTTAATGAGCTTGAAATTCATAAAGAGGGGGATGTCATCACCTTACGCCCAGCTCGACCAAGTTGGCTCTCATTTGGCGAGCTCGAAAAGGCTGATAGTGATTTCATAACCCATCGCGAGGAACTGATCAAAGATGAGGGGCGGTTCAACTTTGACTAATAAAATCAACTACATGCTTGATACATGTATTTGTTCATTCATTATGAGAGAGCAACCCAAAGCGGTGTTGAAAAAGCTTCACACTGTTGTCGGCAATCAACATCGCATTGTTATCTCAGCCATTACCTATCAAGAAATGCAATACGGGTTGTTAGGAAAAAAAGCATCACCAAAACATGCCGTGCTTGTTGATGCTTTTCTTCAGCGAATCGATGAGATTTTACCTTGGGATAAAGCCGCCGTTGACGCGACAACTGCAGTTAAGCGCAACCTAATGAATAAAGGCACCCCTATTGGCGGAAACGACACCGCGATTGCCGGTCACGCCATTGCGACTGGTTGTGTGCTAGTCACAAACAATACGAGGGAGTTTCAGCGTGTTGAAGGACTGAAACTTGAAGATTGGGCTTAATAGTACTGACGTAACGACGGCTCATGTCGAATTACTCTTCTGACTCAAACACCAGTGCTTTACCTTCTACGAGGCAGGCGGTGGTTTTGGCGCGGGCGCGTTTAACCAGGTTGGCTAACGTTTGACGAGATACGCCCATGACTTCCGCCGCTTGCAGTTGCTGCATACCCTGATGATCAACAAGGCGCATGGCTTCGAACTCATCCAGACCAATGGTCACCGTCTCTAGCTCACTGAGTGGAATGGCGTTGGGTTTAAAACAGTTGGTATGCGGTTTCCCGCAGATACGGCGGGGCATTTTTGGACGCGGCATAGGGTCTCCTTTTTTGCCTATGCTAAGTGAGTTTTTTTGCTTATGCCAACAAAAAGGGATGCCAGCGCATCCCTTTTCTATTTATAGCTATGGACAGTGACTTAGTCTGTCACGTTACACGCCGTACGTTACACGTCGTACGTCGTCGAAGCCGTGTTACCGCCGGTACCCGTCCAATTGGTGTGGAAGAACTCACCACGTGGCTGATCAAGACGCTCATAGGTGTGCGCGCCGAAGTAGTCACGCTGCGCTTGCAGCAGGTTCGCGGGCAAACGTGCTGTGGTGTAACCATCCAAGAAGGTCAGCGCCGATGTGGTACATGGCATGGGGATACCGGTTTCCATCGATTTCGCCGCCACTTTCCGCCATGCCGCCAAGCAGTTATCCAAGATCCCTTTAAAGTACGCATCTGAGCCCAAGAAGGCCAAGTTAGGATCTTTATCAAACGCATCACGGATGTTGCCCAAGAAGGCTGAGCGGATAATACAGCCACCGCGCCACATCAGCGCGACGTTACCGTAGTTGAGATCCCAGCCGTTCTCATCAGACGCTTCACGCATCAGCATAAAGCCTTGCGCGTAAGAGATGATTTTTGACGCCAGCAGCGCTTGACGCAGCGCATCAACCCATTCGGCTTTGTCCCCATCAACCGGTTGGATGTGTTTTTCAAATAGCTTCTCTGCCGCAACACGCTGATCTTTCAATGCTGACAAGCAACGCGAAAATACCGATTCAGAGATCAGGGTCAGCGGAATGCCAAGATCCAGCGCGTTAATCCCAGTCCACTTACCGGTGCCTTTTTGGCCCGCGGTGTCGAGAATTTTCTCAACCAGTGGCTCACCGTCTTGGTCTTTATACCCCAAGATGTCTGAAGTGATCTCGACCAGATAGCTATCCAACTCGGTTTTGTTCCAGTCGGTAAAGACTTGCTGCATCTCGTCATGGCTCATGCCAAGGCCGTCTTTCATGAACTGATACGCTTCGGTGATCAGCTGCATGTCGCCATACTCGATACCGTTGTGCACCATTTTCACAAAGTGGCCGGCACCATCGCGTCCAACCCAATCACAGCATGGCTCGCCGCTATCGGTTTTTGCTGCGATACCTTGGAAGATAGGCTTCACCGCTGGCCACGCTTCTTCTGAGCCGCCTGGCATAATTGACGGCCCAAAACGTGCGCCTTCTTCACCGCCAGACACACCGGCACCGATAAAGTGAATGCCTTTTTCACGCAGTGCTGCCACACGACGGTTGGTATCTGGGTAGTTAGTGTTACCGCCATCGATAATGATGTCGCCTTTCTCAAGCAATGGGGTGAGTTTGTCGATAAAGGTATCGACCACATCACCGGCACGAACCATCAGCATCACTTTACGTGGCGTTTCTAGCTTCTCAACCAACTCTTCCAGTGAATAAGCGCCAACGATGTTAGTGCCCTTGGCTGGGCCTTCAAGAAACTCATCCACTTTGGCCGCGGTGCGGTTATGCGCCACCACTTTAAAGCCGTTGTCGTTCATGTTGAGGATCAGGTTTTGGCCCATGACCGCCAAACCAATTACGCCGATATCACCTTTCATCGTGCTCTCCATTAATTCTGTTCTGGTAATTTTTTTGCTGCCGCGGTATCGAGTACCCATTCCGTGGTGCCTTTGGCACTGCGGATATTGGCGGCAGGATATGGCAGTTGAGTGGGCTCGTGTGAGGCGATCTCATGCACAATCGCTTGCTTGCCTTCACCCAACACCAGATAACTGATTTTCTTCGCCGCGCGCAGCACACGGGCGGTTTTTGATACCCGCTTTTGGCCCGATTCTGGGTGTGAAGCCACCATCGCGAGCGCGGTATTGTCATACTGAGGATCGTGCGGGAACAGCGAGGCGGTATGGCCATCGCCACCGACGCCCAGCAAAATCCAATCAAACACAGGCGTGCCGTTTTCGCTTGGGATCAGCGCTTGCATTTCCGCACTAAAGCGCGCGGCTTCCACATCCGGATCGTCTTCACCACGAATACGATGAATGTTCTCTTCTGGAATGCGAATCTGGCTAAACAGCAGTTTGTGGGCTTCGCCAAAGTTGCTCTCGGCATCATCCGGTGCCACACAGCGCTCATCGCCCCACCAAAAATGCAAGTTTTGCCACTGAATCGCCGTGGCGTAGTCATCACTGGCTAAACGCTTAAACAGCATTTTGGGCGTGCTGCCGCCAGAAAGCGAAATGTGTACGGCACGATCTTGCTCGCTGAGCGTTTGCATCGCGTCGGCTAAGTGATTGACCACCGCGTCGGCATCATCAAAAATTCGGGCATTTATCATAATTCGCAGTATTCCGTGTCAGTCAGGTTTTTGCAGGGAAAGCGCCACGCATGGCCATCACGCTCAAGCAATTGATCAGCTTCTTTCGGCCCCCAAGTGCCACAGGCATAACCATATAGCGCTTTGCCATTATCCTTATATTGAAGAATCGGCTCAACAAACTGCCAGCAAGCTTCCACCGCGTCACTGCGAGCAAACAAGGTGGCATCGCCTTTAAGCGCATCCAGCAACAAACGTTCATAAGCCGTCAGCATCTGGGTTTCTTCCAGCGACGTATAATGAAAATCCATGTTTACCGCTTTGGCGTTAAAGCCAGCACCCGGCTCTTTAAGACCAAAGCTCATTTGAATGCCTTCGTCGGGCTGAATGCGGATCACCAAGCGGTTCTCGGGCGCGTTTTTACCGAACACAGGGTGCGGAGTCTGTTTAAAGTGGATCACCACTTCGGTCACGCGTGTTGGCAAGCGTTTACCGGTGCGCACATAAAAGGGCACCCCATTCCAACGCCAGTTGTTGATAAACATCTTCAGGCCAACATAAGTCTCGGTACGCGAGTCTTCGGCGACACCTGGCTCATCACGGTAACTGGGTAGTGGTTTGCCCCCAACTTGTGATTCAGTGTACTGACCCAGCACCAAGTTATTGTGCAGGTCGTCTTCAGAGAGCGGCTCGAGCGATTGTAGTGCTTTAAACACCTCATCACGCATCGCATCAGCATTGATTTGAGCAGGCGGCTCCATTGCCACGAGCGATAACACTTGCAACAAGTGGTTTTGGAACATATCGCGCACCGCACCTGATTGATCGTAGTAACCACCGCGGCCTTCCACCCCAAGGTTTTCAGCACCGGTGATCTCAACATAATCGATGAAGTTACGGTTCCAGAGCGGCTCAAACATCGCATTAGAAAAACGGAAAACCAGTAGGTTTTGTACCGTTTCCTTGCCTAGGTAATGATCAATGCGGTAAATCTGATGTTCGGCAAAGTGGGCGTGAATGTCTTTGTCGAGCTGGCGCGCAGAGGCAAGATCGTAACCAAACGGTTTTTCGACCACCAAGCGTTTCCAACCGTGACTTTCATCATTCAAACCATGTGCGGCGAGGCAGGCAGGGATAAAGTTGTACAGCTTCGGCGGCGTAGCTAGATAAAACAAGGTATTACGCTGGGTGAAGCCATATTGTTCGGACAATTCGTCTAAACGGCCTGTTAGCGCGCCATACTCGTGGGTATCAGAGATATTAAATGATTGATAGTGCACGTGCGCCATAAACGCGTCGAGCGTGGCAGGATCAGTTTCTTCAAGCTCTTGCATTGAGTGACGTAGTTTATCGCGAAATGACTCGTCACTGTAGAAGGTGCGGCTTGCGCCTAAAATCGCGAAAGACGCAGGCAGCTGTTTGTTCGCATACAAATGATACAGGGCTGGGATCAGCTTACGGAAGGTCAGATCGCCAGATGCACCAAAAATAACAATACTGCTGTTTTCTGGAATTACCATCATCTTTCCTTTGATAATAAAGGTACTGCATGTGATTTGCGCCACAAATTAGCAGCGCAATGGCCAAATTGGTAATTGGCGCTACCTATTGATTTCATCGATGTCACCACTGGAACACGCTGATCGGCTAGCTAATCCCTACATTCGCAGCCAGCACGACACAGACAGAGTGAGACAAAGGCGATACAGTCTAGCACTTTCTTACTCAATAAGCTTTACCCTAACTGGTATGACGTGGCGAGATGCCCACCTGCTGGGCAGCCTCACACAGCTGTTGGATCAGCGCGTCGACTTTTTCATTCCGCTCATTGCGCAAGGTATATAAGCCGACGTTACCTCTCTTACTCGGATGAGCACCCAACACTTTTACCCCCTGACTGGCCAGATACATCTGGGCTCGGCTGGTATAGGGCATCACCGCCTGAGTGTCGTGTAATAAGTCGATACCGGGACTGAGAGCATCAACATCAAACACCACTTGGTTGACGTGCGTCGTTGGGCTGATGGGGTTCGCTAGCAAATGCGCATGCCGGGCATGATCAGGCGTGACACGCATCAAAGGCCAATCACTTAGGCGCTGAGGGTCGATGCTGGCGGATGTGTCTGTGAGTAGCGGATGGTTGTCAGCCACATAATAACTTTCTGCGTCCTGAAACAAGGGCATAAAGCGCACTTGCTGGCTGGCGACCAGATCGTCAATTTCATGACCGATAAACACATCCACATCACCACTGAGCAGCGACGCCATTAATGCCAAACGGTTACCAAATTCAATATGGACGGCACACTGGCGATCCGCCTGATACTCAAGCACTGCCGGTTTAACAAACAAGGGCCACCACGCCTCACCGGTGCCAAGCTTTATTTGCCCCGCTTCACGCGCTTGCAAAGCATGAATCTGGGCATAAAGCCGTTGCCGCTCGGCGTGCAGTGCCGTGGCATGCTGATAATAAAGCTCTCCTGCTGCAGTCATACTGACGCCACGAGGGTGGCGAACCAACAGCGGACACGCGAAACGTTGCTCCAGCTTTTGGATCTGTGCCGTCAATGAGGGTTGGCTGATCCCTAACTGCAACGCGGCCGCTTTAATGCCACCCGCCTCAACCACCGCAATAAAGTAGCTGGCGACTTTTTCTACATCCATACCGCCCTCACTCACAATTTAATGGCTTACTTTATAGTCTATTAGAGATACACAATTCAATGATAACGCCTATTTTTAGTCCATTAGCACCTTACCTATAGTCAATCGGTTATATCAATAAGCGCCACGGCTATTTTTCTTGGCACCGCTCGCGCGCTAAGCTGTTGGCCACATCTCAAGCTAAGGCTTTGAGGATTTTTATTGTCGATAAGAGGTAATCGGTATGCAGAACGCTTGGTGGCATGATGCCGTTGTTTATCAAATCTACCCACGCAGTTTTTACGACACCAATGGTGATGGCATTGGCGATCTTAATGGGATTATCGAGAAACTCGATTACTTACATTGGCTCGGCGTCAATGTGTTATGGCTATCACCGGTGTACCAATCGCCGATGGATGACAATGGCTACGACATTTCCGATTACTGCGCGATCGCGCCTGAATTTGGCACCATGGAAGACATGACGCGCTTGATTGATAAAGCTGGCGCGCTTGGCATCAAAATCGTGATGGATTTGGTCGTCAACCACACCTCCGACGAACACCCTTGGTTCCAAGCTGCGCTTCAAGACAAAAACAGTCCCTATCGCGACTTTTACATTTGGCGCGATGCCAAACCCGATGGCAGTGCACCCGATGATCAAGGCTCAATTTTTGGTGGCAGTGCATGGCAATGGGAGCCAAACACCGAGCAATATTACTTTCACTTATTCTCCAAACGTCAGCCCGATCTGAACTGGGAAAACCCTGCCGTCCATGACGCCGTGTATACAATGATGAACTGGTGGATTGATAAAGGTATTGGCGGGTTCCGCCTTGATGTGATTGATTTTATTGGTAAAGAGATCGATAAAGGCATTACTGGCAACGGGCCGCGCCTTCACCCTCTGCTACAGGCAATGAATCGAGCCACATTTGGCGACAAAGACTTGCTCACCGTCGGCGAAACATGGGGCGCAACGCCGGAGATTGCCAAACTTTATAGCGCACCGGAACGCAATGAACTCTCCATGGTGTTCCAATTTGAACACATTACCGTCACCTGGAAAGACGGCGATAAATGGCAGCCCGTACCGCTGGATGTCGCCGCCCTCAAACAGGTACTGTTCAAATGGCAACAAGAGCTGGCCGATAGCGGTTGGAACTCACTATTTTGGAACAACCACGATTTGCCGCGTGCCGTATCCAAGTTTGGTCACGACGGCCAATACCGAACCCGCTCGGCAAAAATGCTCGCCACAACCTTGCACTTAATGAGAGGCACGCCCTATATCTACCAAGGGGAAGAGATTGCGATGACCAATGTCACCTTCCCGTCTATCGACGATTATCAAGACATCGAAACCCGCAATTTCTACGACTTGCGTGTTGCAGAAGGCGTTGATCCAGACACCATGATGGAGGCGGTCTACCAAAACAGTCGCGATAACGCTCGCACCCCGATGCAATGGGAGAACGCACCGCAGGCAGGCTTTACCCAAGGAACACCGTGGTTACCGGTTAATCCTAACTACACCACCATCAATGTGGCACGGGCAACTGAAAACAGTGGCTCGGTACTTTATCACTATCGTCAATTGATCAAGCTGCGCAAGCAATACCCAGTGATCGTACATGGCCAGTTTGCGCCTGTGGAAGAATCACACCCTAACGTGATGGCTTACGAACGCTTCGACGATACCCACCGTATTTTGGTGGTCAGCAACTTTAGCGAGCAAAAACAAACCATCACCCTCCCCGCACACTGGCACGATAAGGCCTTAACCTGCCTTAGTTACAACATGGATCCGGTCAAACAGTTAAGCACCACCTACAAACTAGCCCCTTACGAGTCGTTTGCGGTGATGCTGTAGCAAGGACGTTTAGTCGCCGATATCATCAATATAATAGGATCGCGCCTGCAGACAGCTGCAGGCGCCCAGCCACAGGCGACTCACCTCTCTTACACGCCATAAACCACGTCTACCGAGGGTATTAATACATATACCCAAGCCAATCCATATGGCCTGCTGGCCATGATTTGTCTTTCATCGGTTTTACATACAATTCATCGACATACTCGACCGCAACGCCATAGTTGGTATGTTCATGGATGCGTAGCCAAGAGGCATATGACTCGACAAGCTGAAAGCCATTAGCCACATAAAAATCGTGCAGCTCAGAGATGAGAACAATGAAATCAACGTCTTTATCGCTGGCATAGTCAGTCAGTTGCGCCAGCATACTCGAGCCTATCCCTTTTCTTTGCCAAGCGCTATCGATGCAAAAATCACTCACCCCTAATACTTTGTATACGTCGCCACCGACATTCACTGCCCTATAATCCAACCCCATATAACCAATCAGTTGATTATCTTGGTACTCCAATGCCCGCATGTGGAGAAGCTGCTTATAGTAAGAACGGGCAACTTGATGGTCAGGAAATGCCTTGTTTCTAAGCGCTTGAATAGCCTCATGCTGCGCGTTCGACACTTCGATTTCTGGGAGAATTTCCATGTTTAAGCTATTGATAATAAATCCATTTATTCAATTGTTAACCAGTTCGCCATACTAATAGGGTTCCAATCATCTTGTCTTATCGGTGATGGGCAAATGTGCTTTAGTTCACACAATAAAAATGGCGGCTTCTATGTAAAGTAAAAGCCGCCATTTCTTAACAACCTTCATTAGCGCTCGATGATAACCAGATCGATTACGCCCTTGGGTCCGGGATGGTTTTAAAGGTAGCGTCGAAAACCTTGTTGTCACCCTCAGAGAGCTTTAACTGATAACTAAGTGATTTTTCATAAAACTCTATAGCTTGGGCCCGTTCTCCTGTGATCAATAGTGAATGACTTAAGACCGCATTCGTGAATGCTTGAATCCAATTCGCGCCTTGTCCGTCAAAGTAGGAAAATGCCGTTTTCGCAAATTGAATACACAGAGGAGAATCATTGATACAAAGTGCTCTTGCTATCGCTAAATGGGCAAGTTCAATATTCTCTTGTGTTCCTACTTCTGATCAATGATACAGAGAGGAAAACGCAACAGTTAAAAGCCTTTTCTTCTCTTCTTGGCTCAGGTCTGACTCCGATAACGACCAAAATTCATTGTTGCTTTCAATTGCGAAGTATCGGTTAAATCGAGAGATTTCTTCACTATTTGGCTTTGCCATAAACATCCTTATTCATATAAATGATATAATTATAATCCACCCAGTGTTTAGAAATAGGTGGTAACAATATACACTCCATAGTTATTAATCACACTTCAGAAGCATATACACAAACTTCCCTTTCCTGCCCTTGTATACGATTCGATTCCCTACCTATGTATGTGATACCCAATTTTCAGCATCAGAAATACTATATGGATGGGGGATATTTGCGGTCATTTCCGATATTTTCTTTTCCCCAACCAGTTCGGCGACACGTTCCGCATCATTGAGAGAAAACGGCCTCAATATTAACCTGTCACTTTCAAACGTTTTTTGCACTATACACCCTTAAAAATGAGACGGAAAGCCATAAAAGGTCAAAGACGCATGATTTCTTAATGAAGTCGAATTGTTCGAATAGATGTAACCTAAATATTACTATTGAAATTCGTCACCCTGATTTTTTAAGGTTTTATGCCCAAATCTTGTACAAACTTCGTATCGATCGATTAAGTCCAACGATGCACCAACAGGACTGGCAGCACCACCAAAGAAACCGTCGAGAAAGGCCTTAAATTGTTCTTTTTTACTCTTCCCATATTTCGAAGGCTTTTTCTTTATGATTTCTTCATGTTCAGTTTCTTTCCCGCATTTATCACAAAACCGAGTGCTCACTTTATACCTCTGACCAACTGATAGATTTGGTTTAAATTACCATATAACGGCATAGAAAAGGTTGACCGATTTCAAAGTTAACGTAACATATTGAAGTGAGCTCTTATTTGCTCACTTCTTGGCTGCGCTCGCGCTGAAAAAGTGCCAGACGCAGCGCCTACCTATCTGCATTCGAGCTATTTACTTATAAATCAACGGGCTTGTTCAACACCCAAATAAGTGTCGGCTGCGCGACACTTATTTTTATTTGTTATAAAGAAATTTCCATCTGGACTAACGGCCACCTTTCTCCAAAAAAATCTTTAAACTTTGGAGCTTTGTCTACAGCTATAAATCCCAAAGATTTATAGCAATTATAGGCTGTTTTATTTTTGGCGAAAACCGCTAATGTCACGATTTGATACTGTTTTCGCTTTTTGATTTCTTCAAGTGATAAGGTTACCAAGGCTTTACCCACACCTTGACCTCGAAACTTAGGAGATACAGTAACTCGGCATAAACGCATTTCATTAAGGCTAACGTGTTGTAGTTCAATGAAACCAAGCACGTCACTGCCGCTAGATAACGTTAAGAACTCAATGTCCTTTTGATGGCTTCGCTTGATAATTTCAGAAGTCTCGATTGGCCAACTGAATACACGACCACCCCACAAAAGAGACTCCTCTCGACTGGAAAACCAACTGGAAATTTCTGGTGCATCATGAACTGAAAATTGTCTTAGATACAAAGTACATCCTTATACTTTTATACGTGAATCAATAATGCTTTATAACACCAAATTAAGGTGTGAACAACGCTAAACACCTACCTAAAGCACTGTGCCATAAACACTAAACTTGCTTGAAGTGAGAGCGCCGCGCGTTGTGAATCACCCTTAAATTTTTATTGTTTCAGAGTTGATGTCACTAGACCTGCGCTAACTAACATACCACCACTAAATCTGTTGAAGAACCTCTGCCCCTTTTCAGAAGATACATACCCTCGAACGCGTCCACCAAAATAGGCATAAAAACTTACGCTACAAAATGATATGAAAATGAAAGTCACAGCAAGAATTAGCATTTGCATACCTACATTGGGAGCTTCAGGAGAGATAAATAATGGTAGAAATGCCAGAAAGAATACTAAACCTTTAGGGTTTAACGCGGTCACCAAAAATGCATCTAGATACACTTTCCAAGCCTTTCTCATTGGCTTGATATCTGTTTTAGCCTCAGAAATCGGGCTGCACCATGCCTTAATACCAAGGTAAATAAAATAGACAACGCCAAGCCATTTAAGAATGCTAAAAGCAAGATATGATGTAGACAGAACTACACTAACGCCCAATAGTGAGCAAGCCAAAGCCACCACATCACCAGACAAAATGCCCAACATCATAGGAACTACAGACTTACGTCCATGAGCAAGACTAAGACCGATAACTAAAAGAACCGCCGGGCCTGGCGACAACACAAGTACCATTGAAGCCAACACAAAGGACATCCACGCCTCAATGTTCATTTATTTCTCCTTAAAACTAACGCCGCCAACAGGTGCCCATTTGTAGTGAGGCCGCAGCACAACGAAAAATGGGTCGCCCTACTTGGCATTGTTACAGGCTTTTGCTATACATTCACATTGTATTACAGATTCACACATTTGGTGATGTTATGAAAAACGAAATGCTGAGCACCCGAATTGACCACGACACCAAGTTAGCGTTTACTCACGTTTGCGAGAACATGGGACTTAGCCCCTCTCAAGCAATAAAGCTTTTTGCCAAAGCGGTCGTTAATTACGGCGGCATACCCTTTGAGCTTAAAGTCAAGCAACCCAATGCAGCAACAGCCTCAGCCATCTCCGAGCTCGAGTCCGGCAAGGCAAATACCGCCAGCAATATTGAAGAGCTATTCGAAGAATTCAATATCGGTAAGACCGACAATGCTTAAACTCGAGTACTCAAGCCAATTTAAAAAGGACTTCAAGAAAATAGCAAAACTTTCGATTCCCGATGTAGTTGAAGTCGGTCATGTCATTAAACAATTACAGCTCGGGGAAACACTACCGGAAAAATACGTTGATCATTCTTTGTCTGGAAACTGGCAGAATTATCGAGATTGCCACGTAAAACCGGATTTAGTTTTGATTTAAAAAGTCGATGACACTTCTCTCAAACTGGCTCGAATTGGCACCCATTCCGAACTATTTCGATAACGCCGCTCAGCACGCGCGGCTACGAAATGGAGGCGAAGCCGCAATGTAGTAGACGTCGCCGTGACTGGCCTGGTTATATTTTATTCAGACCTAGCTAAGACGTAACCATTTTCTCCCTTTACCTTCTTCGCTTTAAAGGCGAGTGTACCGCCCTTCTTTGACGGCCAAGCAGCCTTGAGATTTTCATCGGAAATGATCTCATTTATTCCACCTGATAGCTTTGTGGCCCGAAAAACGCACTCCCCAAATGCTTTTGGGTGCTTTTCTCCGGGCAAACCAACCAGAGTTACAAGGGTTTGACTCAGTGACAGACCTACTCCGAGATCAACGCCTGGCAAACGATAACGCTCATGAAGAGTTTCATTAACGATACTTCTTATATCATTTATCGAATTTTTGGCCGCACGATGAGCTGCATAAATAGCTTCGCTTTTGTCGCTAGAATCCACCTTAAATAATGCCAAAAGACCATCACCCAAATACTCTGTCACGCACCCTTCTTCAAATTTCACCGCTAGGCCTAAAGCTGGCAACAATGCAGATGTTTCATAGTAAACTCGTTGCAAACCTGAAACGTCTGCCTTCTTCTCGCTTAAAGCACACATCAGGTGATTGCTGGACTGACGCATATCTGCCACAAAAGCTATAAACTCATCAATTACGGTTTCACTATCTTGAACCAGTTCGTGGCCCGGGATTTTTGACGGCTCATGATCTTCAAAACTCTTAGAAAGTGCGTCTTCTACAATAGCTCGGTTTGCAGCCAATTTATGGCCGCCATTTTTCCAATGATACTCAGCCCTATTTAGAGCGTCGTTAACCGTGCTTCTTACCAGGACTTCTTGTGTAGGTGTCAGCATTACAGACTCACCTTAAATAGATGATATCCCCAGATCGCAGCTCCTAATGTTATCCATAGAAAAGCTAAAATCACACACTGCGACGCCCTCTTAGTTTTTATGTCCCTAATGTAGGTTGTTTTTATCTTTTCGAAAACAAGCTCTTTGATTATTTCTGTATCGTCATCCGGTAATATCTTAACAAAATCATCTACCGTATAATTAGAAAGAACTGGTCTATTTATGAACCTATCGGTGAACCTGAAATTAAAAAGGTCTCCTCCATGGAAGGCCCCCTTAGCCTTTTCGCCAGATACAGACATATATGGATTGGATATTGCGACCACCCCTAAAAACAACGTATAAAATGACATGAACCAGAGTGTCAAAATAAGCCCCAAACCAACCGTCATAAATTTTGACTCACTGGCTAAATTCATAGCAATTTCATAAACGTCGCTGAATACAGTGATTGGAAGTAGGACGATAGCAAACAAAAAGCCGAGCTTTACGTCCGTAGCTCGTATGATCGCTTGGGTATCAGACAGAGATTGGTATAGAAACTCAATCTTACGCACACTCATTATTTACCCCTAAAATATAACGCCCCAGCTCACCGGAATTTTGCGGCGCGAAGCAGAGCAAAATATCCGTGTGAAGCTGATTGTTATATGCCGACATCACTTAGTCCATGAATTGTATTGTCACGCCCTATTGTAATGATATGTAGTCCTGTGCTTTTCATTATTGGACGTTCACGCCACTGTTCAGCCAGTGAATCGAATTTTTCTGATTTTGGCACTGCAACAGCAAGTAAGTCAGAAGGAGAGGCATGCTCAACAGTTACTAACTGGCCTATTGCTTCTCTAATTAGCGGGTACTCTTGTGACGATTTACTTCGCTTTAAAGGCCCCTTTTTTGACTCAACACGCAATTTTTTGCCAATTTTGAGATCAGCAGCTAAATCACCTTCACCAGCGCTTGAGTGCACAATTATTGAAGCCTGGTATTTGATGTTAGAGTATTTTGCCTGCCAGCGATCATTTTGACTTGGACTCCACCAGCCGTTTTCATTCAGGAATTTTACTATTGGGAAATGCACTGTGTTACCAGTTTTTACTTGGGCACCATCGATAGCTGTTTTTATATCACCAACAACGTGGCCATTTTCAATTAGCGCGATTGCAAGCCTCAACGTGACTTCAGCTTCTGGCATTTTATCTTCCGGTAACACTTATCCTCCTTTAGGCATATAACGCCAAATTAAGGTGTGAACAACGCTAACCACCTACCTAAAGCATTGTGCTATAAACACTAAACTTGCTTGAAGTGAGAGCGCCGCGCGTTGTGAATCACCCTTAAATTTTATTGTTATGTTCGTAGCTTTTGTAGTCCTCGAATCGCCCTGTTAGTCGACTCTACCAAGTCAGCCCGTTTCAATTTTTCTCGAATTGCTAATGCTTCTATGAACTGTTGCTCTGCCAGTTTATAGTTGCCAACCTCAACGTTCAATTTACCCAAATGCTGCAAGCTAAAACTCAAAGAAAGCTCACAAGCAAAGTCCTGGCTTTTTAAGAATGCTTTTTCAGCGCCAATCATGTCACCTGAATATTGCAGAGCCATACCTGAAACATGGGTTGACCAGAACTTGTTCTTAACGCTAGACGTTGAAGTATGCACTTTGAAAGCTATCCGATAAGCTAACCTACAAAGCCCAATGATTCGTAAACAATCGGCTATCAAGAGAAGCTGCCATTCTAGCTTCTCTTTTTTGTTTGAAAGCTTGAATACGAGGGCTTTACACAGCTTTACAACAAGTTTCTGAAAAACGCCAGAAGTTACCCTGTCCCTTTGATATTCCACCATGTCCTCCAAGAACATAACGCACGCTTAAACTGTGAGCGAACGTGTACCAAAATTGGAGCGAAGCGAAAGTGGCGCGCGTTTGCGAATCAGATTTAAAGCGTTTTGTTATGTTCATGGCTCAAAATTCATGACAATTTCTTGGTCTGTCTTAGAGACCTGTTTAAAGCCAAACTTCTCGTATGAGGCGATAGCAGCATCATTGTTAACGTAAACCGTTAGTTCTAGCTTGCCTTCTAGCCTCGAGCTTAAAATTGAGCAAGCTTTCGACAACAGCTGTTGCCCTACCGATTTTCCACGAGCACTCGCTGACACATACATTTGAACCACTTCTAAAGAGTCACCACTATCGGTAGGAATTAAGCCACATAAACCAACAAGTTGACCATTTTCGAAAGCACCGATCATCACGTGAGTCTCACACTGTTCCTCCATAAGCTTTTCAAAGAACAATTTAGGAAGCTGAGACTGTTCTTCGTAGGATGAACCAAAGGACTCAGGGTACAACTTCAGACTTTCCAGTCGCAAATCACGATACATATGACTGTCTTTAGAACTCAATATTTTGCAACATACTTCCATGTTTCCTCGTGTGAACATAACGCCCAGCGAAGGGGCAACTTTGTAGCGCAGCGGAAAAGTTGTCCCGCTTGCGCTGCTTGTTAGCTTGATCAATATTTGGGTAAGAACCGTATTCCATACGGAGTTTCCTTCACTTCAAATGTAGTGCTCTCCAAAGGATTTTGTAGATATTGTCTATCAGTAGATAGTGCTGGGTAGCTGACCGGAAGATTTACGAGGCTTTCATATTCCTCAGGCTTTAAGGCAATCAATCGAGCTCTTTCTATATCTCGCTGAGGAAGTCTTTTAGGTATCGAATCCCTTAGCAGATCCGGAAGATTACTACGTAGTAAATCTGCATCCTCTTGATGATCAAGATTTTTTGAAATCCTTTCCATTGTTCTTCTAATCGATGCCAGTCGTACACTCCTTTCCTCTTCCGTAAGATTCGAGCTTTCTCGCTCTAATTTTCTTGTTTCAGCCAATACCCTTTTAATTTGTCCTGGGACACCCAAACGTCGCTGGAAATTAATAACACGGTCTTGAGGTACACCCGATTGCTTTACATCTTCGAAAACCTTCTCAGAAATTGCTCTGGCGTCTTTAACCAAATAGTCAATGCCAGATCTGAAAGAGCCATATCCAGCCACTCCCGCATAAATTATTCCTGCAGTCGCCAGCCAAACCTTTAGAGAGCCATCTTCAACAAATACGGCAAACTCTAGGTCTTGACTGTAGATTCCTTCTGCATACAGCGGAGCTTTATTCGATAGGTACTCCTTTAATCTAGACTTGCCAATTTCGTCTAGATTTATATCTAAGTGAATATAAGTCTCTGAGAGTTTACTCAATGTTCTTATCCTTGTATGAGCTCTGTGAAGCTAACGCCAGCCGTAACCGGCGCATTTGTAGTTAGCGCAGCGAACGGAAAATGCGTCCGAGTTAACGGCATTGTTAGCTTTCTTTATAGCCATCCAACCAATCCAATAACTGGATTCTATCGACTAGCGCCAAATCCCAGCTACTTCTTGCCTCTTGTTTGACAAATTTTCTCGCATCATCGGTAAAAGTAGACGTAGTTACAATGATTGCCTTGTTTGGACCGTCCATTGTATTCATAACGCCATACAGAGTGCGAACAACATCTACACTGATCTTATTCGATTCGGCGTAGCGCTTGCATTCAACAAAATATTTGTTCTTAATCCCAATTCCGTCAGTGTGAACAGCGATAATGTCTTTCCCACCATCACGTGTTCTTTTGGTGAGGTCAACTTCAAATCCTTTTGACCTAAATACCTCTGCTACGATTTCTTCAAATTGTCTCGTAGTTACTTCATCTAGCAGGTATTGGCTTTGCTTCAACGCCGAAATAAGTTCTGAAATTGACTCATGCAAATGGAATAAATCTTCCGCACTATATATTTCGCGGAGGTGTTCCATTTCCGGTTCACCAGTGGTTTGAGCGCCTGCTGTTTTATTTAATACAAAATTCAAGAACTCTATCGGATATTCAGATGCTTCAAAATGCAATGAAATTGATGAACTGCATTCAGGGCAATCAAATTCATACAAGATTTCATAAAGATTTTCAGCCCCCATCTGACGCTCTGACCCACCGAAACATTCGATAGAAAAATCGTCAATTGGAAATTCTCCAGTATCTCCACAGGTATCGCAGGTATAGCTAATGGTTCCTGAGAATTTCCACACTGAGGTTTTGTCTCCTTATGAAGCTAACATTGTATTAGCACGCACACTCGATTTTCCAAAATCGTTATACGCGGCTTTTCTTACCTAACTAACTGTTATAACTAACATTTATTGCTTTCAGGGTCTATCTCTTTGCCGAGAAAGTGTGCATGCCGCCTATCTCTGGTGGCACGTTCACATTATCACCACGCCTACTTGCCTAATCTATTGATTAGAATTACTTTTTTCTTTGATGTTCTGAGATAGTGTGAATGAACGACGACAAAGCGTGCACTCAAATGGCGTGCTTCCACGGATAAGCTGGTTATCCAGCTAGTATTTTCCACGCTACCGACGATCAGTTCTCGGTTCCTAACACACCTTTTCGTCAACGTTGTCAGGCTAGCTTATCAAAGCCATACTGATTTTTTCGTGCTTAATTGTCCAAAATGTTAGCGAAGGCAGATTTTGTGGGGCAATGGCTGGATCGGCAAAAAGCGCTGAAGGCATTCAAGTCCGTCACCCACAACAACCTGTAATCGCCGCGTACTATGTGCCCCCATTCTAGAAGGGTAAGGTAGCCAGTTATGCGATGGGAGGTTTATCACACAGTGTCTATGTGGAATATGACCGCAACTTATTTTGGCTATTCACTAATTATGGGATCTACGTGCTCTCTTCGCCGGTGTTAGGCAAGCCTTCCTTTGTACCGCCTAAGCAAGCCTGGCCACCTCGTCCTGCCGGTGTGTGTGATTCTCAATAAATGTCTTTCACATAACGGAGTAAGATATCGCCGGTTCGCCAGCGGCATCTTTCTGAGTTTAGAAGTCAGAAAAAACTGAGCATAACGCTTGCGAGAACCGGTAGAAGCATAGAAAGCTGAGCCCAGACAGTGTTAATCGTTTTTCTGAGAGTTAAAACAATCACTGTAAAAAGCCAAGCCCCTGCGGCAAGATAACCAAGGGCCTCCTCTAAGCCGCTGTAGTGTTGAACACGATAGAGTACCGTATGCAACTGAGCGTCAGCTGCGGTTGGTATGTTTTGTATTTCACTGCTTGCGATACCACCGTAATAGTGTGAAAAACCAATCAACACCAGTTGTACGGTCAGCAGGGTTATCGACAATGCTTTCATATTCTGGGACAAGACTTTATAACCATTTGTACATAACGTAACTATCAACAAGTCCCAGCCGTGCATGTTTATACGCCTTAGGGATGGTACCAACAATCGAAAATCCGAGTTTCTGCCAAAGCGTTACCGCCACCTCGTTGGTCGAGACTACGCTATTAAACTGCATCGCCTTAAACCCTCGTTCGAGCGCCATATCCTGCGAATGCTGGCAGAGTAGACGGGCTATTCCCTTCCCTCTTGCCTCACTCGCCACCATATATCCACAATTACAGATATGCTGGCTTGGCCCCATGCCATTCGGCTTGATGTAGTAAATCCCCAAAACGGCGTCATTTTCCACGTACGCGTACGCATTTAAGGTTGAGCCACACCAAAGTGAAAAAGCGTCTTGCTGCGTCATATCAGGATCCAAGGCATAGGTTTCTTGCGCTTGAATAATCGCCGAAAACGTCGGCCAGAATGACGCAAAGTCAGGTCGGGTAATTTCTCTGATCATGGCTCCCCCTTAGAGGCCTCTTCAGTTGGCTCAGACGATAGCATCGACTCATGATGGTGCATTTATACCATCTTATCCAAGATATTAATAAAAAAGCTTTTTTTTATTAAACGGACAAGTATAGAGATAAAATCCATGCTTGCCGTCGCCAAGTCAACGCATTGCAGATGTGATCTAAACACACTTTTTCTTCCCCCTATACATTCCCTCTTGTAGACTACGCGCGCGTTGACTATCGACTGATAAGAAAATTGATTTATGCCTGCGATTACACCGGCCTTTAAAGTGATAGACGGTTTCTCTCTCTGTGCCACTGACACAGAGCGCCTTGATGTATTCTTTACCTACCTGCGTGAGGGTGCGCCCGAGTTAGCAGAGTTGCGTCTTGAGCAGCTTGTCTTAGCGTTAGCCAACTCCCCCTCCCAAGCCGCGCTCTTTGCCAATAGCGTGTGCAATGAAGCCAAGAAAATAAAGCTATCGCCGGCGTTTGTTCAGCTGGGGATTTTCTCTAAAAACGGCCTTGTGACTGACATCTTTCGTCGGCTTTATAATAAAGTGAATCCGCCGCCTAAACGCTGCAACGACATCAATGATCTGCTCAGTTACTTTGTCGGTGGAGAAGATAAAGCGTGGGTAAAGGCCATCTCTCATAAGTGCTGGTTTAAGCTATACCGTCTACTAGTCAAAAACGCCGCCCCGGAAGCCATCCGCTCAACCGGAGCTTATATAAAAAGCGAGTTGTGTTATTCGCTAGAAATGCTGTCTATCTGGATCGCCGCCGAGGAGCTTGATCCTGAGCTACTTCGGATCGATCGCCGTTTGAGTGAGGTCGATTCACCGTTCATTGCATTGCAGCGTGAAACCCATCAACTCGTTAATGCGATTAGATACGATACGTTGGACCCCAAAGACAGGGCACATTTTTGGGTGATGATTGAGCAATGCCAGCAGCAGGTCAAGCGGATTCGAGCCCGTGGTATCAACCAAATGGGCTTCTCCGCGCACGCTTCACGTATGCTTGAGCGCTTGGATCAAACATTAAACCGCATGGTGCTGTTGATCCAAATTCTTGATTTTCGTCACCCGCATCAGAAGGCGCGCTGTGTATTCAACCTCTGGCGGCAATTGCTTATTTCGGTGACGGAACGCAACAGTGTGCGCGCGATTTATCGCAAAAGTACCCGCACGTTTGCTCAGAGTGTGACACAAAACAAAAGCAATCACGGCGAGCACTATATCGCCAAAACCAAAAAAGATTACTTTAAGATCCTGCGCGGCGCTTGCGGGGCTGGAGTGATTATTGCCCTGTTAGCATGGGTAAAAATGTATATCGAGACCTTGCAATTGTCACCACTTAATAATGCATTGCTGGTCAGTTTAAACTACGGTGTCGGCTTTATGCTGGTGCATATTTTACACTTTACCATTGCTACCAAACAGCCGGCGATGACAGCCGCAAACTTTGCCGCGCACGTAGAAAAGAACAAAATGGGGCGTACGCGCAGCAAAAAACTCGCGCGCCTGCTGATTAATGTAAACCGCTCTCAATGGTTTGCGGTATGGGGAAACATTACCGCCGCAATTACCGTGAGTGTGCTGGTGAGCCTGGTGTTTAGCCACTTTTATCACAGCCCGCTACTCAGCAGTGGGCAAGCGGCCTATCAAACCTCAGCCATTCATCCGATCCATGGTTTAGCCTGGCTTTACGCTGCTATCGCCGGGGTCTGGCTGTTTTTGTCGGGTATTATTACCGGCATTCTTGATAATCGGGCGGACTACATTGAGCTCAAAGATCGCTTAATCGGCCATCCATTATTCCGCGCAATCTCGCTTCAACGACGAGAGCGGATAGCACTGTACATCCATCAAAACTATGGTGCATTAGGCGGTAACTTTATTTTTGGTGTGCTTTTAGGCATGACAAGCTACGTCGGCTATCTTATTGATGTTCCGCTTGATATTCGCCACGTGGCCTTTTCTTCTGCCCACGCTGCCTATGCGCATATGAGCGATTACTCGTCGTGGTTGTCTGTCTTATCCAGCCTGTTTTTTGTGTTGATGATTGGCTTTATTAATCTGTGGGTCAGCTTTGGTCTCGCATTATTCGTTGCGCTGCGCTCGCGTAACTGTGAGTTGGATATGAAGTCGGTAAGAACCGCGGTACTGACACAAATAAAACAACATCCTTCTAGCCTATTTTGGCCTAAAGACCCAGCGCCTATGGCCAAACCGCAAGGTGCAGGTCAACGCCGTGCGCCATAAAACCTAACGCGTTTGTCGCTGGCCAACGGATGGCCAGTGAGCGTTAATGACTAAAGCGTCTCTTTTGGCCCACTTGGGCTGGCGCTGTTTCAACGCACCAACCCGCTTCACCTTGGCACAATACCCGCCACAATGTGAGCAGGGTTCACATTTTTGCAGACAGGTTTATTCATTAATAATGCGGTCAATCTCTCATAAATAAATAGTCATTTATTCTGTAAAGAATAATGGTCACTCATTAGTAACTAACCAGACACCCCGACAAAATAACAGAATCAGCCTAATTTTTATCTGATTGATGTTTGAAACACGCCTATGACGTAATCTCCTGTTTACACGATAAATTGTAACGAGCTTGTAAAGCACTCTATTGATAGGCCACGTTAAAGATGCGAACCGACATGGTCGCCTTCCTATTGTGCAGTTGGGAAGAAAGGAATCTTTCAACAACAATTAGGGCAATAAAATGAAACTCTCTAGATTAACTTGGCTTATAGCCTCTAGCGTTGTCGCTAGTACTCCGGCAATGAGTGCCGAACTGGTTAATATCACTGATGATGCCATGCTAAGTCAGGTATTAGATCAACCCGCTGGCGTTTACGCGCCATCAGGTTCACAAGCCAACCCACTAGGGTTTAAAGAAGTGAAGCGCGTCACTTTGCCAAATGGCAAAGTCAAAGTGCGTTATCAGCAAACCTATCAAGGCGTACCCGTTATTGATACCGCTGTCGTTGCGACAGAAAAACAAGGTCAGCGTAGCGACGTCTACGGCACGATGGCGCAAGGTGTCGCGAACGATATCACCTCTGTCTCACCCGCGCTCAACAGCCAATCTGCCTTAGAAGCCGCTAAAGCCGCTTTCACACAGAACCAGCAAACCCTCACCGCAGCGCCATTTGAAAACGAGAATACACGTTTGGTCGTCAAACTAGACGATGAGCAAAACGCGCAGCTCGTCTACATCGTCGATTTCTTTATCGCTGGAGACGATCCAAGCCGTCCTTTTTATATGATTGATGCCGATACAGGTGAGATCTTGAAGCACTGGGATGGTATTAACCATGCTGCTGCCGTTGGAACAGGCCCTGGTGGGAACGAAAAAACGGGCCAATATATTTATGGCACGGACTATGATGGCTTGCCTATCGATAAAACCGGGACCACGTGTACGTTAGAGAACGACAAAGTGAAAACGGTCGATTTAGAGAACGGGACAACAGGCAGCACTGCCTTCACCTACCCGTGTACAGATAGCAGCAACTACAACGACGAAAGGTATGTTAATGGCGCTTATTCTGCACTGAACGATGCGCACTATTTCGGTAACGTTGTTTTTGACATGTACCAAGATTGGATGAACACCGCACCTCTGACGTTCCAGCTCACTATGCGCGTGCACTACGGCAACGATTACGAAAACGCATTCTGGAATGGTCGCTCAATGACATTCGGGGATGGTAAATCAACCTTCTACCCACTCGTCGACATCAATGTGAGCGCCCACGAAGTCAGCCATGGTTTTACTGAGCAAAACTCTGGCCTTATCTATGCTGATATGTCAGGCGGGATCAACGAGGCATTTTCTGATATTGCCGGTGAAGCTGCTGAATACTACATGCATGATGAAGTCGATTGGGTGGTCGGTGCCGACATCTTTAAAGGCTCTGGTGGGCTGCGCTATTTTGACCAACCCTCACGCGATGGCAAATCCATTGATGATGCCAGCCAATACCGTGACGGTATGAATGTGCACTATTCTAGCGGTGTATATAACCGTGCTTTCTATCTCCTCGCTAACAAAGCGAACTGGGATGTTCGCAAAGGTTTTGAAGTATTCACCACCGCGAACCAACTATATTGGACCGCCAGCAGCACATTCGACCAAGGTGCGTGCGGCGTAGTCAAAGCCACGCAAGACCTAGCTTACAATGCGCAAGACGTGATCGATGCATTCAATACTGTAGGCGTCGATGCCAGTTGTGGTGACAACGGTGGAAACGTGCTCCAGCCCAACCAGCCCGTTACCGGTTTAAGTGGTGGGAGTGGTAGTGAAACCTTCTTTACATTCACTGTCGACAGCAGCCGCAACGTCAATGTCGTGATGAGTGGTGGTACGGGTGATGCCGACCTTTATGTAAAAGCAGGCAGCCAACCTACTACTAATAACTGGGACTGTCGTCCTTATAACTACGGCAACGATGAAACCTGTCGTATCAGTGCTCAAAAAGGTACCGAGTACCACGTTATGGTGCGAGGCTATCGGAGCTACGCTAACGTCAGCCTTGAGCGTGATTAATCACTCCCTGACGAGCCGCTGTTAAAACAGCGGCTTTTTTGCCTACCCAAAAGCCAAAAACAGCTAGGTTTATAGACAAAATCAGACGTCACCTTTTTCTTTCCGGCGAGTCACCGTCTTCCCCTCCTCTGGCCAGACCAGAAAATTGTTTATTTTCATCACATTATGACGATAAAAAATCGATATTATTCAGCAAGCCAACGATCACTGCACCCACCTATTTTTATCTCGTCTACGCTTATAAGAACGATGAATAAATTGGAGACGTTATGCTCAAGCATCTGTTCACTATCATTTTCTCAGCCCTCTTTCTTGCATTACCAGCGCGAGCGGATGTCCTCACTATGCCATCACTCGAGTGGCCACCTTATTCTGGCAAAAATTTGCCGGATCAGGGCGCATCAGTGGCGGTGGTGCGTGCGGCGGTGCAAGCCATGGGGCACGAGCTTAACGTCGAGTTTTACCCGTGGTCACGCACCGTGTATTTGGTCAAGAATGATGCGCAGTACGCTGGCTATTTCCCAGAATATCATTACGAGACAGACGAACTGGTTTTCTCTGACCCCATAGGTACTGGTCCGCTCGGGTTCGTTGAAAACGTCAACCAGCCTATCGAATGGTCGACCCTTGATGATCTGACTCAGCATACCATTGGCGTGGTTCGAGGGTATGTCAACACGCCAGAGTTAGATGAGCGTATTGCCAACGGCACACTTAAATCGTCTGCGGTCACCAGTGATACGCAAAACTTGCAAAAGGTGGGACGAGCACGGATCCCGCTAGCCGTGGTGGATGCTAATGTGCTGGACTATCTCAAAGAGAATGATCCTGCCCTTAGTGCCGTTAAAGCCAATCTACAAATGAACAAAAAGCTCTTGGTTGATAAAAAACTCTATATTGCGTTTGCCGACAATGCCGAAGGGCAAAAATGGCGTGACATCGTTAATCAAGGGCTCAAGAAAATCGACATTGAACAGATAATGAAACAACACCTGGGTGAATAATGAACACTCGAGGGGAAAGTGACCGCAGTCAGGTCGCATGGCAATGTAAATAGAAGAGTAGCGCTATGTTTAAGAGTCTAAAAGCAATATTTGTCACTCAAGTGGTTATTGCTGTTTCTGTGGTATTAGGGATATCAAGCTATATTGATTACCAAAATACTAAACAGGAACTGAATAGCGCGCTTGAAACCACCGTGGACAATGCCACCAACCGCATGAATCTCAGTTTGCCCAAAGCCATTTGGGACTTCGACCTGGAAGCGGCCAAACTCTCGATTTCTGCCGAATTAAAAGCCCCCGATATCAAGGCGGTCCGAATACTGGATAATCAAGGGTCTGCCATCGTCTTTCTGCGCCTCGGGCCACCCAATGATGAGGGACAACGCCAGCCGAAAGACATTGGCGACGGCGAAAAGTCGATGTACGAATCCATGCCCAACGAAGAAAGTGAGCTTTCATTTACCGAGTATGGTGAAACCAACAAAGTGGGGACTCTGCAGGTATTTTATAACACAGACAGATTAGAGGCGGAGTTATCCGATACCCTCACCCGAAGCCTGATTGAGCTGCTAGTGCTCGATCTTGTGATGATTGTGTTCCTGATTTTGGCATTGACCGCCACCGTGGTTAAACCACTCAATGATTTAACGTTGCGCGTGCGAGAACTCGCCAGTGGGGATGGCGATCTCTCCACCGTGATCCCAGCCCCGAAATACAAAGAATTCGCCCAGATCACTGAGCATATTAACCACTTTACCGCTTCGTTGCGTGAAATCGTCAATGAAGTGACCCAAGCTTCTATCAACCTCGCTGAAGTCTCGGCAGAGAGTGGGCAAATGGCACGCACTAACGCGGAACGCTTGGAGCAACAGAAACAAAGTCTCTCGACGGTTGCCGCCGCCGCTACGCAGATGAATCAATCTATTGCCACCGTCGCTGATACAGCAAACGATGCGGCGACTCGTGCTGCAGGTGCCACGGATCTGGTTAACCAAGTGTATGGGACGATTGAGAGTTCAGCCTCTGAAATCATTAATATGCGTTCAGAGATGGAGAATGTGAATGCTGAAATGCATAAACTGCTCGAGGAAGGTGAAAAGATTTCTGATGTCGTCAACGTTATCAACGATATCTCTGAACAAACCAACCTCTTGGCGCTGAATGCGGCGATTGAGGCGGCGCGCGCTGGCGAGCAAGGCCGAGGCTTTGCGGTGGTGGCTGACGAAGTGCGCAGTCTTTCAGTCAAAACCAGTGAATCTACCGAGCAAATTCAATCCAACATCAAATCCTTGAGTGAGGCCACTGAATCGGTAGAAAAAGAGATCAAACGCATTGGTAGTATCTTAGAAAATACCGCCGGACGCGTGTCTGAATCACAAGAATCAGTCAGTCAAGTGCGCGAAACCATCACGGATATTTCCGAGCGTAGCGGACAAATTTCGCAAGCCACTGATGAGCAACGTCAAGCCATTGATGAAGTCAGTCAAGCAATCAATGAGGCCTCAGAGGCAACCAATTACGTCACTGAAGGTGCGCAAGAAAACGCCGCACGCACCGACAAAGTGCTTACCCTGAGTGAAGACATCAAAGTACAAATGGAGAAATTTAAAACCTAATCAAAGGCATAATAACAAGGAGAAGACATGCAAAAGCTGGTTATCGTTAGTTTGGCAATACTCTTACTGGTGCCTAGCACAATGGCGAGAACGCTAACAGCGGCGCAAGATCCGTGGCCACCCTTTGTGACCACGGATCCTGACAGGCCAGGTATTTCTATCGAGCTTGTCAAAGCAGCGATGGCTACCCAAGGCTATGAAGTCGACTTTAAAAATATGCCATGGGCGCGTGCGCTTGATGCCGTTCGCAATGGCAGTATCGACTTATTGCCAGCCACTTGGCATACCGACGCACGCACTCAGTATCTGCGTTACAGCAACCCTTATATGAGCAACCAGCTCGCCTTTATTAAACGTGTTGATGACAACTTTCAGTTCTCTGATTTAAATGATCTAGAGGGCAAAGTGGTCGGGGTTGTACGGGGTTATGGCTACGGCGATGCATTTTTAAATGCGACGCATTTTGATAAACCTGCGGCCAACAACTTAACGACTAATTTGAAAAAGCTGCTCGCCAGCCGTATTGATCTGACCTTGGAAGATAAGATCGTCGCCCAATCAGTGATGCAAGAAGAAGGGATTGATAGTCACCAGTTTGCCTTTACTGACCAAGCGCTTTCAACCAATCCTTTATATGTCACCAGTGGCAAAGCTAACCCCGACAGCCAGATGTTTATCAATGCCTACAACAAAGGGCTAGAGACGATTAAAGCAAATGGCACCTTTGAAAAAATCCTGAAAAAATACGGTGTTGATTAATATTTTGATGATCGAAAAAGAGGTGTCATTGCACCTCTTTGTCACCGAACGAGTAAAGCCGGTCCGCTATTTTATATAAGCATCCAAGACAGCTTGTAGTTTTCCAGATTCACGCATCGACTCAAATCCGGCATCCAGCGTGGCTTTTATTTCCATGGCTTCTGGGTGCTCACGCGAGATCATCATGTGAAACTTATCACCACTGTTTCCCGGAATAGGCTCAGCTTGCATACCGCCGGCGAGATAATCCGTGCCTTTGGCCACTTTAAATCCAGCCAGTATTTCATATCGCGCTAAGAATACATCACAGCGCCCTGCTTCCGTTTTTTGCACGAGCTGATCAAAGCTTTTCGCTGATTTTCTCACCTTGCTATCGTCAACGCCAAAGCCCGTATAATTGTAACCAAGCAAGCCACACATTCTTAGACCGTTTAAATCGTCCATTGTGCTTATGTTCAAACCATTAGGATATTGGCTGGTTGAATATATGTAACTCGGCTGCAGTGTGTAGTAATAGTTGGTGAGAATAAAGTCTTTATCACGCTCTTCACTGTAGGAGGCACTAAGCGCGATATCATAATTGCCCGCTTTCGTCTGCAGCACACACCGCTTCCAAGGTGGCATTGCCACCGAAACATCGACCCCTTCCTTACCGAATATCGCGTTTAGGACGTCAACGTCGTACCCTTGAACTTGTCCGCCTTTTTCGAAAGTATACGGTGGCCAACCCGCCCCATCCCCACAGGCTTTAAGTGATGATGTGTCTAACGCGAGGGCTGGTGAAGATAGCAGCGCAGCACCAGTAAGGGCTGTCGCAGCGAAGGCTGTCGCAGTGAAAGCTGTCGCAGCGAGGCCTGCTGCAGAACGTGTCGCTTTTTTCATAGTGAACTCCTTTTAGGAAAACTCACCTTAAGTATTGATGATATTCACTATAACGCGACCTGAATCACTGTGTTTTTTTAGGATTTATGATTACCACTTCACCAGGCTTTAGCCCCTTACGCACGCGCCCTTGCTGTGTAAGCGATACCAGCCGTGTTCTCACCTCACCCGCGTCAAGCACCTTCACATAGTTAAGTTGTCCAATTTGATAATACGCATTGCTCGGTAGATAAAGCACTGGCTCGGCTTTTTGTGACACGGTCACTTTTGCAAACATTCCTGGTAGCAAAGTATCACTCGCCTCCGTGTTTGGCAGTGTCACGGCAACACGATAACTGCGTGACGTGGCATCGGCAGCCGGTGTCACAGTGCGCACCACGCCCGCAAGGGTTTTATCATAGGTCGGGAGCGTAACCGTTAACGATTGACCGATGTCGACATAGGGTAACGCAGATTCCGCCACATTGACCGTCGCTTCGATACTTTCAGGGTTGTACAGGGATAGCAGCGCCGCACCCGGTGTCGCCGTATTCCCTTGGTTGATGATTTTATCGGTGATCAGCCCTGAAAACGGCGCGCGCACCAGACTAAAGCCAAATTGGGTTTCAGCCTCATCCACCGCAGCAAGGGCACGACGGTATTCAGACTGCGCAGTTTTTAAGCGATTCTCCGCCTCATCGAATTGAGATTGTGGCACCAGCTTTTTCGCCAACAAGGTCTCCATGCGGCGGTAGTCACTGCGCGCGGTATTCAATTGCGATTGCGCCGAGGCCAAGGCTTGTTGCACTTGGCGAACTTTGGCACTGAGATCGGCATTATCCAAACGCAGCAACACATCCCCTTGCTCAACGCGGTCTCCGACATCAACCAGCACTTCCGCAACGGTTGCGGTCATTCGCGCCGCTAAGGTTGCCGTCTGTCTTGCCTCCAACTGGCCGGAAAAAATGCGGGTTTGTGGCTGTTCGACCGCCTCAAGCGTTAGCGTTTCAACGTTGTCCGGTGTCTCGTTCAATGTCGAGACGGGCGCGACATTCGAGGTAAACACCCCAGCCATCACCAAAAACAACACCAATAGCCCAGTGCCTAGCACCAGTGCGAGTACGCCTTTTTTTGCCTTCATGCATGCTCTCCTTCTACTGATAGGCCGTGGGTGGGATGATTTTGATACGCAAGGTTGTACACCACGGGCACAACCAGCAAGGTAAACACGGTAGACGCGGCAATACCGAAAATAATCGCCCAGGCTAACCCATTAAAAATCGGGTCGAGGGTGATAATCACATTCCCCAATAAGGTGGTGCCGGCGGTCAGCAAAATGGGCCGCATTCGCACTGCGCCCGCTTGTACTAAGGCTTCACTCAGCGCCATACCTTGAGCGAGTGACTGTTGAATAAACTCAATCAATACCAGTGAGTTGCGTACCACAATCCCCGCCAGTGCAATCATGCCAATCATCGCGGTAGCGGTGAACAGCGCCGGATTTGGATAGCCGCTGATTTGACCGCTCAAACCATTGAGCAACCAAAAGCCTGGCATGATGCCAATCACAGTCAGTGGAATTGCAAGCATAATAATGCCTGACACCGCCGGTAGCCCGGTTTGTATCAGCATCACTATAAAGACGCCCAGCAGTGCCGCACCATAGGCAATCCCCAGATCACGGAAGACATCAATGGTGATCTTCCACTCTCCTTCACCACTCCATACCACCTCGATACCCTCATCAACTTGCCAGCCATCACCCGCGCCATTATCCAGATAACTACGCGCGGATAGCGGGCGAGTACTGTCCGACTCAGGTTGGTTAAAATCAGCCATCATATCGGCGACTACCTCGCCCGGTACCCGTCCAGTGGGTTCGGCATACACATACACGACGGGGCGTAAATTCTTATGATAAATAGGCTGATCAACCGGTTGCCGCTCAAAATGGCCGAGTTCACTCAACGCGACCAGCGGCTGCGGCGCATCCACCAAGGCACCTTGAACCGATTGTTTCGCCACCCCTGCGCGACCACGTACATGCAGTGCGAGCAACGCATCAAGCTGATCACGGGCGTCCGCTGCAAGTTGCAATGTGACGGGCAAAGGATCCATTTCATCGGCGTCGGCCAAATGGGCCAGTGTAACCCCTTGGTTTGCGGCCCTGAGCGCTTGGTTAATATCGGCCACCGCAACACCTGACAAAGCGGCTTTTTCTTGGTCTACGACAAACTGCCAGCTCGATAGAGGCCCTTGAACACTGGTGCTCACTTCTGACACCAAGGCTTCACGCTTTAATCGCTCGGCTACCTGCGTCGCTTGCGCTTGCAGGGTTGAATAGGGCGTGCTTGGTGAGCCATACACTTCGGCGACAATGGTTGCCAGCACAGGCGGCCCTGGTGGCATTTCCACTAATTGCACCTCGGCATCATATTTTGCTGCGATGGCTTCTAACTCATCACGCATGCGTGTCACCAAGCCATGTGATTGCAACGTGCGCCGGTGCTTATCCACCAGCACTACCCGCAGTTCACCTTGGTAAGGCGCATGACGAGTAAAGTAATGGCGCACCATGCCATTAAAATCCATCGGTGAAGCGAGCCCGGCAAAGCCGGATACCGATACCACCTCGGCTTGCGTTTGTAGATAACCGTTCATCTCTCGCAGCGCATTGGAGGTATCGACATGATTGGCGGTTTCCGGCAAATCCAGCACCACCTGAAACTCGTTTTTATTGTCATACGGCAACAGCTTAAGCGGTACGAGGCGCAACGCAGGCAGCAGAGCGGCGATGACAAACAACACGCCCACTATCCATAAAAACGCTTTGGCGCGACGATTGTTTTCCAACAATGGCAGCAACACGCGCCGATAGCCACGGTACAGCGGCGTGGTCTCAAGGCGATAGTCATCGCCTTTATTGGACGCGCGGACAATTTTTTTGGCCAGCCAAGGGGTGACTAAAAACGCTACCAAGGTACTGATCACCACACTGACCGGCACATTGAATGCCAGCGGTGCCATATATGGCCCCATCATGCCGGTGATAAAAAACATCGGGGTGAACACAATCACAATCGCCACGGTCGACATGATCAATGCGCGTTTGATTTCCAACATCGCCAGCACAATCGTGCGGCCACGCGGCTTATTATCATGGGTCAGGTGCCGTTCAATGTTGTCGATACTGGCAATCGGATCATCAACAATCAGCCCTAGCGCCAAGATTAACGCAAACAAGGTGACGCGGTTAATTGAGTAGCCAAAGGCTAAATCCAGCCCTAATGCCGCGCCATAACTGATTGGGATCGCAATCGCCACCACTAAGGCGCTGCGCCAGTTTAAAAACAAGCCGACAAAGACCACCACGGTGAGCACCGCAATACCGAGGCTGGACACCAAGTTTTTCACTTTGGCATCGGCGGTTTGGCCGTAATTGCGAATGATTTCGACGCTTACGCCCTCGGGAAATTGCGTGGCGACCAAATGATTGAGCGTGGCGGTGACATCCTCGGCCACGGTTACCGCGTTGGCGCCTTTTTGCTTCGCCACCGAGAGAAACACCGCTGGATACGGCTGGCTATCATCGGTCGATTGGATCCACGTGTCTGTGGTGGGCTCTTGCGCGCCGTCCGATAACTTGGCCACATCCTGCAGGTACACAGGTTTACCATTCACCACCGCCACCACTAAATGGCGTATCTCCTCAAGGCTTTGATACCACTGGCCGGTTTTTAGTAAATAGCGCTCACCCTGATGCTGAATATCGCCAATATCACGCTTTTGATGGCTCAACGAAAAGGCATTAGTGAGATCAGATACGCTGATCTGATAGCTAGCCATGGCGGCAGGGTCGAGCGTGACCAACACCTGACGCGGCACGCCGCCCACTACCTTCACCGCATTGGTTTCGGGAAGGGCTTTAAGATCCAAGGTCGCCTGCTCGGCAATACGGCGCAGCGCATAATGGTCGAGCTGGTCAGGTTTGTCGCTACGCAGCGCCGCAATCACAATCGGCACATCATCAATTTCCACAGGCTTAATCGCCCACTCGCTCACGGCAGCTGGGATCGCGTCTTGATTGGCATAGAGCTTGTTATACAGTTTCACCAAGGCAGACTCGCGATCTTCGCCAACGTAAAAGCGCACCGTGACCAGCGCGGAACCGGCTTGGGTGGTGGAATACACATACTCCACCCCATCAATTTGGCTGACTTTTTTCTCCAGAGGCTGCGTCACCTGCTTCGCCACTTGCGGGGCACTCAAACCGGGCGCTTGCACCACTATATCCGCCATGGGGACGACAATTTGCGGATCTTCTTCTTTGGGAGTGAGCCACAGTGCTGCCGCCCCCACCAGCAGCGCGAGCACAATGAGGATGGGCGGGAAGAAGCTGTTCATCACTCGGGTGATCAGCTGACCTTGTGGCTGAGCATCTCGCATATTCGATCCTTTAGCTGATGACAGTAACGACAAGAGAACGACAGATAAAAAGGGTGACTGTTAATTAACCTAGCGCATCAACTGGCAATGAATGTGTGCTGACCTCTCAGATTCAGACACAATAGAGCCGCTGTAAGGTGGCAATAATCGCCGCGACGTGGGGGTCATTGAGCTGATAAAACACCTGCTGCGATGACTTACGTACCTTGACCAGTTGATGCCGCTTTAACACACTAAGGTGCTGAGAAAACGCCGATTGACTCAAGCACGACCCTTGCAGCAATTGCCCTACGGAGCGCTCTCCGGCCAAAAGCTGACACAGCACAATTAATCGCTCAGGGTGCGCCATTACTTTCAACATGGTCGCCACTAGAGACGCTTGCTCACGCATGGCAACGATGTCCATATCCGGTACGCTTTCTGCCTCAATCGGCACGCTTGACTCTGCCATCGCTCACTCCTTTTTTGCCAATACCCATAGCTTAGCGCGCCATTTTATTTAGTCAATTCTAATTTAGTTAAATTATTATTAGACTTTTCTAAATATAACTTCTAGAGTGATCCGAGTGCCGACAAACACTGAAGGCGTTCGAGCCAAAGCGGTTCGGTCTGTCGGGTAATCGTATAGGTAATGCAAAGGAGTCTTGCTATGACAATTGATAATGGCGTACGCGTAATCGCTGGCATGATGGTGCTACTTTCTGTCGTGCTTACCCTCACGGTTCATAGCCAATTTGTTTGGCTAACCGTTTTCGTTGGCGTAAACCTGATCCAAAGTGCGTTTACAGGGATTTGTCCGGCTGCCTTTTTCCTGAAAAAACTTGGACTAAGCAACGCTTAATGGAGTCATAATGACCAAAATCGTGATTATTGGCGGCGTCGCCGGTGGCGCTTCTGCCGCCGCTCGCGCCCGTCGTTTAAGTGAAGAAGCCGAAATCATCATGTTCGAACGTGGCCCGTACGTCTCGTTCGCTAACTGTGGTTTGCCTTATCATATCGGGGGTGACATTACCGACCGCAGTAAACTCTTGCTGCAAACCCCGGACAGTTTTCGCGCCCGCTTTAATGTGGATGTGCGCATCAATAGCACAGTCACTGCGATTAACCGCGAGGCCAAAACCGTCACCGTCACCCGTGCCGATGGCAGCGATTATCAAGAAGGCTACGACAAGTTACTGTTAAGCCCAGGTGCGGCCCCCATCATGCCGCCTATTCCTGGCTTAGATAACCCGCTGACTCACTCACTTCGCAATATTCCAGATATGGATGCGATTCTGCATACCATTGATATGAATAACCCCAGCCATGCGACTGTCGTTGGCGGGGGCTTTATTGGCCTTGAGATGATGGAAGCGCTGCATCAACGCGGGATTAAAACCACCCTGTTGGAGATGGCCGATCAGGTGATGACGCCCGTCGACCGCGAAATGGCGGGGTTTGTCCATCAAACCATTCGCGACCAAGAGGTCGACTTACGTTTAGGCACCGCGCTGGAGTCCGCCGAGTTTATTCCTACCACGCATGTCGCTAGTGATGATGCCGGCGAGCCTAGTGAGCCGCAACACTTAGAAGGTTCACTGAGCCTCACGCTCAATAATGGTGACACGCTGCATACTGAATTGTTGATCATGGCCGTTGGCGTTAAGCCTGAAGTCACGCTGGCGCAACAGGCGGGGCTTGCCATTGGTGAAAAAGGCGGGATTGTGGTCAACAGCACCATGCAGACCCAAGACCCCGATATTTACGCCGTCGGCGATGCGGTGGAAGAGATTGACTTTGTCACTCACAAGCCGACGTTGGTGCCATTGGCTGGCCCAGCGAACCGTCAAGGGCGCATGGCCGCTGACAACATGCTAGGCAGCACTGAGCATTATCTCGGCACCCAAGGCACCGCTATCTGTAAAGTATTCGATCTCGCGGTCGCCTCAGTGGGCCAAAACGAGAAACAACTCAAGCACGCTGACATCGACTACCAAAAGGTCTATGTTCACGCCGCCAGTCATGCGGGTTATTATCCCGGCGCAGAGATTGTCTCATTTAAGCTGCTGTTTGCCCCGGATACGGGCGCGATTTTAGGCGCACAAGCGGTGGGCAAAGACGGCATTGATAAACGCATTGATGTCATGGCCGTAGCACAACGTGCCGGCATGACCGTTGAGCAGCTCCAACATCTAGAACTCACCTATGCGCCGCCGTATGGCAGTGCTAAAGATGTGATTAATCAAGCGGCCTTTGTAGCAACCAACCTCATTAAGGGTGACGCTAAAGCGATTCATTACCACGAGTTAGGTGCACTGCGTGATGATCAAGTGCTGCTGGATGTGCGTAATGCCCCCGAGCGCGAAAACGGTCAGTATATCGATGGTGATATCCATATTCCGGTCGACGAACTGCGTGGACGCATCGATGAACTGCCCAAAGACAAAGAAATTTTGATTTACTGTCAGGTCGGTCTCAGAGGCAATGTCGCCTACCGCCAGTTAGTCAATCATGGCTTTAAAGCGCGCAATTTGATTGGAGGCTATCGCACTTACAAATTCGCCACCGCCTAACCATTCAGACACTCCCTGTCAAAAAGCACGAGCACCCGTTCGTGCTTTTATTTATTGGAAAATCTCCCCTACCTCGTTTATACCTTAACTATTGTCATGATTATCTTTAAGGCTTTAAGGCTTTTAACCATTAAATACATGCATGATGTCACGACATCACTCCACTGAGTCTCATTTCCCTTTTTGAGCAAGAGGATAACTATGCTGGGTCGCTCTAACACGCATCGGCAAGCACTTGAGCAAGCCATTATCGCCGTTGTTACAATTGATCATCACAATAACATCACCTTTTTTAATCAAGCCGCAGAGGATTTATGGGGATACGCCGCGAACGAGGTATTGGGTAAAAACGTGGCGATGCTGCTCCCTACCGAACTGCACGCTGATCATGATAGTTATGTTAACCGACACAGAGAGGGCGGGGAGGATCGTATCGTCGGACGCTCTCGGGAAGTGCAGCTCAAGCGGAAAGATGGTGCATTGACTTGGGTACAACTGTCGTTATCCAAGATACGTGTCGCTGGCAAAACCCATTACACTGCCTTTGTTCGTGATGTGACCGCTGAACGAGATGCACGAGAGATGATGACCCAAACGCTCGAACAAGCGCTTGATGCAGTCGTGTGCATTGATGAGCAAAACTGTATCACTTTTTATAACAAAGCGGCCGAGCAGTTGTGGGGATACAGCAAAGAAGAGGTACAGGGTAAGAACGTTAAAATGCTGGTCCCGCAAGCAATTCAGTCTAATCATGATGAATATATTGATAGGAACCGCAAAACCGGCGAAGACAAAATTGTCGGGACAAGTCGAGAAGTCGAAATTGAACACAAAGATGGTCACCTCCTCTGGGGACAACTATCACTGTCTAAGGTACGTCTGGATAATCGGATACTCTATACCGCATTTGTTAAAGATGTTACGGAAGTGGTAAGACGTCGCGAAGAAATGCAATTACTGTCCATGGTCGCTAACGAAACCGACAATGCCGTTGTGGTGGCGAACCCAAAGGGTGAGGTGGTATACGTTAATCGCGGCTTCGAATCTATGTCAGGCTATACATTGAATGAAATGAAAGGGAAAAAGCCAGGGCATGTTTTGCAAGGTAAAGATACCGATCCCAAAACAATACAAAATATCCGCAATTATTTATCACGTTGTGAGCCCTTCTATGACGAAATATTGAATTATAATAAGGATGGCGAGCCCTATTGGATCTCCTTATCAATAAACCCTGTTTGGGACAATCAAAACCAGCTAACCCACTTTATATCGGTACAAGCCGATATTACGCAAGTCAAGCAAACCTATTTAGATTTCACCCGCAAACTGGATGCTATTGGCGGCGCGCTCGTGATTATGGAGATTGACGCGACTGGCAAGCTTGATTCCGTGAACCCCTTATTTGAAGAGGCACTAAAACAGATTGATAAGTCGTGTGAAGACGCATCACGTTTTATTTATCATAAAATTACTCACGAATTAACAGACGCGATTGATGAACAAGGGCATGCTTCGGCGTTGATCGAGTTTGATGGTCAACATGACCAACTGGCGATTGATGCGAGAATCTGTGTACTTAAAGATTTATCCGGCAACATACTCAATTATGTCATGTTCGGTATCGATATCAGTACGCGGCGTAAAACAGTCGCAAAAACACAAACATCAATGCAGTCCGTCTCTCAGTCCAGTCAAGAGGTCATGAAAATCATTGATACCATCAACAATATTTCAGAGCGCACTAACTTACTCGCACTCAACGCCGCCATAGAGGCCGCTCGCGCGGGTGAGCTAGGGCGTGGTTTTGCCGTGGTCGCCGATGAGGTTCGCCAGTTAGCCCAAAGCTCTCATCAGTCGAGTAAACAGATTAGTGAGTTGGTAGAAAGTACCGTGCAAAGTATTGATGAACTGGCCACCTTGTTGAATGACATAGAGAGCTAGAACATCGAGAAGCCCAAGAGCCAATACTCGCGCTATTTATTTATGCATAAACTAAATTAGCATTGACTTATACAAAAATCTCAGTATGCTACCTGTCTTATTTAATTGTAACCTGTTTTGAGTCATCGAGAGGAAATCATGACGTTCCCTATCCCATGGGATGCCCTATTTGGTGGCATGCTGGTTGGTGCAGCCTGTCTGGCACTATTAGCGCTTAATGGCCGCATTGCCGGGATCAGCGGTATTGTGTCAGGCGCATTGTCATCGAATGTCCATGAAGCACAATGGCGAGGGTTGTTTTTGCTAGGGATGGTCAGTGCTGGCATCTTGATGCCATTTATCGGTTTTGAATTACCTAACGACACAAATCTTGCGCCTACACTCACACCTATGATTGCCGTACTGGCGGGCTTACTGGTCGGGATAGGCACTCAATTAGGTAACGGCTGTACCAGTGGTCATGGCATTTGTGGCATGGGTCGCTTATCGAAACGGTCAATCGTGGCAACGCTCACTTTTATGAGTGCTGCCTTTGTCACTGTTTTTGTTCGTTTACACCTTTAAGGACGTTTATCGCTTATGTTCCGCCTTGTTGCTCTACTCTCAGGCTTTATCTTCGGTGTGGGTATGATGGTGTCAGGCATGGTCAATCCCGCGAAGGTGATTGGCTTTCTGGATGTGTTCGGCCAGTGGGATCCCAGCCTTGCGTTTGTAATGGGCGGTGCGCTGCTGATCTTTGTCCCCGGTTACTTTTTAGCCATACGCCAGCAGCAAAAACCCATACTGGCCGATCAATTTTGCCTGCCCAAAACGCGAAAGATTGATAAAAAACTCATCGGCGGTGCATTACTCTTTGGCACCGGCTGGGGACTCGCCGGACTTTGCCCTGGCCCGGCAATCACGGCCATTGGCTCTGGTGCACTACCGATAAGCTTATTTGTGATTAGCATGCTAGTCGGAATTCGGCTTGTCGCCTACCTTCAGCGGCCACGAGCGCCCTCGCCATTAAACGCTTAAAGATCGTTCAAGGGATGCTGCGCCCTAATTATCCATTTTCGCGATAGGGCGCTAGTATTCCACACTAAGTGGCGAGGCGTTGAACCGTATCTGAGACTTCCTCAGCACCAGCATAAATATCGCGCATCACGGCTTCCGCTGACGTAATCTTTTCTCGACTCTGTTCGGATTCTGCGACGACTTCTTCCATCGACTCACTCACCCCCTGAGTCAATTTTCTATTTTCATCGACAACACTTGCGATTTGCGTTGTCGATTCACTGGTACGTTTGGCTAAACTTCTTACTTCGTCTGCAACCACCGCAAAGCCTCTGCCCATCTCGCCGGCTCGTGCGGCTTCAATCGCCGCATTCAGCGCAAGTAAGTTAGTTTGCTCGGCAATTTGATTGATAGTGGTCACGATCTCTTCAATGCTCTGTGCGTGCTCGGTCAGTTGGTGGAGCTGCTCTGCCGTTGATTGCATTTTTTCAGTGACATGACTCGTAATGTCAACGGCCTCTTTGAGCAAGGCACTACCATCTTCAACATGTTGAAGCGTCGCGGCTGACGAGTGATGAGCTAGATCAGCAGCTTGTGAGACTGCGTGGCTTTTCTGCACACTAGTGGTAATATTTGAAGCAAATTTCACCACTTTCTCAACACGCCCACTATCGCCGAATATTGGGTTATAGGTGGCCTCTAACCAGATTTCGTTACCAAATTTATCACGGCGTTGATACTGCCCGCTTTTAAATTGTCCACTTTCTAGCTCTGCCCAGAAAGCCGGGTTTTTCTCATAAAATTCTGCGTCACAGAACATACGATGATGCTGGCCTACAATATCATCTAATTCATACCCCATTGTGGCTAAAAAGTTGTCGTTAGCATGGATAATGTTACCTTGAGGGGTAAAAATGATGGCCGCCATTGAACGGTCAAGGGCCGTAAACAAGGCCTCTTTCTTGGTTTTTTCTTGATGGATTCGCGTTACATCCGACGCAATTTTGCGCACTTTAATCACTTTTCCGACTTTATCTTTAACCGGAAAATAAGACGCATCCATCCAAATTTCGTTACCATTTTTGTGTCGGCGCCGAAAGACACCCTGTTGTCTTTCACCCTGACCGAGCCGCGCCCAAAAATCTCGGTATTCTTGCGACTGCGAGGTTTCGGGAAAACACACTGCAGAGTGATGTTGTCCAACAACCTCTTCAGACTCATAACCGATAATATCCAACAGCAACTGGTTGCAACTAAGGACGGTTCCATCTGTTGAGAATGTAATAGTGGCAACACTCTCTTCAATCGCATCTAGCTCTATCTCTAGATGCTCTATATTTCTCTCACTCTCGGCAAGCAAACGTTTTGTTTGATTAAACATCATGGTGGCTCCCTACTACCTCTAGGCCCATATCTTCCCTCCTTGCACTTCTCATCTGCTATGGCTAGCCAATCCACATGAGCACTTAAGAGGATGTTAGACGTCTTCTATTTGCGCCATAACAAAAAGCATAGCGAGTCACCGTGTTTACACCAGTCAGACTTTTTAATGAACAAGCATGACATGTGTCAATTATGTAAGAAAATATTAAAAGTATTACTAAACAATAGGATGAATAATTGTTTCTTGTATGCCTAGTTCACCACGTCGTCCAACAAAGTGGTCAGTGCATCAGTGAGTAGTGTGATGCTTATCGTCATCCTTTGTACTCGTACTATTGAATGAGAGGCCGACTGACTGTTACAACGAGAACAGTCCCGACGATAAATAGCGATCGCCGCGATCGCAAACAATGGCCACCACTACAGAGCCGGGTTCGGCTTTGGCGACTTGTAGGGCCGCAAACACGGCACCACCCGAGCTAACCCCCGCACATATACCCTCTTCTCTGGCGAGGGCGCGCGCAGTCTCTTTCGCCTCTTGCTCAGAAATATCTATCACCTCATCAATATTTTCATCGGTATAGATACCCGGTAAATACTCAGCCGGCCAGCGCCGAATACCAGGAATCGCGCTCCCCTCGGTAGGCTGTAACCCAATGGTTTTAATCGCGGGGTTTTGCGTTTTTAGGTACTTTGAGGTTCCCACAATGGTGCCTGTGGTGCCCATGCTGGCAATAAAGTGGGTGATTTGTTGCTGGCTTTGTTGCCAAATTTCTGGGCCCGTACCCGTTAAGTGCGCCTGCCAGTTATCCGGATTATTAAACTGATCCAACACTTTGCCCTTACCCTGTGCCTGCATGGATAAGGCTAAATCACGCGCGCCTTCCATCCCCGCCGCTTGAGAGACGAGGATCAACTCACTGCCATAGGCTCGCATGGCATCTTTTCGCTCCTGCGTGGCGTTTTCAGGCATGATTAAAATCAGTCGATAGCCTTTGATCGCCGCCGCCATCGCCAGCGCGATCCCAGTGTTACCACTGGTCGCTTCAATCAGGGTATCGCCCGGTTGGATATCTCCCCGCGCTTCTGCCTGCACGATCATATTGAGTGCGGGTCTGTCTTTTACCGAACCGGCCGGATTATTGCCCTCGAGTTTGACTAAAACAGTGCTGCCTGTCTCTGCGGCTAACCGCTGCAAGCGCACCAAAGGGGTTTGACCCACATACTCTTCAATCGTGGGGAAATCAGCCACGTTGTTTACCTCTGCATGTTTCATGAATTGCCTGCCTGATGGATGCTCTCAACACCGCGTAAGACACTGTCTATCGCCACATCCTACAAGCAGGCTGAATACGACACGCAGACAGTTTTCCACTAACATATACAAAATGGTTATATTCAAACTCTTTTTTATTCCCTTCAATTGCTTTTATTCTGTGACCTATCCCAACTTTCTTTGCTGATAACAGCAATAAACGGCTATCAAGGATTTTACAATGAAGGTATTCAAAACGCTGGCTCTCTCAGCCTTGCTTGCCACCAGTGCCGCGCCGGTATCTGCCGCTGAGCAAACTCTCTTGAATTCATCTTACGACATCGCGCGTGAGCTTTTTGCTGATTACAATCCGCTGTTTGCGGCGCACTGGCAAGAAAAAACCGGAGAGTCGGTGACCATTAAGCAGTCTCACGGCGGATCTTCGGCGCAGGCGCGCGCCATCATGCAAGGGCTGCAAGCGGATGTGGTCACCTTCAACCAAGTCACGGATGTGCAGGTGTTGTACGATCGCGGCAAGTTGATCGACAAAAACTGGAAAGAGAACTTCCCTAACAGTAGCTCACCGTATTACTCCACCACGGCGTTTTTGGTACGCAAAGGCAACCCCAAAAACATTGAAAATTGGGATGATTTGGCTAAGGACGACGTTGCCTCTGTCTTCCCAAATCCAAAAACCTCCGGCAATGCGCGTTATACCTACCTTGCCGCACTCGGTTATGCGCAAAAGGCGTTCGGAAAAGACAACACCGAGCAACAAGACCAATTTTTGAAACAGCTTCTCGCCAATGTGGCGGTATTTGATACCGGTGGCCGCGGCGCAACCACCTCGTTTGTTGAACGCGGCATTGGCGATGTGCTGGTCACCTTTGAATCAGAGGTCAACAATATCCGCCAGCAATATGGTAGCGACAAGTACGATATTGTGGTGCCTAAAACCTCGATTTTGGCTGAGTTCCCCGTTGCCGTGGTAGAGCGTAACGCCAAACGCAACGGCACCACTGAGTTGGCAACCGAGTATTTGTCTTACCTATACAGCGAAAAAGCACAGCGTTTATTGGCCGATTTTAACTACCGCGTCCATCACCCTGACGTGGTCAAAGATAATGCCGATCGTTTTCCTGAGGTCGAATTGCTGACCGTGGAAGCTATCGCAGGGAGTTGGGATCAGGCCATGAAAACGCACTTTGCCAGTGGCGGAAAACTCGACCAACTGCAACGCCGTTAACGCTTCCTAGGTATTGAGACGCTATGCCATCGCTATCTTATCAACGCCAATCCATGCCTTGGGCAGCACGTCAGCAGCGCGTGCTGCCCGGGTTTGGCATCAGTTTGGGCGTGTCTTTGCTATTCATTAGCTTGATTCTGCTGTTACCGGCCAGCGGCCTTATCATGCAGACCAGTCAGATGAGTTGGCAAGAATACTGGTTTGCCATCACGGACCCACGCATTGTCGCCAGTTATAAGGTCACGGCTGGCGCGGCGCTGATTGCCTCATTATTAAACGGTGTGATTGGCCTACTCTTTGCGTGGGTGCTGGTGCGATACAACTTTACCGGCAAACGCTTCGTCGATGCGCTGGTTGATTTACCGTTTGCTCTCCCCACCGCCGTTGCCGGTGTCACGCTCGCCACCCTGTACGCCGATAACGGCTGGATAGGCAGTGTGCTTGCCAACGTCGGTATCCAAGTTGCCTACACGCCACTTGGGATCGTAATTGCCATGATGTTTACCAGCTTGCCGTTTGTGGTGCGTACCGTCCAACCCGTGTTGGAAGAAATCTCCCAAGAGGAAGAAGAAGCCGGCACTGTGCTCGGGGCAAGTGACAGCGCAGTGTTTTGGCGGATTATCCTGCCGACCATCAAGCCTGCGTTATTAGTGGGTGTGGCCTTATCATTTACCCGCAGCTTGGGCGAATTCGGTGCGGTGATTTTTATTGCTGGCAATATGCCTTACGTCAGCGAGATCACGTCGCTGATGATCTTTGTTCGTTTGCAAGAGTTTGATTTCCCAGCGGCGAGTGCCATTGCCTCGGTGATCTTGATGGCATCGCTGTCGTTATTGTTTGCCATTAACCTTTGGCAAGGCCGTTATCTAAAACGTATTCACGGGCGGTAAGGACACTTTATGAGCACAAACTCGGTGAGAATCGGTGATACCCCATGGATCAGGCGCAGTTTAATCGCGCTTATGCTGCTGCTCGTGGCGCTGGTGTTGGTTGTACCACTGGTGAGCATCTTTTCCATTGCCTTCGCCGATGGTATCGCCAATTATTTTCAGCATTTACTCGCGCCGGATACCCGCCACGCGATTGGCCTTACGTTGTTGGTGGCCGTTCTCACGGTGCCCATTAACCTCGTATTTGGCGTGATGTTGGCATGGGCGGTCACCCGTTTCCAATTTCCGGGGCGAAAGCTGTTCACCACCTTGATTGATATCCCGTTTGCCGTGTCGCCCGTGGTCGCAGGTTTACTCTATTTGCTGCTTTATGGCAGTAACGGCTGGCTAGGCGCGTGGCTATTTGAGCATGATCTTCAAGTGATGTTTGCCCTACCCGGCATTGTGTTGGTCACTATTTTTGTTACCTGCCCTTTTGTCGCCCGCGAGCTGATCCCGCTGATGCAGCAGCAAGGGCAAGCGGAAGAAGAAGCGGCGGTAGTGTTAGGCGCATCATGGTGGCAGCTTTTTCGCCGTGTCACCTTGCCCAATATTAAGTGGGCCCTCATCTACGGGGTCATTTTGACCAATGCGCGCGCCATCGGCGAGTTTGGTGCAGTCGCTGTGGTGTCAGGCAGCATTCGCGGTCAAACCAATACCCTGCCTTTGCAGGTGCAGCTCCTTTACGAGGATTACCAAACCCAAGCGGCGTTCGCCTGTGCGTCATTACTTGCCTTTATGGCACTCGCTACCTTGGCATTGAAAACCTTAGTGGAATGGCATCAACACCGTGTGCTCACCAATACCGCGCCGATGGATGAAAGCAGTGCGTCAACGTCTGCCCGCTTAACCTTACAAACGAACCAAAGTGAGCCGTAAGCTATGCGTATTCAACTGAACAACATCACTAAACACTTTGGCCAGTTCCAAGCGTTATCGCCGTTATCACTCACCATTGAACAAGGTGAGATGATGGGATTGCTTGGCCCCTCAGGCTCCGGTAAAACCACGTTATTGCGCATTATTGCCGGATTAGAAAGCAGTAATAGCGGCCAGATCCTGTTTGGCGATCGCGATGTCACCCGCGTTCATGTGCGTGATCGCCGTGTCGGCTTTGTTTTTCAAAACTATGCCTTGTTCAAACACATGACGGTGGCAGAGAACGTCGCTTTTGGCTTGCAAGTGATGCCACGGCGCGAGCGCCCTTCACCGGCCACAATTACACAACGAGTAAATCAACTGCTCGAGGTCGTGCAGTTAGATCATCTGGGCAAACGGTATCCCGAACAATTATCAGGCGGGCAAAAGCAACGTATCGCACTGGCGCGGGCGTTGGCGACTCAGCCGGAGATCTTATTGCTCGACGAGCCGTTTGGGGCGTTAGATGCGCAAGTACGCAAAGAGTTGCGCCAATGGTTACGCCGACTGCACGATGAAATGGCATTCACCAGTGTGTTTGTCACTCATGATCAAGACGAAGCCCTGGAGCTATCGGATCGCGTGGTGGTGATGAGTAATGGGCAAATTGAGCAAGTCGATAGCCCAGTCGATCTGTATGCTGCGCCAAAAAGCCGCTTTGTGTTTGATTTTTTAGGAAACGTGAATGTTTTTTCCGGCCACTATCAGCAAGGCACTTGGCAAAATGGCAATGCCTTTATTCAACCCACTCTAAATACGCACACCCAACAGTCCGGCAGTTTATATGTCCGCAGCCATGAGTTAACCCTTGCCGATAAACCCAATAGCCAACTCTCTCTGCCCATGCGTGTGGTCTCTATCAATCCGGTCGGTGCCGAGGTGCGGGTATCACTCGCCCCACAAGGCTGGGAAAGTGAACAACTATGGGAGGCCACCTTAACTCATCATGCGTGGCAAGCCGCACCGTATCAAAAGGGCGATACCGTGTATGCGATGCCGCACCGCGGATACTTTTTCAACGGCACAGACACAGAGCCGCACCGCCTCAATTGGCCATTCTTAGCGGCAGATAGCTTGGTGTATGATATTTAGGTGATTTATCGAGTGGATGTTGGCGGTGCTTTATGAGTTATCTATGTTGGCGTTTACCTTTCGGACAGGCATCGCCACTTTCAATTCGGATAGCGTAGAAGGATAACCCAAGTAATACCCTTGCACATATTCGCAACCAAAGCTTTTTAACAATGCTAGTTGCGTGGCCGTTTCCACACCTTCAGCGACCACGTTGATTTCTAGGCGTTTGGTAATATCGATAATGCCGGCCGTGATCGCTTTAGCACGGCTATCGGTTTCCATCGATTGGATGAAGCTGCGATCAATCTTAATTTCATCGACATTAATCCGATTAAACATTCCCAAAGAGGTATACCCCACACCAAAGTCATCAATGGAGAAGGCCACGCCATGGCGTTTGAGGATATCGACCACTCGCGCGCACTCGAGAATATCATCCAGTGCCGCGGTTTCGGTTATTTCTAGGCACAGGTAACGCGCGAATTCTGGGTTCAATTTCAAGTAATCATCAATACGCCGGATCGCACTCTGGCTATTAAACTCAACCGCAGAAATATTCACCGACACACGCTGAATAACAGTTCCCAACAGGTCACTATCGCGTAGCTGATTGGCCGCTTTTTCGAGTACGAGCGCCGTTAGGTCCTCGCAAAAACCCTGTTCTTCAGCGAGCGTGATAAACGTACTCGGTGGCACCACACCATAGGTTTCATGGGTCCATCTCGCCAATACTTCTAAGCCGCTTAATTCGCCCGACGTCAGGCGATACTGCGGTTGAAAGACAACCTCAATCTCTTTGTTATTGATTGCAACTCTGAGTGCAGAAACGAGCTGCCTGCGCTTTTGGGCTTGCTCGGTTAAGTGCATATCATGATAGGTTACGGTGTTTTTGCGTTTTTTAGCCTCATTAAGCGCGCGCGTAGCCGCCGTCATCAAGGTGGCAGCATCGTAACCATCTGGCCCGAATAACGCCACCCCTATCGAACAGGTCGCCTGTTGCTCGTATCGTTGTAAATGTCGATGACATTCACGGTGTAGTCTATCAATATAGAGCGCCATATCGCTGGCACCGTCTAACGCAACAAGGCAGGCAAAGCGGTCTGCATGGACGCGCGAAGTAAGCTTATCTAATAGCGTTGATACCTCAATGGCATGCGCCATATCAGACAATAGGTGATTAGTACGTTCAAACCCAAGTTTATTGGTGAGTGATGTAAATCCATCAATGTCGATAATCACCAAAACATACGAGGTTTGTTGATCCCGTGGGGCAAGCAAAGTATCCACATGCCGCATAAAGACTGAAGGGCTGTGCAACCCTGTAACACTATCAATATCACTCGCTCGCTCTAACGCCAGGTTATTCTTTCTCGCCAGGCTCCAGAGCATCATCGACGTCACCACCACAAAGAAATGCCCTTTGAATGCTTGTCCTAATTCATGCATCTCTAGATTCGTTGCCAACGCAGTCACCACGCGATCGGAAAAAAGGATCCACAAAGTCGCAAAAAAGAAATAGGTAAACGCCAACTTCAATGCATAGTAGTTCGTTTTCTTCATTATGGTTCCCGTGCGATGACGTCCATTCGACCTGCTTGCGACACCCTATCTCCCACCTAAGGTGACGAAAAGGGAAGACGGTGATATCAAACTCTGCCACTTTTAAATCATTATTAAAAATGAGACAACGTTTTTAACGCATACTAGTTCGAATGCTCGTTGTCCGCCAGAAAAAACGACAATAAACAACCTAGTAATTGATAGGCACCTTCCATGCCTATCAGCTATAGCATCTATGATGGGGTGTTAACTCGTCTCGCATTAATCCAATACAAACGGGTAAAACGTCACACATTAGCCCGCCGCACCGTCTGCGCGTGCTTGGCTCAGCATGGGGCCAAATCGCACCGCAAACCAGCCATAGCTAATCGTCCAAAGCAGTGCTGATACGGCAACCAGCTCTAGGGTATACACCGGCCAAAACCAGATGCCAAATACTCGGACGAGTGCAGAAATAAGTAAGGCGTAGAACAGCCACGAAACAGCGGGGCCCTGATAAACATTGCGCCCAGTATGGCCAAGCGTGACTCGCGCAATCATGGCCAGGACAACGCCCCCGAGTGCACCTATCGCGAATAAGTGCCAGATAAGGTTTGATGCCCAGGGGTTAATCACCACCGCTTTTAATATCAGGCCAAATGGTAGGAAGAGATAGAATAGGTGCAGCGAGAACAGCATAGGTACCTGGTACGCTTTCCAGCCTTTCCAACAGTAGAGCCGAACACATTGCGCAATGCCCGCTGTGAGCAGCAACCCACGCGCGACCATATTATCAGTGCCGGACACCAAAGTGACGCCAATCAGTAGCACAAACACAGCAATAATCGCTCGCTCTAGCCACACAGGTGTGCTGGACACCTGTATACCCAACTTCTTCTCCGTAAAAAACGGGATCACACGGCCACCCATTACGCTAATAAGCAGCATGAACCAAAGCAAGGTACTGTGCCAAACTTGGTTTATAGGCGGGGCAACCTCTCCTAACAACGCACCATAAGATAAAGCGTTCAGTAAAGCCGCGATGGCCAAAACGGGGATAAAAATATAATTACGTTGACGCTTAGTCACTACCACGCGATAACCCAAGGACCATGCCACACAGGCCATAAATAGGGTATCAAGTACAAGGCTCGCCCAAACCGGGACATCCACCCAGAAGCTCAATCGAGCCAACAGCCATAATGAAAAAATGGCGAAAAGCTTCGATCCCCGGGTACCTGGCACACCCGTCCAGTTTTGCACCGCCGTCATTAAAAAACCACCAACAATGGCCATTGAAAAGCCAAACAACATCTCGTGGGCATGCCACCAAAGCGAAGGCACCGTGAGTGACACCATCCCAGGATGGGTGTACAGCCCACTCCATATAATAATGACCAGACAGGAGTACAGAGCACCAAAGAGGAAGAAGGGCCGAAATCCCAACCGCAACAGCGGCGGGATCTTATCTTCTTTTTGTTTGTCGGTGACATTTAACAACATTCAAGCGCTCCATCTGCAGAATTGGGTTATCCACCCTAGCACACACGGAAACACTGCCTTTGATATTAAACAAATCCCAACCAACTTAATGTGCTACAAAAAGAAAGGTTATTGTGGTTATTGAGTAACCAAGATCCATGTTGTCGAATCAAAAAGCTGGACGTAACCGATATGAACCACAACAATTTTCTCATCACCAACCGGTGCAATATTCAAGCTGGCAGAGCCAAAGAATGAGGAGGCCCATGACCTATCCATCTAGCAGCAAGTTTGCGGTACTAGGCGCGGCACTTATCGCCATAAGCTACGGATTAGCCCGCTTTGCATTCGGGCTGTTCGTCCCACCGATCCGCGATGACTTAGCACTGAGCCCCTCGCAGATAGGTATGATTAGTGCCCTGCCGTTGATTAGCTTTGTGATCGCAACTGGTTTTGCGCCGCTGATAGCCGATCGCATTGGCGCAAGAATCACTGCAATTGTTTCTGGTTTATTTGGCGCTCTGGGCCTCGCCGTCATCAGTCAATCGACTAACAGTGTCTCACTAGCTGTCGGTGTGTTTGCTTGCGGCATTTGCACCGGCTTGATGATGCCCGCCCTCACCGCTGCCATGCAGGCTATCGTTAATCGCGCGCTGCATGGTAGAGTCAGTTCAGTGATGAATGCGGGTACCAGCATTGGTGTAGTCGTTGCTGTGCCTGTAGTCTTGCTGCTCGAATCGGCTTGGCGCACGGCCTATTTGTCTTTTGCAGTACTTGCGACACTTGGCATTGTAGCCGCCTGGCGGATGTTGCCATCTGTCTCGCCTGTCACACCCACAGATGCCGCTCCTGCGCCACCGATCAGCCGATTACAATGGGCGCGGCTGTTCCGTTTATCGTTGTTTGCATTCGCGATGGGATTTGTCTCTGCCGCGTACTGGATTTTCGCACCGGATTTGGTTATTACGCTTGGCGCGCTTCCTACTGATACAACCGCTTGGCTATGGGTTGCCGTTGGCATTGCAGGTTTAGGCGGAGCAATAGCCGCAGATCTTGCAGATCGTAACAATCCTCCAATTACCCATTCATTAATGTTAATGATGTTGGCGGCAAGTATGGCACTCATTGCCGCCAGTCCTGGCAACAGCGGAATCACGCTTTTTTCCGCTCTCGTGTTCGGGCTTGCCTACATGAGTTTAACTGGCTTGTACCTAATGACCGGGATCCGACTTCTCCCCGGGCGCTTATCCCTCGGACCTGTTTTGCCTTTTATGGCCGTATCACTCGGCCAAGCGATCGGCTCTCCGGTGTTAGGCATATTGATTGAAAAAATGGGCTATGCTGGCGCTTTTTCGGTATTTGCCTCCGCCAGCATTGTGGTTGCCATTATCTCTCCACTTTACCCTCGTCAGCTCGAACAAGAGTGGGACGAAGACGTGATTGAGGACACTGGCCTACAAGCGGCCTATGATCATCAACTACATGATGAAGAAGGTGAGCCTTATCGCGGTGTGGAAATAGAAGAAGAGATCGAAGCCGTTGAAGAAGACCGCACCAATGAAAATTAATTACAAAAATATCATTTAATATCGACATATGGTTTAACATTGATCACGTTTAAAAGACGTACTATGATAAATTCATACTGAAATGTAATTTAGTTACACATAAGGAGCGTGCTATGTTATCCGCGATTAAGGAACTTTTTACCCCTCATAAAGACTATGCTGGCCGAAATATCGACGCTGTTATCGATCGATTAGCGGCGCAAACCGGGACAGAGGCCCATGCCTGGTCTTACCTCCGCGAGCAAGCCGTGTATGAAAACACGCTCAATGGTATGCGGGTATATCCTCATGAGCTCAGAAAGTACGCGGCCTAGAATAAACCGTGACGAGTACACCAGCAGATTTTACGTCGTGCTACTGTAAGGTTCGTGCTAGACTCCACGCCATTCAGTGTGTCTGGGCGGGAACGCGGGCACACGCTTCTTGTTTGTTGAGTCTGTTATGCCATTTAAAAAACTAGGGTTAAGCGCCCCGCTTTGCCAAGCCATTGCCCAACGCGGTTTTACCACGCCAACGTCCATTCAAGCGAAAGCGATTCCGATCATCCAACAAGGGCATGATCTGATTGCTGCAGCACAAACGGGCACTGGGAAAACCTCGAGTTTTATCTGGCCTATCATCGATAAACTATCTGCCGGTGAAGCGGGACGAAAAAAGCGCGCACGCGCACTCGTCGTCGCTCCCACTCGCGAGCTGGCCCTGCAAGTTGAAGAGAGCGCACGTCAAGACAGCCAGTTTACGGCGCTAAAAACCTTGGCAATGGTTGGCGGCATGGACGAGCAGGCACAAAAGCAAGCCTTGATCGAGGGCGTCGACATTTTAGTCGCTACGCCGGGACGGTTGCGTGATTTACTCAGCCAACGTGCCGTCTATCTAGATGAAGTAGAAGTGCTGGTGCTGGATGAAGCCGATCGCATGCTCGATATGGGCTTTATTGATGCCATTCAGAATATTCTCGACCGATTGCCGGCAAGCACGCAGTGTCTGCTGTTTTCTGCCACCTTGTCTAATAAAGTGCGTGATCTAGCCAAAGCAACCATTGGTGATGAAGGCAAAGAAATCAGCATTGCCGCACGAGATGCCTCGAAAGACAACATTACTCAGTGGTGTATTCCAGTCGATAAAGACAAGAAGTCCGCACTACTTAGTCATTTGATTAAAGACAATGACTGGACGCAGGCGTTGATTTTTATCGAAACCAAACATGGCGCCGCCAAACTCGCCACCCAGCTGGAAAAACGTGGCGTTGCCGCTGAAGCTTTTCACAGTGGACGCAGCCAAGCCGTGCGGACCCAATTGCTGGAAGACTTTAAAAACGGAGACATCCAATTTTTAATTGCCACCGGTGTCGCCGCACGCGGCATTGATATTGAGTCGCTCGAGCGCGTGGTTAATTATGATCTGCCCTTCCCGGCCGACGAGTACGTCCATCGGATTGGCCGTACCGGCCGTGCCAGTGCTCAAGGCGAAGCGATTTCACTGGTATCAAAAGACAACACCAAAAACTTGCGCATGGTTGAAGCACGTCTCGGGCACCCACTTGAACGTCGCATCATCGAAGGCTTTGAGCCCAAAAAGCCGGTGCCGCTGACCGCGCCCAAGTGACGAATACGTAGACTATGATTGCAACAAAATAAAAACGGCGAGCCTGGTGCTCGCCGTTTTTGTTTGCTTTATGCCTGAGTCAGTGTTTGCCACAGCGCCTGCCATGCGTCTGGGCGGCGATAGTATTGGCTCACTGTGATGGCTTGCCATTGACCGTTTTGCTCCACCAGCATGGATGGAAAACCGCGCAAGCCATGCGCTGCCATCAATTGACGGGTTTGATTCACCGCGGGCATCACGTCATGCTCGGCGCCTTTCATCGCCTGCTGCCAAGCCTCTGCCTCTATCCCCATCTCACTGGCAAGCTCTGCGAGCGTGTCGGCTTCATAGACGGAGCGACCTTGCTGATAATGACCAAGCTGGATCCGTTTCAGCATCTCTGCACCCTGACCATCAAGCTGCTGGGCAGCGAGAATAGCTTGCGCGGTAATAAAGGAGTCCAAAATTACCGGCTGGTCGCTTGCCACGCGGTCAAGATAAGCTTGACCAAATGTCTGTCCGGTTTGATCAGCAATGGTTTGATCTGCCGCCAAAATGTGTTGACGAAAGCTGTCTTCAATCGGCGCACGCTCACGCATACCACCTGGATGAAGCTGCAAGTTAATCTCAGGGTTGTTACTTAGGCTTTCTATCAAGGTGGCGGCGCCGAAGCACCAGCCACACATTGGGTCAAAAACATAGTGGACGTTTACCATTCCATCTCTCCCATGTGCACTTTCGCACCAATTTCCAAAGCCATCGGCAAACCGGCTTTCGGATATTTCGCTTGCATGGTTTTTATCAACTCAGCACTGTCTTTGCTGTTGGCTTTCGCCTCGGCAAAGTCTTGCAAATACTGCTGGGCAAAGGTGATGGTGTCAGCGTTTAGTGCCGTGCCTGCTTTCATATGGCCTGGGATCACCACTTCAGGTTTCAGTGCTGCCATTTCTTCTAGTTGTGCGGCCCAACCTTCACGTGCTTGGTCGGATTGTGCGTCTGCCATCCAAAGGTGAACATTGCCATACACAGCGACGTTACCGAGGATCGCTTTGTTGGCTGGGATCCAAAGATACGGACGGTGCGCCAACTCGCCTTTCGCGCCGCGAATTTCAATTTTACGGCCATCCAGTGTCAGTGATGAACGGGTATAAGCAGCTGGCACCACAGGGTTTTGCGGGGCATTGTCACCCATTTTTGGGGCCCAAAATGCCATTTTTCCGTCCAGTTTTTCTGCAATGGTGGTGCGCACTGCCGGTGTGGTGATCACTTTTGCGTCAGGAAACATGTCGTGCAGCACTTCCGCGCCAAAGTAGTAATCTGGGTCAGCTTGGCTAATAAAGATAGTGGTCAGCTCTTTCCCAGAGTCCAACACTTTAGCGGCAATACGTAGCGCGTCTGCTTTAGTAAAGCCCGTATCAACCACCATGGCTTCGGTTTCGCCATACACCAAGGTTGAGTTTACGTGGAAGCTGTTTCCATCTGCGTTATACACGTCTAGGTTCAAAGGTTCAGCATTATTAGCTGCCATTGCGCTACCAGTCAGTAATAAAGAGGCAGCTAGGGTTTTTATCAATTTCATCGTCGTGCTCCATTGGGTTGCATTCGGTGTTGAGATGCTGCGCAGTTTACGGGCTCGACTTGTTCAGATATATAGCTAATAATTTACATCATTATTTCATAACTCGAGCATGTAAACGGATCGTATCGTGTTATGAACGACTAGCTCTTAAGCATAGATGAGATTGATATGGACACACTGACTGCCGCCCGCGTATTGATTGATGTAGCCCTTACGCAAAGTTTCACCGCCACTGCCGATCGGCTCGAGATGTCGCGCCCGATGGTGACTCGCCATGTCGAAGCGCTGGAAGACTGGTTAGGCGTGCGTTTATTGCAGCGCACCACACGCAAAGTATCGTTAACCTCCGCTGGCGAGCAAAGCTTGCCACAACTGGAACAATGGGTTGAGCAAGCCAATGCCCTGACACAGCAATGGCAGCAAGAGGCGGGCTTGACTGGCAAAGTGCGGGTGGCGACCAGTATGTCGTTTGGTTTTGCACAACTGATCCCCGCGGTAAAACCCTTTATGGCCGCTCACCCCGGGGTCGATGTGGATATTGAAGTACAGGATAAGGCGGTCGATTTGATTGCGGAACGGATTGATATTGCCATCCGTATTGCATCCAACCCGGATCCCTCCCTAATTGGTCGCCCGATCGCCGCGTGTGATTCCGTCTTGGTGGCGGCACCGGATTATTTAGCCACCCATACACCAATCCGCTCACCGGAGGATCTCACCGCGCATAGCTGTCTCAGTTACAAACAATTTGATCGGCCAATTTGGCATTTAGACAAAGGCGAGGAACACGCCGCGGTTGAGGTGCAAGGCAAGCTGTCTGCCAACGAGGCGACCACCTTACTCAGTGCTGCCATTCAGGGCATGGGCGTGAGTATGCAACCGGTGTATCTGGCTCATAGTGCCATTGCGCGAGGTCAGCTGGAGGTGGTACTCCCCGATTGGCAACCCAAGGCGATGGATATCTATGCCTTGTATCCGTCACGTCGCAACCAACCACCGGCGGTGCGCGCATTGCTAGATGCGCTGATTGCCCACTTCGCAGATAGCGAGTGGGCACCGGTTGCTATTTAGCGAGCACAAAAAATTGAGTGATGAGAGAAAAAGCGGGCCGGCTTAATCAGACGATTTTGCTTGCGCGGCATGATAACGCTGCGCTTTAACCAGCCATTTATCAAGCTGATTGGCAAAGGCTTGTTTTTGCTGCGGACCAAGCGGAGCAGGCCCGCCGGTGTGCACGCCGCTACTGCGCATGGTTTCCATAAAATCACGGATATTAAGCCGAGAACGGATGTTTTCTTTGGTCAGCAATTCACCGCGAGTGTTAATCACTGTCACGCCCTTTTCAATCACTTCATCCGCGAGTGGAATGTCTTGGGTGATCACCAAATCGCCCGTCTCTGCCTCGGCAACAATTTGGTTGTCCGCCACGTCAAAGCCCTTTTCTACCTGACGTGCGCTGGCATAGGGCGACGGCGGCAAACGAATAAATTGGTTGGCTACAAAGGTGGCTTGAATCTGTGTTCGGTGCGCCGCGCGCACAATCATCTCGCGCATCGCGACCGGACAAGCGTCCGCATCTACCCATATTTGCATGCTGGTTCTCTTAGCGTTAGCGTCAATGCCTGCATTAAACCTCAATTCACCGCAAAATGAAACGTGACCCCTAGGTCGTATCCGCGTTTAGCTCAGGCGAGCAGATATTAGTCTGCATTGGCCACCCGCTCTCAAACTGCGCCAGCCAAGACGTTAAACATGGCATCACGCCATCTGCAAACGCTGCGTCCCCCTGCCACCAAATTCGTGCCAGTGTTAACCAGCGGTGACGCTCACTGTGCGCATTGGCGATGTTGTCGGTGCGCAGTAGGCTGTGATCGGCATGTTCAAACACACGCACGTGATAAAAAGGCAGCGGCGCGTTAGCAAGCCGTTGATGATAGGTTGAAGCGGTTTTATCCGAGTCGACATAAGCATCCCGCGCACCAAATAACGCTAACATGGGCACGTCGAGATCGATTAAATCATTGGTCGCATCCGAGGCCCAATTACGTTTTACAAATTGCCAAAAAGCCTCGCTCATGGGCGCTTTCTTATTCTGATTTACTTGGTCTAGGTAGTTCTGATAAGACGCGCCGGATTGAATCAAGGCATCTACTTTCGCCTCCGCAGCTTGCTCGGCCGCAATAGCCGATTCACTGTAGCCGGCGGCTAATCGCCGTTGACGTCCAGAATACTCGGATTGCGCCATCCAATTGACCGCCCCGCCTACACTGATTAAAAAGTCGATATCTTCCACTTGGTGCGCCACCTTAGGGATCACCCAGCCAGCTTGGCTAAAGCCCATCAACCCCAACTTGCCATCCTTTAGCCCCAAGGTTTGGCGCAAGTAGCGAATCGCCGCCGCGACTTCATCAGCGCGATCTTGCATCGATTGCGACTGCCAATCTCCGCTTGAATCCCCGACGCCCGGCTTATGCCAAGACATTGCACACCACCCATTGGCCGCTAACACTCGCCAAAGTGGGAGGTAATAACCAAACGCATCGGTCGGCACATCACCAGAACCATGTACAAACACCACACACTGATGCGGTGTCTTTGTTCCTGAGGGTAAAATCAATTCGCCCGCGAGCTGATTATCGCCGGCGTTAAACTGAATGGATTGACGATCCAAGCCAGCATAGGGGTCATCCATGGCTATCACCACAAACGCGCCTATCAGCACCAACGCTATCAACCCTCGCTTTAGCCACTTCATCCCCTTTCCCCCTCCACCCATTACCGCTAAAAGGTGTATAAATAGCCGGTATTGAACGACCAAAGATCGTCTCTATCAACAATAGGGCTGTCTGATACTTCATCGCCATAGTGGCGATAGCTCACCCCCAACAACAGATGATGCGCGCGGCCAAGCGTGTAATAAAGATTGAGGTCGGATTGGAATTTGCAGGTTTGATCAGGTTGATAAGTGGGTCGGCCAGCTTTGGTATCTTGCGCTGACACGCCAACATAATAACGACTGACCGCGCGACCCACACAAGTCAGCGACAATTGTGGGTCCACCACCCACTGGCCTTGCTCTATGGGAGCGCCATAGCGAGCCACTACCGCGCCGCTATTATGATTGTTCGAGATATCATGATGATAGCCCAGCTCAAAGTAGCCCACCGATGTTATCCAGCCCGTAGTTAGATTAGCGGTATACACCTTATCAAGGCTTTCCATATCCTTGAGGGTTTTGCTGTCACCGCGGGCGTGATCGCCAAACACATCGTCGCCCACACCCGCCGACACATACCAGCTGTCGCCCTCGGCCAGATATACACCTAGGGTGTCGTTGCGATAAAAAATTCCCTCCCATTGCGCCTCAACCACCAGCTCGATGTCTTGGTCATCTTCGCCATCTGTATAAATCGACGGCTCGGTATAGCCAACCAACCCGACGGTCAGATAATTATCCCCAGACACGCTGTCGGTTTGCGCGTGCGCAACCCAAGGCACCAAGGTCAAAACTAAACAGATAAGTGTGACAAATGGATTCACCGGCGATTCTCCATAATGGCGAAATAGTAACTGAGAGTTCGCCCTTATCTTGAAACAACCAGTATTAAGAAAACCTTAAGGCTCGTCCCTCAAATTGTGTGCGGCTTCCCAATTGATAATCGCCCTCGCCATCTGAGCGTCGCACTGAAATTCAAAATGCCAGTTGAGCTGACCGGCAATACGCTCAACAAGTTGTAGACCTAGACCAAATCCGATCTGATTTTCGTTCACGCCTGAATCGATGGGGTTAGCAATCGAAAACTGCCCGTTGGTGATCTTAATCTCAATCACGCCGGACGCACTGTAAGTGAGCGCATTGCGAGTCAGGTTGGCGATCGCAATACGCCATAACTCCCTCTCGATAGAGATGTAGTCGCTTTGATTGTCAATATGGACAGTCACTGGCTTATGCGCAGCAAGATACGCCAGCTCATCCACCAGGGTTGCGCACAGCGAGCCAAGGTCGACCTTTGATTGGCGAGCCTTATCTGGATGTTGCCTTGCCAGCCAAAGCAGTGATTCAGACAGCGCCATCATATTAATGTTGGCACGCGAGGCGCGCTGTAATGCCGGATAACTAGCATCCTTGTCATCGATGCGCAGTGACAAGGTATCCAAGGAAGCCTGCATAATCGCCAAGGGGGTGCGCAGTTCATGGCTGGCATGCTTTAAGAACTGCTGCTCTCGTTGGTTATACTCACGCACTTGTTGCAACGAGGCCATCAAATGATCGGCAATTTGGTTAACCTCACGTACCGAAAAGCGCACATTGATAGCTTGATCTGGGTGGGCTTTTACTCGCGCCGACCATGCCACCAACTCTTTCAGTGGCTTCAGTGCATTGTTGAACAACAGCCCAATCACGGTGACAAGCACCAGCATAAAAGCGGCAATTAACACGCTGGCATCGGCCAAAGAGCGCTCGACAATCATGGCGGCTAATGCCTCGATTTTTTCAGCCGCTTCAAATTCAACCAGGTATAACCCTTGCGATAGGTGCTGGTCGGAGTACAACAAGTAGCCATACTCACGCGTTCCACTGTCATTAATGCGTTGTATTTCAATTGGATCATCGGGCTGTATCGGCTTCGAGGAAAACAAATCACGCACCGATTTTGGGATAGCCTGCCAATCTCGATACGCACTAACAGTGTCGCTTTGGGGCAATGGATAGTTAGGATCGGCGGCCAGCTTTTGCTCTAGCTTGATAGCATCGAGCCGCATGTAGTTTTTGCCTGCCTGACTGATTTGATAAAAACTAAACACGGTGACAAGCGCCAATAATCCGATAAAGACCGCCACCGCCATCAACAAAAGCTGGCGGCGCGATTGTGCCGCGAGGCTTCGAACAGGACTTTGGCTCATACAGGCGGAGCCTCAGAAAGGGACAAACCAATGCCGACATGGGTGTGGATCAGCGTTTTAGCAAAGGGCTTATCAACCACTTTACGCAAATGGTGAAGGTGCACGTTAATGGTCCCTTGCCGCACATCCTCACTAGCCCAAATCGCTTCTTCAATATCGCTTTTGGACACCACAGTGGGTGAGCGGCGCGCTAACAACACTAAAATATTCCAGCCGATGGGGGTCAGTTTAAGCGGCGTGTCACCGCGCGACGCGATATGCTCTTTGGGATAAATCGTCAGATCGGCAATGGTAATACATTCTCGCACCGGGTGATGACGCCGATGCAAGGCCTGTAAACGTGCGAGCAACAAGGGCATGGTGCAAGGTTTGACCACATAATCATCCACACCAGCACGAAAGCCCTCAAGCTGGTCGGTTTCCGCATCACACGCAGTCAGCATTAGCACCGGGGTATCAATACCCTGTTCGCGCAGCTCACGACAAACCGCCATACCCTGTGTTTTGGGCAGCATATTATCGAGTATCACACAGTCAAACGTCTGCTGGCTGGCAAGCTGAATACCCGTTTCGCCGTTATAGGCAAAATCACAGTCGATATGATGCAGCTCTAAATATTCTGAAATCGCTAAGCTGAGATCGTGGTCATCTTCAATGATGAGTATTTTCATGCGGCGTGCTCTTCTATCCGTGTCGTTTTTAATCTACACGAATCTATTGGATAAAATACACCCCACTCTCTTGATCTCGTCCGATACAAAAAAGCGCCCGCAGGCGCTTTCATCGAGAGACTATCATATGACTTACTTTAGCAATGCCAACACCGCATTGACGCAGGCTTCAGATGACACCGGATTTTGCCCTGTCACTAAGTTGCCATCAGTAACCACATACGAGGTAAAGTCATCCGCTTTCTCATAAAGACCGCCGTTTTCTTTGAGCATATCCTCAACTAAAAACGGCACCACCTCAGTCAAGCCAACGGCGGCTTCTTCGCCATTGGTAAAACCAGTGACCCGTTTCCCTTTCACTAGTGGCTCGTCGCGATCTGAACGCGTATGGCGGAACACTGCCGGGCCGTGGCATACCGCACCAACGGGTTTGCCCTGATAGTAGAAGGTCTCAATCAACTGACGTGAAGTCGGATCTTCCGCCAAGTCCCACAATGGGCCATGACCACCGGGGTAGAAAATCGCATCGTACTCGTATGCATTCACATCACTCAGCTTGACGGTGTTATTAATCATATCTTGCAGCTCAGCATCGCCATCAAAGCGGCGAGTCGATTCGGATTGCGCATCCTCCGCCTCGCTGTTTGGGTCAATCGGCGCCGCACCGCCGTTCGGGCTGGCAACAACGACTGTTGCTCCAGCATCTTTAAACGCGTAATAAGGGGTGGTGAACTCTTCAAGCCAAAAGCCTGTCTTGTGTCCCGTATCGCCCATGGCATCGTGAGATGTCAGCACCATCAAAATTTTATGTTGTTGCATCATCGCTCCTTATTGTCACGCGTTTGGGTAGTATTTGCTTGGTTTTCATTGAGTAGACTAACAAGACAAGGGTGATAACGTAAAAGGTGGTCGCTTAGATCACTCTCATCAGTTGACGGTTTTTTTACGTTGATTGTCTAACGCTGACCTAATGTTAGCGCAATAATGACACCCAAGCGCAGCAAACGCCTATCATGGAGCCATTCATCGCTGGCAATCCAGCAACGTTTTAGCTTGAACACATTAAATGAGGTCCACATGAAAAAAACCTATTTACTTGCACCACTGGCACTGGTTATCGCACTTGTCGGCTGTGAACAGCAAACCAACGAACCAAAAGAGGCGCAGTCGCAAATCGAATCTAGCCTGGACGACGCCCAAAATGCAGTGAAAGAAGGCACAGAGCAAGCGATGGATAGTGCAGAAAACGCCATCGATAGCGCAGAAAACACCGTTTCTGAAATGGTTGATCACCACAACGCTAAAACCTCACTAGACTGGAACGGTACTTACCAAGGTGTGGTGCCCTGCGCCGACTGTGAAGGTATTGATACCACACTAACACTGAACCCAGACAACACGTATTCACTCACCAAAACCTACCTGGGCAAAGAGGGAGAAGCCCTTAAAGAATCAGGCACCTTTAAGTGGGATGAAACAGGCAGTGTCGTGATCCTTGAAGGCCTGACTGACAGCCCTAACCACTTCTTTGTGGCGGAAAACCAGGTAATCATGCAAGACATGAATGGCGAAACCATCGAAGGCGACCTTGCTGAGATGTATCACCTGAAAAAGCAGTAATCTATCACCGCCATATTACGTGATAAGGGCCTAGCGCTGGCACCATCAACCAGCACTCGGCCCTTTTCATATATTTTCTATCCCCTTCCCACGCTTTCGCGCTTCACGCCAACACTTGCCTGTCTGCACAAATTGGCAGTTTAGTGACAAATTTGTTGCTAATATAACTTGACGGGTTTTCACTCTATGGTTTAACTCTTAAATAGAGGCGAAACAAAATCTTATCCAGTGAGCAGGCCGAACGGGCTCACAAAGCAACAGCCGCACCAGACAGTAGAGTCGCCTGGATAAGACCGCGCAGCACTCGCGCTTCCTCCGTTTGTTCGATAAGAAGACCGAAAAACGGCACCTTTCTGTACCGGTAATCATACTTGATCCAAGTTTGATTACCGGTCAGTAGTACGTTTATCAGCGCCACAGTCGTGGTATTGAACAGGAGTCACGCGTATGAGCGACGTTGTATTGAAGTTCTCTCACGAAGAATACAGCGCCCGTTTAGCCAAGGTTCGCTATGCCATGGAAGAACATGAAATCGACACCTTGTTGGTGCACGACCCCTCCAACATGGCGTGGCTTACCGGTTACGATGGCTGGTCTTTCTATGTGCCTCAGTGCGTAGTGATTGGCGCAACGGGTGACCCTTTGTGGTTCGGTCGTATCCAAGACGCCAATGGTGCGCTGCGTACTGTCTACATGAGCGCTGAGTGCATCACCTACTATCCTGACCATTACGTGATGAATCCACCGCTCCACCCCATGGAGTACCTTTGCAATTACGTCCTGGCAGAACGTTATTGGGATCGTGGCCGCATCGGCGTTGAGAAAGACAACTACTATTTCAGTGCCACCGCCTTTGAGTCGCTCAAAGAAAATCTACCGATGGCAACCCTCGTCGATACGACTGGGCTGGTGAACTGGTGTCGCGCGGTCAAATCCGATCAAGAACTCACCTACATGCACACGGCCGCCCGCATCGTGGAGAACATGCACCGCGTCGCTTTTGAGATGATCGAGCCCGGCTTACCCAAGCACCTACTGGTGGCCGAAATCAATAAACACGCGGTGGTCGGCCACGATGGTCACTTTGGGGATTATGCCGCGATCGTGCCGATGTTACCCTCGGGCGGTGATGCGGCAGCGCCTCACTTAACGTGGGATGATCGTCCGTTTAAACGGGGAGAAGGCACCTTTTTCGAAATCGCCGGGGTGCATCGCCGCTATCACTGCCCACTCTCTCGCACTATCTTCTTAGGAGAGCCGGGCTATGAATTCTTGCGTGCTGATGAGGCTTTACAGGCCGGTCTCGAAGCAGGTCTCGCGGTCGCCAAGCCTGGCAACACATGCGGAGACATTGCCAACGCCCTCAACGATGCCTTGTTACGCTATGGGTTTGATCGAGAAGGCGCGCGCTGTGGTTATCCGATAGGATTAAGCTACCCACCCGATTGGGGCGAGCGCACCATGAGCTTGCGCCCAAGCGATCAGACGATGTTGCGTGAGGGAATGACCTTTCACTTTATGCCAGGGTTGTGGATGAAAGACTGGGGTATCGAAACCACAGAAAGCATTGTGATCACCCGCGATGGTGCGCAAACTTTGTGCGATCTACCGCGCCAATTGTTTGTCAAACATTAGCTTGGTATAACGAGTCAGAAACGGGGTACCCTACTTGTGCCCTTTTCTGTTCAGCCTGATTATTGTTTTTAGCTACACTCGTAAGGTGATGATTTAAAGATTAAACTTTACCCGTTTCCGCCGGATTGAGCGTCACAACAGATCACAAGGAGAGGTTATGGAACCCACCGCAATTGAAGCCACCGTCGATTTTCATGCCGATGGTGTACAGCATGGCTTTCTTAAACTGCCTCATTCACACGACCAATCCGCTTGGGGCTGTGTCACCATTCCGATCACTGTGATTAAAAACGGCGAGGGAAAAACGGCTCTACTCACAGGCGGCAACCATGGGGATGAATACGAGGGCATTACTGCATTACTCAATACCTGCCACCAACTGATGCCCAGTGATATCAAAGGCCGAGTGATTATATTACCGATGATGAACGCGCCCGCAGTAACCGCAGGCACGCGTACCTCGCCTTGGGATCAAGGTAACATGAACCGCGCGTTTCCCGGCTCGCCCACTGGCAGTGTCACCGAGCAAATTGCCGATTACTTCACTCGGTATTTGATCCCGCAGTGCGATACGGCTTTAGACATTCACTCAGGCGGTAAAACCTTAGATCTTATTCCCTATGCGGCTTCACACCGCTTGGAGAACCTTCAACAAGCCGACGCCTGTGCCGAAGGGGCTCGCCTGTTTGGTGCTCCCTATCAAGTACAAACCACTGAAATGGATGCCACCAGCATGTACGACACGGCGGTAGAGCAACAAGGGAAAGTATTTGTCACCACCGAACTGGGTGGCGGTGGCACCAGCACCCCTGAATCGATCGCGATTACCCAGCGCGGTATTCACAACTTTTTAGTGTTTTCGGGCATTCTACAAGACGATTATCGCCACCCCTCAGTCGCGCCCGTCAAACTCGAGTTACCCGATAAACACTGCTATGTACAAAGTGAACACGCGGGTATTATTGAGTTCTGTGTGCACTTGGGCGAGACCATCAAAAAAGGCGATTTGATTGGTAAAGTGCATAACATCGAGCGTACTGGCACCGAGCCCGTTCCCTACTATGCCGAACGCGACGGTATTTTACTGGCCAAACGTCACTTGGGACGGATTTACATCGGCGATACCTTTGCGGTGATTGCCGAGCCTGTTTAACGGAGGGGCCATGAAGCTGGATAAATTCGATATCAAAATCTTGCAGATCCTGCAGCAAGATGGCCGCATTACCAAATCTAACCTCGCACAGGCGATCAACCTGTCTGTGAGCCCTTGTTGGGAGCGGGTAAAACGGCTCGAGCAAGCGGGGATCATCGAGGGCTATGGCGCTCGTATCAACCCGGATGCAGTGGTGAAGTTAAATACCGTGTTAGTCGAAATCACTCTCGGCCAGCACGATGTCGACAGCTTTCAACGCTTTGAGCGCGCCATGCAAGCCTGCGACGATGTCAAAGAATGTTGGGCGACAGGCGGTGGGATAGACTATATCGTTCGCCTTGGTGTCACTGATATCGACTATTATCAGCGCCTTATCGACAGCTGGCTAACTGACGACCTTGGCATCAAACAGTACTACACCTACATCGTCACCAAGCAAGTGAAGCGCCCCTCTCTCACCTTACCGCTTGAAACGCCAGACATTGCTGCTAATGGTTAAACCAGACTTATCCTTGCTTACGCATGCTCAATGACGCTCGCGCATGCGTTGTTAACCTCTGAGCAATATCTGTCACCTGTCACATTATCACGGCAAATGCCCGTTTCTCGTGTGATCAGAAAATTTTCTCCTGCTATTGCGCGGTTTCAGAAAAAATTTCGTTAATCCCGCACCTGAACAAAAAACCTCTTTTTCGTGCATTGCATACAGTAACAGTAGGCAAACGCTGATAGGCAGCGTGGCGATTTTCAATCAGGAGGGAGTATGACCGTATTCCAATCACGCGATCTTCACTACTCGGGAAGCGCAGCCAATGCATTGCGTCATGATATCGCCGGCAAAGCCAGTTCCGACGTGCTTGCCTACCTCGACGATCAGCGTCTTTTTCGCCAGCTCGCCTATTGCAATGGTAAATGGGTGAATGGTGACTCTGATACGCCGGTGCTCAACCCCGCGACGGGCGAAGTGCTTGGTTACACCGCATCACTCAACGCCACGCAAATCAATCAAACCATTGATGACGCCGAAGCCGCTTTCCATTTGTGGCGCGCGGAGTCGGCCGAAACGCGCGCCAAGCTGTTGATGAAATGGCACGACCTCATCATGGAAAACCAACACGATCTCGCGCATCTGATGGTGCTCGAGCAAGGCAAAACATTGCGCGACGCCGAGGGTGAAGTCGAGTATGGCGCGTCGTTTATTCACTGGTTTGCCGAAGAAGCCAAACGCGTGTATGGCGACACCATGCCTAGCCACATTCCCAATGCGCACCTAGCGACATTACGTGAACCTATTGGCGTGGCCGCCTTGATCACCCCATGGAATTTTCCTAATGCGATGATCACCCGTAAAGCGGCAGCGGCTCTCGCGATTGGCTGTAGTGTGATCGTCAAACCCGCAGAAGAGACACCTTTCTCAGCCCTCGCCCTAGCCGAATTGGCGGAACGTGCTGGGATCCCTGCCGGTGTATTTAACGTGGTGATGGGCGACGCCCCCATGGTCTCCACCCAGCTTTGTCAAAGTGACAACGTTAAAGCGCTAAGCTTTACCGGCTCAACACGTGTCGGTCGGTTATTGCTCGAGCAAAGTGCGCAAACCGTAAAAAAGTCTGCCATGGAGCTTGGCGGCAATGCGCCCTTCATTGTGCTACCTGATATGGATATTCAACAAGCGGCGCGCGCGGCCATCGATGCCAAGTTCCAAACATCGGGGCAAGATTGCTTGGCCGCCAACAAAATTTTGGTGCCACGCGACAAACATCAAGCCTTTGTCGATGCCTTCGCCGCGTTGATGGATGAACTTGAAGTGGGCAATGGTTTGCTGCCCAGTACTGATATTGGCCCTCTCATTTCCGCACGGGCAGTGGACAAAGCGCAAGCAATCGTCGATGACGCTATTGCCAAAGGGGCGACTGTGATGGGCGGAAAGCTCAACCCCAACCTCGGTGAAAACTTCTTTGCGCCTACGCTTATCACCAAAGTGACGCCGGATATGTTGGTGTACCAAGAAGAAAACTTTTGCCCGGTAGCGGGCGTGATTGCCTACGACAATCTGGATGAGGCCATTGCGATGGGCAACGACACCGAGTATGGGCTCTCAGCCTATGTCTACGGCAATGATATTCGTGATATTTGGCGCTGTCTGCGCGGCCTTGAAGTCGGCATGGTCAGTGTCAACTCAGTGAAAATGACCGGCCACCCGATTCCCTTTGGTGGCGTCAAACAGTCGGGCTTAGGCCGTGAAGGAAGCCGCTATGGCATCGACGAATTTAGTGAAATCAAATACTACTGTTTAGGTGGCTTGCCCACGGTGAGCGGCAGCTAATTCAGGTTTGCTGACGGATAAGGAGACTGATCATGCGTCCAGAAACAAAAGCCTTGTTGGAAAAAGACAGAAACACCGTATTCCACGCCTCAACGCACTTAAAGCAGTATGCGCATGGCGAGATGCCAGGGCGAGTGATTGAGACCGGGAAAGGCATTCGCATTACCGATTCAGAGGGCATTGAGCTGATTGACGGCTTCGCCGGGCTCTACTGCGTCAATATCGGCTATGGCCGCGAAGAAATGGCCGATGCCATCTACGATCAAGCGAAAAAGCTCGCGTATTACCACACCTATGTGGGCCACACCAACGAAGCGCTGGTGACGCTGTCGGAGCGCCTGATCAACATGGCTCCCGGCATGAGCAAAGTCTATTACGGCATGTCAGGCAGTGATGCCAATGAGTCACAGCTCAAGATTGTTTGGTACTACAACAATGCGCGTGGCAAGCCTGAGAAAAAGAAAATCATCTCACGGGATCGGGGTTATCACGGCTCCAGTGTCGCATCCGGGTCACTCACGGGGTTACCACTGTTCCATGCGCATTTTGATCTGCCCATTGAGCGTATCAAACACACCATGGCCCCCTACTATTATCGTCGTGAAGACACCGGGATGACCGAGCCTGAATTCGCACAACATTGTGCCGATGAACTGGAGAAAATGATCCTTGCTGAAGGCCCGGATACCGTCGCGGCGATGATTGCCGAACCGGTACTCGGCACCGGTGGCATTGTGCCGCCCCCCGAGGGTTACTGGGCGGCGATTCGCAAAGTGCTGGATAAATACGATGTCTTGTTGATCGCCGACGAAGTGGTGTGTGGTTTTGGTCGTATCGGGAGTGATTTTGGCTCGATTTACTACGATATGAAGCCTGATCTGATTACCGTTGCCAAAGGGTTAACCTCTGCCTATCAACCGCTCTCCGGGGTGATGATCGGTCACCGAGTGTGGGATGTTTTGGAAGATGGTACCGATGCATGGGGCGCGATTGGTCATGGTTACACCTACTCTGGCCACCCACTGGGCGCGGCAGCCGCTCTGTGTAACCTTGATATCATCGAGCGCGAGAATCTGACTCAGAACGCCGCGACCACGGGTGAATATCTGCAAATGAAAATGAAAGCCGCGTTTGCGGATCACCCATTGATTGGTGACAGCCGTGGTGTCGGTTTGCTCCATGCGCTTGAGTTTTCGCCTGATCGCGCCAACCGCAGCCACTTTGACCCCAGTCTAAAAGTGGGGCCACAGGTCGCCGCCGCGTGTATGGAGCAAGGCTTGATCGCTCGTGCCATGCCACATGGCGATATTCTTGGTTTCGCCCCACCCTTGGTGGTCACCCCTAATGAGGTGGATGAAATTGTCGCCAAAGCGCAAGTCGCTGTCGATAAGGTGATGGATAAGCTGGTCACCAGCGGACAATGGCAACCCAAATAGCGTGATGACTCCTATCCAATAAGCAAAAAAAAGCGCCGACAACGCGGCGCTTTTCTCATTAACAGGCTCAGGTCTTACTAGCTGGCCGTCGCCGGCTGTACTGCCAAGTTCGCTTCTTTTTCTTGTTGCATCCGCATCACCGCAATCGGGCCGGTAATGAAGGTAAAGGCAATCAAGAAAGACACAGGCACGGCGGTGATCACGATAAACGACTGAAGCGCATTCAAGCCACCATCGCCGGCAAGCAGAAGTACACCGGCAACCACACCCATCACAATCGCCCAGAACAGACGATGACGACGAGTTGGCTGGTTGTCACCTGATACAGCCATCGCAATCGAGTACGCCATTGAGTCACCCGTGGTCGCCACGAAGGTGGTGGTCAGCAACATAAAGGCTGGGATCAGAACCACGCTGTAAGGCAGCTGTGACAAGGACGCAATCAAGATCGCCGGCAAGCCCGCATCCGCCATTGGACCAGAGATGCTGCCAGGCGATTGCAACTCATAAAAGATACCCGTACCACCCAGTACTGAGAACCAGAAGTTAGTCGCAATCGGTGCACAAATCGCAACGGCGAAGATCAATTCACGAATCGAACGGCCTTTCGAGATGCGTGCAATAAAGATTGCCATCATGGGTGCAAAACCAATAAACCAACCCCAGAAGAACCATGTCCACCATGCATTCCAGCTGCCGTTATCGGTATTCAGCGCGAGGGTGTGCATGTTGTTCAGGTAGTAGCTAAAGCCTGAGCCAAACTGCTCAAAGATAAAGCCAGTTGGCCCCAGCACAATCACCACACCCAGCAATACGGCAGCGCCAATCACATTCATGCGGCTCAGCCATTGTAGGCCCTTATCCATCCCGGTAAATGCAGAGATAGAGTAAATCGCCACGACGGCAGCCAGAATCAGCATCTGCATTGGCATGGTGTTTTCGATACCGGCAAAGCTTTCTAGGCTGTAGCCAAGCTGGGTCGCCAGAAAGCCGATTGGGCCAATGGTACCGGCAGCCACAGCAATGATAGAGCAAGCATCAATCACAGAGCCTAACCAGTGATTTTCCAGCTTGTCCCCAAGTAGCGGATACAACAACGCACGAGGACGCATGCGCACACCCGCTTGGTGGTGGGCATACATCAGCACGATGGTTGCCAAGGTGCCTAACACGGCCCAGGCTAAAAAGCCCCAGTGGAAAAAGCTTTGGCTCAGTGCGGGGGCGACGGTATCCATTACACCCGCTTCCATGTCACCTAACGCCGGCGGCGGGGTCATGAAGTGATAGATAGGTTCCGCGGCTGACCAGAATACCCCACCACCCGCAAGTAGGGTGCACATGATCATCGCAACCCAACGGAAACGACTCATCGAGACAGTATCCGTGGCGCCGAGTTTCAATTTACCAAATTTACTGCCGCCAATCGCGAGCGCCAGTACGAAATTGATCACCATTAACCACTGCCACCAGTAACCAAAAAGATTGGCAGACTCAGCAAACAGAGACTGGATAACAGATGAGAAGTGTTTCAGGTCAAACAGGGCAAAGGCAAGGAAGACAGCAACAAAGCCGATGGTAAATACGGCAACGAGACGGTCATTATTTTGTGTAGATTTAAGCATTAGTTCGCTCACAAGGTGTGTGAGGGACGGGACTCTATCAGTGTGGCGAATGAATGACCAGAACAAATTGTTACAGTCAAAGAAGGAAAAAACGTGACAAGCATCACCTATTCAGCCGTGGCGGGGGCTGAATAGGAATATGACATTTTTGTTAAATGGACAAAACTTACCCAACACTGTTTTGTCACGCTGGCGCTTTCGATTTCTCTGTCTTACTCGTCTTACCCGTTTCGAGCACTTTTTTATGCAACACCACGGTAGCGCGATACAATTTAGGATGAACCTGTGACTCGCCTTTTTTTGCGCGATTACACGCCGAAATCACTGCCGCGGTAATGCAAGCGGCCACTTTCATCTGACCAAGTTGATAGGCATAATTGGCAACTTTAATCGCCATAAAAATCGATTGGTCGCTGTATTTGTAATTACGGGCGGCGAATTTCTCAAAGCGGAGAAAGTCTTTGTGATAACCCTTAAGAATGCGATTCACGTGGCGATCGTAATAATTTTTATACTTGGCGTAGCTCCCTTTAGGGTTGCTCGCCATAATGTCTCTTACCCAAACAAACGATTGCAGCTGTTCTTTTTCAAATAAGCCACTCAGCCAGGCAAACATATGACCTCCCTACTGCTAGCTTAGCGGCCTTATTCTACTCAATTTCCATGACTAATCTACGAAAAGGGAAAAGTAACTTATTGACTGGCGGTTATTTAATCAGTGTTGGTCGCTAACTACCTCGAGGCCCAATGGGCAACCGCGAGCGACCACAGAACGATTAGGCTTGCGTGTTGATGTTGATGGTATAGGTGGCATCGCCCGCGGGAAGCATATGTAGGATTTGCTCGCCAAGCGCTGGATGGGTAAGCAGGTAATTGCCTTGCGGAAAGCGGGTGTCTTCCGGCCCTTTCAATACCAGGCTGAAGTTTTCTACCGCCTGCCCGCCCACCTCATCACCGTGGCCAGGATGAGTGTCGACACGCGCCAGCGTCATTGCATATTCCGTATCCGTTCCATCAATGAGCGTGATCGTTTCATTAATCAATTCATTGACATGCTGGAAAGATAGTACATTCATCGTCCCTCCCGCGCCCCTGTTTGGGTCAATGCGCTTGTGAAAGCTTTACTGATAAGATTAGATGAAAAATTCGACAATGCACAATAGCTTAGTGATTTTTTCAATCGCTTAGAACGACAAAAGGCAACCCGATGGTTGCCTGACTCACGCTTGATTATGCTGACCCAGCCGTTTTAACTTGGCGGGTCTTATTGGACTTCGTTTTGTAGTAATACCACAAACGTCTGCTTTTGTTGTTCATCGAACACCTCTCTACCAGATTAATGAACGATATTAATGCCAAGCGCCGAATGCGGCGCTACGTCACAGTCTTATATTATTTCGAATCGGAAAGCAAATTCGATCACCGTTAGGCAGAGAATTGGCAAGTTCGTGATACAAAAAGACAATGCACGAGCCGTTAAGCACATAACAGGGAGCGTGGATACACAGTCAGCCACAGGGCGAGAAAACACTCGGCTTAGGATATTACGTGCATATGCAATGCGTCAGGCGCTAGGCCCAAAAAAGAGAAAGCCGCTCTGCTGAGCGGCTTCGAGATGCATTCCTTGTTGGTTGTTGGTCAATGAAACGCTTTTTACGTTGCCCCGTGTGCTCACTACGTTGAGCGTCCTTACCGCATGGTCTTGTGTTAATGGCCTGGCTGGCGGCTAACAAGGTGTCGTCATGGGCGCCTGACATTAACGGGGTCTTAACTCATTAAGGCGCGTCACTGCGCGCTAATCATCTACCAAATTGTGTGTCAGCTCGGCTGACTCTTTCAGTAAAGCACACGGTTGCCACTGTGCCACTGCGTGCCGTTCAAATTGTGAACAACGTAATAAATCTGACATAAACTGGGATTGCGCACAGCATACCGGCTCAATTTATGCCAGCGAACCGCGCCAAAATAAAAATTTCCCGCACCACTAGACGACCGGTCTAATTTTAATTATGCTGCCCACATGAAATCGAGCAGCACCCAAGAAAACAGCAGCCACAATGCGACCCACCAACATTTGTTGGAAACGGGCGTGAGCGTGATGGCGCAATTTGGCTTTAGTGGCGTCGGCCTTAGTGCAATACTAAAACAAGCTGGCGTGCCCAAGGGCTCCTTCTACCATTATTTCGCGTCGAAAGAGCAATTCGGCCAAGCAGTGTTGGATCACTATTTTGCTTGCTACATTGCCGATGTAAATCGCCTGCTGACCGATAAGGCAGTCTCACCCATTGTGCGGGTCCACAACTACTTTAGCCGTTGGCAAGCGCAATACTGCAGCCTAGATCCGGTGCAAACTTGCTTAGTAGTGAAGCTGAGTGCAGAAGTGGCCGATTTATCCGAGCCAATGCGGTTGGCGCTGCGCGATGGCACCGACCAATTAATTGGCCGCTTGGCTGATACACTGGCACAAGCGCGTGATGTCTTTGACGATAAAACCGCACTGACCACCGCTACGACCTTGTATCAGTTGTGGCTGGGTGCCAGCTTACTAACCAAGCTGCATCGTAACGACAGTCATCTCGCGCAAGCGATGACCATCACCGAAGAAAAGCTCGGGCTGATCGATTAACGGCGCTTTGCTGTACCAAGCATCGCTTCAACAACAAGTTAATACCCGATGCGTGGCACTCGCGACGGCCTCATTGTTAGCGACAGCCACCATCTACTTAAAACCCGCTTTGGCGGGTTTTTAACCGGCACCAGCTAGACGACCGGTCTAATTTAAATAAACGCTTGATACCATCAAGCACAATAAAAGGAAGGATGAGCAATGAACAACTTTGAGTTCTACAATCCCACACGTATCGTTTTTGGCGAAGGTAAGATTGCCGAGCTGGATCGGCTCATCCCGGCCGATGCAAAAGTGTTGATTCTTTTCGGCGGCCAAAGTGCACGCAAAACCGGCACCTTGGATGAAGTCGAGCAAGCGCTAGGGCAACGTCAATTTGGCCTATTTGGTGGCATTGAACCCAACCCGCGCTATGAGACCTTGATGGAGGCGGTCGAGAAAGTAAGCGCTGAAGGTTATGACTACCTCCTCGCCGTGGGCGGTGGCTCAGTGATCGATGGCACCAAATTCGTGGCTGCGGCGGCGAAATATGACGGCGACGCATGGGACATTCTCACCAGCATGGGTGGCAAAGTAGAAGCAGCGCTGCCATTTGGCGCCGTGCTCACCTTGCCTGCTACCGGCTCTGAGATGAACAAAGGCTCGGTGGTGACCCGTGAATCGATGCAAGCGAAACTGCCGTTTATGAGCGAGTTGGTCTTCCCGCAGTTCTCAGTGTTGGATCCGGTGAAAACCTACACCCTACCGATTCGCCAAGTGGGTAACGGTGCGGTGGATGCGTTTGTTCACGTGGTTGAGCAATACCTCACCTATCCAGCCAATGCACCGGTACAAGACCGCTTTGCTGAAGGCCTGCTACAAACCTTGGTTGAGCTGGGCCCACAAGCGCTGGAAATACCAGAAGATTACAATGTGCGTGCGAGCCTGATGTGGACCGCCACCTTGGCGCTTAACGGCTTGATTGGCGTGGGTGTACCGCAAGACTGGTCAACCCATATGCTCGGCCACGAACTGACAGCCCTGCATGGCTTAGACCACGCTCAAACCCTTGCCGTAGTACTGCCTGCAATGCTCAATGAGAAGTTTGAGCAAAAACAGGCCAAGCTCGCACAATTTGCTGAACGCGTTTGGCATATTGACCAAGGCAGCGAAGCCGAAAAAGCACAGCAAGCGATTGAGAAAACGCGCGACTTTTTCGAGCGCATGAACGTGAAAACGCGCATGAGCGATTACGATCTGGATGCAACCGCGATTGAGCCCTTGATTGAAAGCCTGACTCAACACGGCATGACCCAACTCGGTGAACATGGCGATGTGACGCCGGACGTTTGCCGTCGCGTGCTTCAAGCCGCGCTGTAATCGCCGGTTTATTTCATTGCTATTTTGAGGCGCGCTGAATCAGCCGCCTCTTTTCCCAACATCAAGGGAGGAACTAATGTCAGCATTAACCAATCAACGTTTTGTTCTCGCATCGCGCCCGGTTGGCGCGCCCACTGCCGAGAACTTTCGCTTAGAAGAAGCCGCCATTCCCGCTCTGGGCAACCAAGATGTACTGATTGAAAATCATCACCTATCGATTGACCCTTACATGCGCGGCCGAATGAGTGATGCCAAATCATACGCTGAACCCGTAGCCATTGATGGCCTAATGGTCGGCGCCACCGTGGGTAAAGTGCTGGAATCTAACCACGCCGATTACCAGGCCGGCGATTGGGTACTGGCTTATAAAGGCTGGGAAACCCATTCCGTGGTCGACGGCGATACCCTGCTTAAACTCAACCCAGATTTAGCCCCTGTCTCATACGCGCTGGGGATCTTGGGCATGCCCGGCTTCACGGCCTACATGGGCTTATTAGATATCGGCCAGCCCAAAGAAGGCGATACCCTTGTCGTCGCCGCCGCAACCGGCCCCGTTGGTGCGACTGTGGCACAAATCGGTAAGCTGAAAGGCTGCCGCGTGGTGGCGATTGCCGGTGGTGAAGACAAATGCCAATACGCTCGTGAACACCTCAGTGTTGACGCGTGTATTGATCACAAAGCCGATAACTTTGCCGAGCAGCTTGCCGACGCCTGCCCGCAAGGCATTGATGTCTACTTTGAAAACGTCGGCGGCAAGGTGTTTGATGCGGTGATGCCACTGCTTAATACAGGGGCACGTATTCCCGTGTGTGGCTTGGTGTCACAGTACAACAACACCGCCCTGCCAGAAGGCCCAGATCGCCTTTCGCAGCTAATGGGTACCATCTTGGTCAAGCGCCTCACCGTAAAAGGTTTCATTATCTTTGACGACTACGCGCACCGTTATCCTGAGTTCGCTCACGACATGGCCAAATGGGTCGGTGAAGGCCAAATCCATTACCGTGAACACGCGGTCGATGGCTTTGAGCAAGCGCCCCAAGCACTGATTGATGTACTTGAAGGCCGCAACTTCGGCAAGATGGTCGTCAATATTAAATAAAGCCCACACGCTTTATTTCGCAATCCCGAAAACCCTGCCTCCCCCTTAGCGATGGATCGCTAAGGGGGTTTTTATACGTTGATAAAAGTACAGATCTCGCTCAGTGTGTTTGCCATCACAACGCCATCATTACAAAGTCTAAGTCGCCAACTACACTAGAAGGAACGATTCGACCGTCCTCCAAATGATTTGGTAGGACTGGCTACAGATGCTTGTATTGGCACTTGCGTCGGCTGAGAAGAGAGGAAGTATCGACAATGGCCAAACCCGCTCTCATGATCCGCCATCAGATCAACCTTGGATTTGCGTTAGTTCTGATTATGGCATTACTGACGATTTTTGCGGTGGTGGAATGGAAGGTAAAACCCGAGCTTATTGAGCAGCGACAAGAGCGGATCAGCATCAACCAACACGCCCTGCTCGATTTACTCGACGCCAAACTCGGCCAAATTGAACTATTAACCAGCACCATGGCGTTAGCAGGCACTAGCCTCCCCAAAGATGAAGCTCTGTTCCGCACCACCTTTCCCGAGATCCTCAATAATCATGGCGATCCGGCGATTGCCGGCGGGGGTATATGGCCCGAGCCCGGCACATTTACACAAGGGGTGGCGCGGCGCAGTTTTTTCTGGGGCCGAGCAGGCGCGACCATGGAGTACTACGACGATTACAATCATCCAGACGGGAAAGGCTACCACAATGAAAGTTGGTACGTAGCCGGAAAAACGGCCCCTGCCGATCATTGCAGTTGGTCCAACGCCTATATTGACCCTTTTACCAAAGAGCCGATGATCACCTGCACCGTACCGATGAAAGATGATACGCGCTTTGTGGGTGTCGCCACCGTCGATATGAGGCTTGCCGGCATCTCAGATATTTTGTCCCAATATGGCAAAGAAAACGGCGGCTATGTGTTTGCCTTCGACGGCGACAACAAAGCGATCAGTTTTCCCCAATCAGCCGTCACCTTTCAACCCTACAGGAGCACGCTATGGACGCGAGACGAACTGCAAGTGCAATTACCTTGGCTGCAATCGGCGTTAAAGGCAACCCAAACACTCAGCACCAGCCAGCTAATCACGGTAGAAAATGACGGCATATTCAACGAAGCCGCGTATGTCCATTTGATTCGCTACCCGGAAGCCGATTGGGTGATTGGCCTCGCCGTTCCTAAAAGCAAAATGACCGCCGCTGCTGACAACATGGGGTTGTTTTTAATGATAGCGATTGGCGGCTTACTGCTGATTGTCGGCGTCATCGCGACGATCACGGCCCGCAATTTACTGGATAAAATTCGACAAACCACCCATCAGATCCGAGAGTTGATTGATGGCGAAACCACCCAAGCACTCGAGGTGGGAAACCTGAATGAAGTCGGGGAATTACGCCATGCCGTCAACGATTATGGTGATAAACTAAAGGCACTGCTGTTGCAGTTAGAAACACTCCAAGATGAATTGGTTCAGAATGAAAAACTGTCCTCACTCGGCTCCCTGGTCGCCGGCATCGCGCACGAGCTGAATACTCCGATCGGCAACGCACTGATGTCTTCAACCTCCATCTTGTCGAGGAAACAAGACTTTGTTCAACAACTCGAAAAGCCGATCACACGAGACGATTTAGACCAATTTCTCACACATGTTGAAGATGGGACACGGATTGTTGAACGTAACATGTCACGTGCCTCCGAATTAATCCGGGCATTTAAACAACTGGCCGTGGATCAAACCAACGACCACCAGCGCGAGTTTGACCTCCTCCATCTTATCAACGAAGTGCTTCTCTCTATGCGTCCGACACTTCAGCACTCACCGCACCAGCTCGAGGTCGGTATTCCAGAGGGCATTCTACTCAACAGCTATCCAGGCGCCCTCACCCAAACTCTGATCAACCTAATTAACAATGCGTTAGTGCATGCATTTACCACGCAAGATCAAGGTCATATTCAAATCCATGCGACTCAAGATTCACACGATATGGTACATATTACCGTCCAAGATAACGGCGTGGGCATGAAACCAGACGTGCAAAAACACATTTTTGATCCCTTTTATACCACCCATTTCGGTCAGGGTGGATCTGGCCTTGGCTTACATATTACCTTCAACCTCATCACGAGTGTGCTCGGCGGCCGCATTCAGGTAAAAAGCAAACCGCAACAGGGCAGCCGCTTCATTGTGACGATTCCACTGACCGCCCCCGAACGTGCTTCGTCGTCTTCATGACGATGGCTGGTAAATGAACATATCATTGTCCAGCCAACTGCAACGCCGTGGGCAACGCAGTCATTGCGCCTTTGGCGGTGGTGGCCAGTGCGCCACAGCGGTTGCCTTGACGGACTGCTTCCGTCACCGCCTCGGGCGTTTGCCAGTCGGGCAACTTGGCAAGGGCAGCCAACAATCCGCCCATAAACGCATCTCCTGCCCCCGTGGTGTCCACCACGTTTGCTGGTGTTGTCGCCACCTGCCAAACCGTCTGATGGAACGCGACTCGCGCGCCTTCACTGCCTTGTGTCACCACCCATAACGACACATTGGGTGCGTGCTCCACTAACGCTGCTAACCTTGCTTTCACTGAATGCGCCTCGGTAATGAAGGGCTTAGTCACTAGGGCAAGCTCATCATCAGACACTTTAACTACATCCGCCAGCGGCAAGGCTTGCCAGACGGCTTCTAGCATTTGCGCCTCGCTTTGCCACAGATCCTCACGCAAATTGGGATCAAAACTGACAAACCCGCCCTTGTCACGACACGCTTGCATGGCACCAAGCGTGGCAGAGCGCGATGGCTCGTTTGCCAGAGCGATGGAGCAAGCATGTAACCACTGCCCCTTTTCAAACACAGGGAAGTCATCGGGCTGCACAAACTGATCGGCACTGGGTTTGACCATAAAGGTGAAGCTGCGCTCGCCATGCTCATCCAGCTCGACCAATACGGTTGAGGTACGTTGCGTTTCATCGCGATGCATAAATCGCGTATCCACGCTTTCACCCGCCAAGGTATTTTGCATAAAGCGCCCCAGCGGATCGCCGCCCACTCGACCAATAAAGCCGGTTTCGCCACCCAGTCGGCTAATCGCCACCGCCACATTGGCGGGTGCACCACCCGGACATTTTAGGTAGTGGTGTTCACCATCTGGGATCAAATCCACCACCGCATCACCGGTGACCCATACCTTGTTCATCACACTTGCTCCTCGTTTCACGCTCGATTAGGCCGCTGCAGCTTGTGCGTATTTTTTACGCGCACCCAGTACATAGGTCACAGAAAACGCCACAACAAAGGCAATCGCCATACCAATGATATAAGGCACCACGCCGTCAGGACGGATAGAAATGATCCCTGGCAGCCCCGCGGCACCCAACGCTTGCGCTTTCACTTTAAAGAAGGTGACAAACGCGCCCGCACAGGCTGCGCCTACCAGTGCCCCGATAAACGGATAACGATATTTTAGGTTAATACCAAACATCGCCGGTTCAGTGATGCCAAGCAGAGCCGTGACACCCGCCGGCATCGCAATCCCTTTCGCTTTCACATCCGCGGTTTTCAGCCCAAACGCCAAACAAGCAGCGCCTTGTGCCACATTCGACATCGCGGCAATTGGGAAGATAAAGGTACCGCCGGTGACCGCAATGTCTGCCAACAGTTGGGTTTCAATCGCGATAAAGCTGTGGTGCATCCCGGTGATCACAAACGGCGCATACACAAACCCGAACAACGCACCGCCAAGCATCCCAGCCGATTCATACACCCAGTTAAGACCATCGCCGAGCAAAAAGCCGAGATCACGGGTAAATGGGCCCACCAGGATAAAGGTGATCAGGCCGGTGATAAAAATGGCCAGCAACGGGGTCAGCAAGTTATCCAGCACCGAGGGAATAATACGACGTAGCGCTTGCTCGACTTGCGCCAAAATATAGGTGGCAACCAGCACAGGCAGTACCGAGCCTTGATAACCGACTTTTTCGATCTCAAAACCAAAGATTTCCCACACCGGAATATCACCAGACACCGCGGCACCGCCAAAGCCCCAGCCGTTAAGCAGATCAGGGTGCACCATTAACATCCCGAGTGCCGCGCCCAAAAAGGGGTTAGCGCCAAATTTTTTACTGGCTGAAAACGCCAGCAGTACCGGTAAGAACACAAATGGCGCATTGGCGAAGGTGTTGATCATATTGGCCAAGTCGCCCATTTGTGGGTAGGCTTCAATCAAGGACTTGCCATCAACAATCAAGCCTGGTGCAGTGAGGATATTGAAAATCCCCATCAGCAGACCACCGGCGACAATGGCTGGAATAATGGGAACAAAAATATCTGATAGCCCTTTCACCGCGCGTTGTAGCCAATTTTGCTTTTCCGCTCCAGCCGCCGCCACGTCTTTCGACGACATATCGGATTGGCCGGTCAGTTTGCTGAACTCAGCATAAACACTATTCACAATGCCCGAGCCAAAAATGATCTGTAACTGGCCACCGACTTGAAACTGGCCTTTCACCCCTTCAATCGATTCAATCGCGCTTAAATCCGCGAGACTGTCATCATGGAGTGCGAGTCTTAGCCGCGTGGCACAGTGTGCCGCCGCTGCGATGTTTTCTTTACCACCCAGTTTATCGAGTAGTTGTTGTGCTATTGCTTGGTAGTTCATGGCTACTTCCCCTGCACGCTCTCACCGTCTTTGCCACCGTCACTTTTATTTTCGTGTGGCGTCACACGCTCCACATTTTCGGGAACGATCCCGAAAATGATGTGCTGAATCCTGTAAAGCATCAAGTATGAGGGCTAATCGCTGTGAGATCGATCAGTAAACCACCGCGCAACTCTCACCTTAAACGTGACTTAAATCACTAAATAAGGGGGATTTACGGTGCTATGTTTGCAAAGGATCCGTAAATGGAACGATCATGGCACTCTCAGCAAAGGAGAACCCATGGCTAGCTTGAATGATGTCGCCCGTTTAGCGGGTGTTTCCAAATCCACTGTGTCGCGTGTAATTAACCAAGAGTATGGCGTAAAACCCGCGACGATTGAGAAGGTGAATCGCGCCATTGAGCAATGCGGCTATGTGGTCAACCAAATCGCTAAGGATTTAAAATCCAGTAAAACCAATCTCATTGGCGTGATTGTGCCGCGTGTTTCCTCACATGCGATGTCAGCTAGTGTCGATGGTCTTAGCCATGTGTTTGATCAAAAAGGGAAACAAGTGCTTCTGGCCAATACTCGGCAAGATGACGCCCGTATTTGTCATTACCTTGATTTGTTCAATCAAAAACGGGTCGAGGGGATTTTGCTGTTTGCTTCTACGCTCAACCCTACCGTGGTGCAAGCGATTAAGCGCTCGAGTGCGCCGGTGGTGGTGATTGGTCAAGACGGCTCACCCTATAACATCCCCAGCGTGATCCATGATGATTACCGGGTGGGCTTTTGTGCCGGCGAGCAGCTTATTAAAGCCGGGTGCCAACAGGTGGGCTTTCTGGGGGTACAAGCGGAAGATATTGCGGTTGATCAGCAGCGTTATCAAGGCCTTGAGAGCGCCTTGACCACACTTAGTCAAACGGCTCCCTTGTTCCATTATCAAGGCCAGTTCTCGATTCAATCGGGCTATGTCGCCATGACCGCTATGCTAGCGCAATATCCTGATCTTGACGGCGTATTTTGTGCCACCGACCGAATTGCAATTGGCGCTATCCAAGCCTTGCAAGCACAAGGGATTACGCCAGGACAAGCCGTGAAGCTAATGGGAGTGGGCGATGATGAGCTTGCCCAAGTGGTATCGCCAAGCTTATCTACGTTTAACTATGCCTTTGATGCAGCAGGAGAAAGTGGTGCCAAAATGCTGCTCGAGTTGCTGGAAACCGGACAAAGCCATGTATCCAAATTGGTGATGGGCTTTAACTATATTAGCCGCGCTACCTGCCCTTAACATCGCGATCGTTAAGCCAATACAGAGAAATTTTACTTGCGCCAACACCGTCTTATTCGCTATTTTTGGAACGTTCCCGAAAATAAAACTGGTACGGATAGATGGAAATAACCCTAACAGGTTTGGTAGACACATGTGGTGGCACCGACAATGTACGCCGCGTATTGCGTCATCAAGAGAAGGTGATCATTGAGCTAAGCGCGCTTGAGCGTTTCAATCAAGACGCCTTACCCATCCATGCGGTTGACGTGTCGCTGCGCCAAATCACGCTTGATCAGCCAATCGATGAAAGTGTGCTCGCTGCACTGGGACGCCTTATCGACCAAAACCTGCGTGAACAAGCCGCGCCTCGCTACTCTTCAATCAGCAAGACAGACTTCCATCGTCCAACTTGGCATATCAGTCCCCCTCAAGGGCTGCTCAATGACCCCAATGGCTTTATCTACTTTCAAGGGCACTATCACCTTTTTTATCAGTGGTACCCGTTTGCCTGCGAGCACAAAGATAAATTCTGGGTACATCTCATCAGCCCTGATGGGGTGCAATGGCACACCGCACCGCTCGGCCTTACCCCCAGTGATTGGTATGACAGCCATGGCGTATTTTCAGGCCACGCCATGGTGATGGATGACGCCCTCTGGCTTTATTACACTGGCAACACCCGTATTGGCCCCGAGCGTTTGCGCCAAACCACCCAGTGTGTGGCACGCTCAACCGATGGCATTCACTTTGAAAAGCTCGGCCCAGTGATTGATGCCCCACCGGCTGGCATCACCGAGCATATTCGCGACCCCAAAGTCATCCATGACGGCCAATACTATCGGATGCTGCTGGGTGCGCAACGTGAAGACCAAATAGGTCGCCTGGCGCAATACTCCTCAGTCGATGGCCTTACGTGGCACTATGACGGACTAAGCGGCGATAGCTTAGGCGAGCTTGGTTATATGTGGGAGTGCCCGGATTTGTTCCAATTAAGCGATCAATGGCTCTGTATTCTCTGCCCACAAGGCAGCCCATCACCGACGCCCGATCATCACGTGCCACACCACAACGGTTACGCCAAAGCCACGCTAGAAGCGGACGGCATTACGCTTGATAACTGGCAAGTGCTGGATCATGGGTTTGATTTTTACGCCCCGCAGACGGCGCAGACCCCGGACAACAAGCGCATGCTCATCGCTTGGATGGGCCTACCAGACGAAGTTGAACAACCTAGTCAAAGTGCGGGCTGGTTGCATCAGTTAACCTGTCCTCGCGAGTTACACTGGGAAAATGGGCAACTTTATCAGCGCCCTTCCACCGCGCTACAAAGCTTAAGAGGCCCTCAGCAACTTTTGCTGATTAACACCGAATGCCACTCAACGACGGTGGATTTAGGCACCAAGCAGTTTGAACTCAACACCACGCTGCCCATTCCAGCCAGCGGCCACTACACGTTATATTTTCACAGCCGCAGCGGCATGATCACGCCTGCCTCAGCCGGCGAGCCAACCGGTTGTGCGCTCATCATGGACGGCGATAGCCGCACGCTAACACTGGATAGAAGCGCAAGCCTCACCACAGAAGGCGATACCCGCCGCTGTATTCACTTGCCTGAGCAGTTAGAAGAGTTACCGCTACAAGTCCTCGCCGATACCAGCTCATTGGAGTTCTTTATCGTCGGCGGCCAGTGGACGATGACCAGCCGTTACTTTAGCGCTATTGATGCGACCTTTTTAGCGCTGACACGTGACCACCACGACACGCCTTTGCCAAAACAAATTGATTGGTATGCGTTGAAAAACGCCAGTGTTAGGTAAGTAGATGGGGATGTGAGAATAAAGGCAGGGCTCTCGCCAAGAAGCATTGCCCAGTGGCCCTGAAGAGGGGGTTACCTTTAACCGCTCACTGGCATTGCTTCCTTGGGTTTCACACATAGTTACACAACGGTGCGCTTTTGCGCTTTACATCGATCGCGGGTCGATGAACACTGCTTGGCAGAGTATAATGGCAACCGATATCACCTAGAGTTAGTCACACATTATGAGCAATACCACCGCGAAAAAGCCGAGTCCCTTGTTTGAAATCCTGTTCAACGTTTTCATCCCCTCGATCATCTTGATGAAGTTGAGCGGCGATGAATACCTAGGTACAGCCACGGCACTGGTCGTCGCTTTGGCCTTTCCTCTCGCTTACGGCGGGATGGATCTGGTCCGTAACCAGAAATTCAATTTTATCGCAGCGCTGGGCTTTGTCAGCGTGTTACTGACAGGCGGGATTGGCCTACTCGAGCTCGATACCCGTTGGTTAGCCTTAAAAGAGGCGTTGATCCCCGGCATTATTGGCTTGGCGGTGTTAGGGTCAACCTTTACCCGCTACCCACTGATGCAGAAGTTAATACTGAATGACACCGTGCTCAACCTCTCGTTGATCAATCAACGTTTAAAAGAGAGCGGGCAATCCGCCGCCTTTGAGCGGTGTTTGATGTGGTCAAACTATCTGTTCGCCAGCACCTTTGTGTTCTCATCGGCGATGAACTACTTCCTTGCCACGTGGATTGTCACCAGCCCTGCCGGCACGCCCGCGTTTAATGAAGAGTTAGGCAAGATGACGCTGTACAGCTACCCGATGATTGCTATCCCTAGCATGTTGATGATGTTCGGCATCTTTTACTACATATGGCGTCAGATACGCGCGATGACAGCGCTAGAAACAGAGCAAATCTTCCACCTGAAATAACAAACGCCACGCGCGATGTTCAGAACAGATCAAAAAAAGGGAGGATAGCCTCCTCCCTTTAATATCACTTCCACCCTTGACGCCACTTCTTGTCACTTTTGAGCTCACGCCAGTCTATCGGATATTCTTTTTTCGACATCACTGACTCGAGCACGCATAACACCACCACACCGTCTTCATCATACTCAACGTCAGAGACCAAAAAGTGCTTCTCGCGATTAATGGGTTTGACCGCCGTCCACTTGCTATTGCGTAACTTGGCTGGATTGATTTGGTTCACGACTGCCCCGTTAGATACTGCTTCGGTTAAAAATAACGATCTCCATTACGAACGTGGTTCGGTTTGGTTCAATGGCTGGGGTTGGTGTAACTCGTGCACACGCTCATGCGTGGGAACGAGAAAAAACGCCGGTCCGCTTTGGTCGGCCGACCGGCTGCACCGCGAAAACCTTGTGCGGGCCTGACCGGACGCAAGCGCCTGAAGGACTGATCGTTTTCGCCGGCCTTCTGCAAGGCCGGCCTGCACCCAATCCGCCCGGCCATTTCTTCTTGACATAATTAATTAAACGATTTATTAATTAATTCTATGAACAGAAAAACACCAGGAACCAGGCAGGGCGAGCGGACACCGGGCCGCCCCTGCGGCGACTCGAACATCCGCGAGCGGTTGCTTGAAGTAGCGCTGCGCGAGTTTTCCACGCACGGTTTTCGCGGCGTCTCGGTAACCGTCATCGCGAAGGAAGCAGGTGCGACGCCGGCGATGATCCACTACTACTTCGGCAACAAACAGGATCTCTACGAAGCGGTGCTGCAGCACGCGCTCGGGCCCATCCTCGCCCAGCTCGAAGCCGCACGCTCAGATCCGCCCGTGGATGAGGACTTACTGCCGCGCTTCATTCAAGGCTATATGCGGCTGCTTGCCGAGAATCCGGCCGTGCCATCGCTGATCGTGCGCGACGTGCTCTCGCCCGGCGGTCAGATGCGCGAGACATTTCTGAAGGGGTTCGCCAGCCGCGGCGGTAGCGGCGTGCGCGACTTAGTCAAGCGAGCCCAGAAGCTGGGAAAGCTCAGGGCCGATCTCGATCCCGACCTGGCCACGCTATCGCTGTTGAGTATGGCCGTCTTTCCTTTTGTCGGCCAACCGATAGCGGGACAAGTGCTCGACTACAGCCTGGCGCCGGAGCGGATCGAAGTGCTGGCCGAACACACCCTTAATCTCTTCTACAAGGGAGCAAGCACATGACTTTGGTATCCAAGACTTGTGCTCAGGCCATGCTGATGCTGCTGGTGTTGACCGGCTGCAATGGCGATCCTGCCTACCCTGTGGTCGGCACGCTCGAGCGCGACCGCATCGCCCTCGCCGCGGAGATGGCCGAGCCCGTGGTAAAGATTCACGTGCGCGAAGGCCAGCAGGTGAACGCCGGGACGGTTCTGGTCGAACTCGATCCGCATCGGGCCCGAGCCGAACTAGCGCAACTGGAGGCCGCTGCTGACCGAAGCCGCCGCCGGCTCGACGAACTGCTGCGCGGCCCGCGACAGGAAACCATTGAAGAGGCTCGGGCGCGCCTCACCGCCGCCGAGTCCGGCCTGGCCACGGCCCGACAGGAATTGCAGCGTGTCCAGCGCCTAGCGGAGCAAAACCTGGCCAGCGGGAGCCAGCTCGACAGCGCGACAAACGCCCGCGACCAGGCCCAGGGAGAATACGATGCCACACGAGCCGCGCTGGCGACCCTGGTCGAAGGCACCACGATAGAGGAACTCGATCAGGCCCGCGCCGCGGTGCGCGAGGCCGAAGCCGCGGTACAACGCCAGCATCTCAACCTCGAACGACTCTCCGTAACCGCGCCGCGCAAGGCGCGCGTGGAGGCCCTGCCTTTCGAACTGGGGGAGACGCCGCGCGTGGGTGAATCCCTGGCTCTGCTTCGCGCGATCGACCAGCCGCCCTACGCACGTGTTTATGTCCCCGCCGAACTGCATGGCCGGTTCAGCCCAGGCGAGACGGTGCGGGTGCGAATCGACGGCCACGGTGAGCGGACCGGGAAAGTCCGCTATCTGGCCACGGATGCGGCCTATACGCCTTACTACGCCTTGACCGAACACGATGCCGGCCGCCTGAGCTATCTGGCCGAAATCGACTTGGAGAACGCAGCAGAGCTTCCTAGCGGCATTCCGGTGCGCGCCGTCGCGCCCGCTAAACCGAGCGGAGTCGGCGATGAATGATGTTATCGCCATCGACGCCAAGGGGCTGACCAAGCGCTTCGGAGCGCTGACAGCGGTCGACGACGTCAACCTGCAGATCCCCGAGGCAGCGATCTATGGCTTCCTCGGGCCCAACGGGTCGGGCAAGTCGACCATTATTCGCATGCTTTGCGGGTTATTGACGCCCACATCGGGGGAGGTCGAAGTGCTCGGGTTTCGTGTCCCCGGGCAGGCCGAGGAGGTGAAGCTGCACATCGGCTACATGACGCAGACGTTTTCGCTCTACGAAGACCTGACCGTGGAAGAGAACCTACGCTTCCTGGCCGCCATCTACAACCTGCCGCGCCGCGATCTAAAGCAACGCATTGACAGTGCGCTAGAACGGTATTGGCTGAGCGACCGACGCAAGCAGTTCGCCGGCACCATGAGCGGCGGGCAGAAGCAGCGTCTGGCGCTGGCCGGCGCGACACTACATCGACCGCGCCTGCTGATCCTCGACGAACCGACCTCAGCGGTGGATCCGCAAAGCCGTCGCGATTTCTGGGACATCCTGTTCGACCTGGTCGACCAAGGCACGACCGTACTGGTGTCCACGCACTATATGGACGAGGCCGAGCGCTGCCACAATCTCGCCATCCTGGATCAGGGCCGTCTCGTCGCCCAAGGCCGGCCGCGCGACCTGATCCGCGACATCGCCGCCGGTGTCGTCGAAATCGAGACCGATACCCCCCAGCGCGTCCGCGAGTGCCTGGAAGGCACCGACGGTGTCCAAAGTGTCGCCCAGCTCGGGACGCGGCTGCACGCGCTGACCGACATACGAATCGTCGATCCGGCCGGGCTGATCCGGGATGCGCTCGCCAATGCGGAGATCGCCGGAGACGTCGAGAACGTCGTCGCCAACCTGGAGGACGTCTTCGTCGCCTCCACGCGCTTGAATGGCCACAAGCGGGGCAAGGCCGATGCTGAGTAGACTTTTCGCCATCGCCAGCAAGGAAGTGCGCCAGCTCAGGCGCGACCGCCTGACCTTCGGCATGATCATCGGCGTGCCGTTGCTGCAGATCCTGTTGTTCGGCTTTGCCATCGACCTCGACGTGCGCAACGTCAACGCCGCCGTGTCTGATCACGCCAACACAAGTCTGTCGAGACAAGTCATTGCCGCCACCGAGGCCAGCCAGATCGTGAAAATCACGCAATCGGCCGCCGGCCCGGAGGAACTCGAAGCGCTGCTGGATGCCGGCGAGATCGATGTCGGGATCTATATTCCGCACGATTTCGAGCGACGACTGATCGATGGCAATCGCCCGGCCGGACAGCTTTTGATCAATGGCTCGGACCCGACCGTAGAGGGCATCGTCCGAAGGTTGGGCAGCATGCCCCTGCCGGGGCAGCGACAACCGCCCAACCTATTCGAGTCGCGTACCTACTACAACCCCGAGGGCCGCTCACCGGTCAATATCGTGCCAGCGCTGATCGGTGTGATCCTTCACCTGACCATGGTGCTCTTCACCGCCATCGCCATCGTGCGGGAGCGCGAACGCGGCAACCTCGAGTTGCTGATCACCACGCCGGTGAAGTCTGCAGAATTGATGCTCGGAAAGATCGTTCCCTACGTACTGATCGGGCTCATCCAGGTCACGCTGATCCTCTGGGTCAGCCAGTACCTCTTCGACGTTCCCGTACGCGGGCGCGTCATCGATCTCTACCTAGCTTCGGTCATTTTCATCCTGGCCACGCTGGCGCTCGGTCTTTTCGTCTCCACCCTCGCGAAGACCCAATTCCAGGCGACCCAGCTGACGATCTTCACCTTCCTGCCATCCATATTGCTGTCGGGCTTCATGTTCCCGTTCGACGGTATGCCGAGGCTGGCGCAGTGGATCGGCGAAGTGATTCCACTGACCCATTACATACGACTGTCGCGCGGAATTCTGCTTCGTGGCGCCGACTTGTCCCAACTGCATTCCGAAATCTGGCCGCTGCTAGCCTTCTTCGGGGTATTCCTGGTGCTGGCGACACTGCGCTTCAACAAGCAGCTTGACTAGTAGGCATGCGGCTGAGCGCGACCTAATTAGCCGCATGGCCCACAAGGGAAACGCATGAACATCCGCGTTTATGAAAGGGTTCCCAGCCCGGTCGCTAGGTACTCTTTAACTCGTTCCCAGGCCCCTGCGTGGGAATGAGAAAATAATCGTCATCCAAAGCTCGCCAAAGCTGACTTATAGGCCTTTCTAGCCTCATCGCTTAAAAAGCGATCCATGCTCTGAAACAACGCCCAAAGCTCAGCGCCGTGCTGAAGCTTAAAATCATTGCTGCTGTATACGAGCTCTAGTTCGTTAGCGACCGTTAACTCACAGAACAGTCTCGTCGTCTCGCTTTCGAGTTTGAAACATGATCCGCGAAACCTACCTTTAAACTCTATCTCAGCCCTTTGAGCGAATTGAGGAAAAAAATAGTCTCGATCACATGAACAATATAAATAGACTAACGCTTCTTCTTCCCGACCAATCACCTGTGCGATTTCTTGGCGCTGTTCCAGTGAAACCATTTTCTCATCGAAACCCGCCGTACCATACGCTGCATGAAAAAGGCCTGCCGTTTGAAGCAACTCGCCTCTACCCCAACTGGCTAAAAGGCTCGCCGTTCCTTTTAAATGCGATTCCAATGACCCATTGAGATGTTGAAAGTCTCCTGCACCAAGTTGTTGAAGAGCCCTAAATTGGTCCATAAACCGAGTTCCCTGTACCAGGTCATAGTTGACGGTTTGTTTAACATAGCGTTTTTTCCTTTCCCTCGCTCTTGCGTGGGAACGAGAAAGGTGCCCGACGCAGAGCATACCTATGCGCATTCGAGCTATTTACTAAATCAAGCAACGGACTTGTTCACCACCCAAATACAGTGTCGGCCGCGCGACACTTATTCTTGTTTGTTATATGCTGACTACTTTACAAATCCATGCTCCTTTAAGCAGTCGTTTACTTCATCAAGTGTCGGCAACATTGCACACTCTTCTGCTTGCCATTTAGTTTCACTCACTGTATCGATTATTATAAATGCGCTAATAATCAAACAGACGCCACCAACAAACGAAGAAAAAACTTTTACGTTGGGGCTGCCGAAATACGCAGATATTGAGCCAAATACAAACCCAAAGCAGTAATAACCTGCTTCGAAATACGGGTCTTTCGAAATGACATCTTCGAATGTAGTCTTACCGAAGAACGCATCTTGGAAGTCAAAAAGTCCTTTTGATAATATAGCTAAACCTACGATGAAAAATGCCTTATTCATAAATGCCCTGTGTGCATATAACACGCCATGCGCAGCGGCCGGTTTGTTGCGCGCAGCGTGAAAAATCGGTCCGACTGACGCACTTGTTAAGCTTTCTTCCACTTAAACCTAATTCTGTGATGATGCGCTGTGTGGGGGAGCAAACCGTCAAACTGCAAACGACCAGTGACAATCCCGGGGAAGATTCCAACTTTATTGGCAAACTTTTCAATAGAAGATCTTCTAAAATCGCATGCCGAGACGAAATTTTCATATTCTTTTTTAGGAATTAGTGTCTCTTGCGCAAAAAGATCAGCCTCTTCCTCTTGCTTCATATATTGTCTGTCGCTTCGGCCGTTTTCTAGAAATGTGGCCCTTTTATCGTGAAACAATATATGTCCTATTTCGTGCATCAAACTAAACCAAAAAATATCAGACCAGCTGCCTCTAAGTGACATCATTATTACTGCTTTATTTTTTTCTATCCAAAAAGTGGCGCCCGTTGTATATGTTTTTGGAAAGTGTGGTATCAAAACCAAAGCTACACCGCAACTAGCTAACAAACTGCTAAGCTTATCAAGCATGACGTTGGGATCTGCCTCAAAGGTAAGAGCTTTAATATCAGTCAAGCATCTATTTAATTTTGCAAGATCAAGCTCATTTACCTCTTTCCCAGACGCAATAATATGACCCGCTCTCAACCATGCCGCCAAGGCTTCATGAGAAGTACTATCTTTTTCAACTTGTCTAAATGCAGGTGCGTATTCCTTTACTTCTCCTATATTAAACAGAGAAGAAACGCCGAAAAATTTTCTTAGCTCCTTCACTCTATCTATTTTGCTTTGGGTTTTCTGGACCAAACCCAACTTAGACAGTTCCAAGTAGGGATAAGAAGAAACTACATCAATCTCCTCTTCAGCCTTCTTCTCGTCAACTTTTTTAGCAATCACCAATCGATAGCTGGATTCCAAATTGCTCCAGACATGGGCAGGCACACCCACAACCTGCTCAAGCTGTAGTGCAGTTTCCGAAGTAATTGCTTTATCACCCTTCAAGATCTCGTTGATAGCTTGAGCTGGGCGCCCCATCCGACGAGCTAGCTCCGCCTGACTGACTCCCATTTCCTCGAGCACTTCCTCCAGATACTCACCGGGTGGGATAGCTAAATCTGACATATGTGCTTGTTCAGTCATCATAGTGTTTGCTCACTTCTTCAATCATCACAACATTCAAATAGTCGCCATCCACAGTAAAGATCAGCCTATAGAAGCCCGTCAGCTTGACCGCATATTGTCCCTGGCGTTTCCCTTTTAGGGCATGGCACCTAAGACCGGGCAAGGCTATAAGGTCATCCAGGGTCTCCGTCGCTTGAATGATCTGGATACGTTGAATGTATTTCCGAGCGACCTGATCACCGAATTCTTTAACCGCCTGTTTTTGATCGTTAAAACACTTCTCTAACTTTTTCTTGCGGAACTCGACTTTCAAAACAAGGCACCCTAAGGATAGCAAAACCTAGCGCAATCTTCACCCCAAAGGTGAACACCACACCCTAAAATTATCGATTGGTCGACACGATCGACACGAAAGGGAAGGCCGCTTGGGCCATAGAGGGATGCGCTTAACATTGTATTAGTGCGCATGCGCGTTTACCCAAAATCGTTATACGCACTCTTAACTTAATAACTGACTGTTATAAATATAATTTATTGCATCTCATGCATATCTCTTTTCCGCAAAAGTGTGCATCCCGTCTATTCCTACTCGGGTGTTCACACTATCCCCAAGCGTTAAACTGTAACCATGCATTCACCACGCTACCGCCGATCAGTTTTCGGCACCTAACACGCCATTTATTGGCTATTTTGCGAGTAGTGTATCAAGCGCTGTTTTGCTTTTCGTGCGCTATTGTCCAAAGTGTTAGCCAAACCATGTTTTGTGAAATGGGTACAAAAAAAGCGGCCTGGGTGGCCGCTTGGGTCTCGACGTGGTTTGTACCTACCGCGCAAAGCGGGTGGCGTGGAAGGCGAGGTGTTCATCAATAAAGGTACTGATGAAAAAGTAGCTGTGGTCGTAGCCGGGTTGCATGCGCAAGGTCAGCGGGGAGTTGTGTTTCTCGGCCGCTTGTTTCAGGGCTTGCGGGTTTAGTTGCTCGGCCAAAAAGCCGTCTTTATCGCCTTGGTCCACCAGCATCGGCATGGCGGTGGGGCCTTGGGCGAGTAATACGGTGGCATCGTAGGCTTGCCATGTTTGTTCGTCATCGCCTAAATAGGCGCTAAAGGCCTGTTTGCCCCACGGGCACTCGGTGGGATGACAAATCGGGCTGAACGCGGAAATGCTGCTGTAGCGTGAGGGGTTACGCAAACCAATCACTAACGCGCCGTGGCCGCCCATGCTGTGTCCAGCAATCGCGCGCTGGTTGTTGACCGCAAAGTGCGATTCAATCAGCTCCGGCAGTTCGTAAGCAACGTAGTCATACATCTGGTAGTGCGACTGCCACGGCGCTTGGGTGGCATTCACATAAAACCCCGCCCCTTGGCCGAGATCGTATTGGTTGGCGTCCGCCACGCCCTCACCGCGCGGGCTGGTGTCCGGTGCCACAATCGCCATGCCCAAGGTGGCGGCTTGTTTAAACGCGCCGGCCTTTTGCATAAAGTTTTCGTCGGTGCAGGTCAGGCCCGAGAGCCAATAAAGCACCGGCACAGGTTGTTCTTTCGCTTTCTCTGGTAGAAAGATCGCAAAGGTCATTTTGCCGTTGGTGGTGCTTGAGTCATGCTGCCAACGTTGGTGCCAACCGCCTGCGACTTTGTTTTCGCTTATTTTTTCTAGTTGCATGGTTATCTTACCGCCGCGTTGCCACGGCGGCCGTCCTGTTATTGGTCCATGTGGATCACGCTGCGAATGCTTTTGCCTTCGTGCATCAGTTCAAAGGCGCGGTTTACTTCATCAAGGCCCATGGTGTAGCTAATAAATTCTTGCAGGCCAAACTCACCATCGAGGTAGCGCTCGACAATGCCGGGCAGCTCTGAGCGGCCTTTTACCCCACCAAACGCCGAGCCTTTCCAGACGCGCCCTGTCACCAGCTGGAACGGACGGGTGGAAATCTCTTGGCCTGCGCCAGCAACACCAATGATCACTGACTCGCCCCAGCCTTTGTGGCAGCATTCCAGCGCTTGGCGCATCACATCCACATTGCCGATACATTCGAACGAGTAATCAACCCCGCCGTCAGTCATCTCCACAATCACTTGCTGGATAGGTTTGTCGTGGTCTTGCGGGTTAATCACATCGGTGGCACCCAGCTGCTTGGCAAGGGTGAACTTGCTTTCATTGATATCAATGCCAATGATGCGGCTCGCGCCGGCCATACGGGCACCGATGATCGCTGACAGGCCAATGCCACCTAAACCGAAAATCGCCACCGTGTCGCCTTTTTCTACTTTGGCAGTGTTCATCACCGCGCCCATGCCAGTGGTCACGCCACAGCCGAGCAAGCAAACTTCGTCTAGCGGCGCGGCTTTGCTCACTTTCGCCAGTGAGATCTCAGGCAATACGGTGTATTCCGAGAAGGTCGAGCAGCCCATGTAGTGGAAAATGGTCTCGCCGTTGATAGAAAAGCGTGAGGTGCCGTCAGGCATCAAGCCTTTGCCTTGGGTTTCACGCACTGCGCCACACAGGTTGGTTTTGCCAGATTGGCAGAATTTACACTCACCACATTCGGCGGTGTAAAGCGGGATCACATGGTCGCCCACTTCCACGCTGGTGACGCCCTCGCCGACCATTTCAACAATCCCGCCGCCTTCGTGGCCGAGAATCGAGGGAAAGACGCCTTCAGGATCGTCGCCCGATAAGGTGAACGCATCGGTATGGCACACACCGGTAGCGACGATTCTGACCAACACCTCACCCGGCTTAGGCAGTTCAACGTCGACCTCTTCCATTTTCAGTGGCTGGCCTGGCCCCCAGGCAACCGCGGCTTTAGATTTGATATGTGTTTGTCCTGGCTGGATGGTTAGTGCCATTGAAGGTTCCTTTCTGTGCTTGTTAATTGCGTACCTGACTATGCTAACCAAGTTAGATTTAGTTATAATCCCGCAAATTTGAAAATTATTATTTCACTCACGTAATAATGTATATACGTGAATAATGACAGGATAGACAACAATGGCGCCCCATTGGGAAGGACTTAACGAATTTTTATCCGTCGCCGAGCATGGCAGCTTCACCCAAGCGGCCAATAAACTCGATACCACTGTGGTGTCAGTCAGTCGCCGGGTGGCTGCGCTCGAGGCGTATTTAGGGGTGAAGCTGTTTCATCGTACTACGCGGAAGGTGTCGTTAACCGATGAGGGTGAGCTCTATTATCAACGCTGCCGACCGCTGATCGCGGCGTTGGTGGATGCCGAACAAACCATTACCCAGGCGCAGTCGTTACCTGCCGGGCAAATTCGTGTCACCGCACCGGTAAACTTTGGTGAGCAATATATCGCCCCACTGCTCGCACCATTTATGGTGGCGTATCCGCAAGTGGCGGTGGATTTACATTTGACTAATCGGCGAGTGGATATGACAGATACTGGCACCGATGTGGCGATCCGTATTGGCCATTTACCCGACTCAAGCCTTAAAGCCAAGCGACTGGGCTCACGGCAGTTAACCATTTGCGCCAGTCCAGGTTACTTGGCCTTAAATGGCCGCCCCGACTCGCCCAGTGCGCTGAGTCGCCACAGCTGTTTAGTGGGATCAAACGAGCATTGGCACTACCAAAGCGGCGGCAAAGTGCGCACGTTAACCGTGTCAGGCCGATTGCGCTGCAATTCAGGCGTCGCATTGCTCAATGCCGCCAAGCACGGTTTAGGCTTGGCGCAACTGCCGCATTATTACGTGCAACCCGCGTTGGCAAGCGGCGAGTTAGAAGAAGTATTAACCGATTATCGGGTAGACGATGAGGGCATTTGGGCGCTGTATCCAAGTGGGCGTCAATTACAACCCAAGATAGCCGCCTGGCTGGCATATCTTGCCGAGCACTTACCCGCCCAGCAGCTACGAACAGGTGTTTAGTAACCTCTGCTTTTTTGATGATTAAGCAAAAAAATCGCCAGCACAGGGCTGGCGATAAAGGTTACCAGGGTACACGCTGAATTAGTCGCGCGCCGCCCGCAATGTGTTCTCGGTGGGTTTAATTGCCGAGATTTTAAATGCGCCGACATGGTGGTCCAAGGTGCGCGCCAAACCGGCCAAGTCTTGGCTGCTGGCTTCTAAACTATGGCTATCATCCAGCCCGGCTTGCGCCGCTTGGTTAACCGTATCCATATTAACGTTGATTTCATTGGCCACGCTCGATTGCTCTTCGGTCGCCGTCGCCACATGGGTGTTCATATCCAAGATGGTGCTGACTTGCGTGGCAATGCTTTCCAGTGCGGTCAGTGCTTGCTCAGTAGCACGGTTACCTTCGGTGGTCAGCGCTTTGCTGGTATCCATGGCATCAACCGCATTTTTCGCTTCTTGCTGAAGCTGATCAATGGTTGATTGAATTTCTTCGGTCGATTGCGAGGTTTTAGTCGCCAGGCTGCGCACTTCGTCAGCCACTACCGCAAAGCCACGTCCCGCTTCGCCCGCGCGTGCTGCCTCAATGGCGGCGTTCAAGGCAAGCAAGTTCGTTTGCTCGGAGATCCCGCGAATTACATCCAGAATCGACACAATCGACTGAGTTCGATCGGCCAGTGAGGTGATCACCGTCGACATATTGTCCATCTCGGTGTCGAGCTGGTTAATCGTCGCGGTTGCTTCGGCCAAGGTTTGTTTACCGGCTTCGGTTTCATTGTTCGCCGACGAGGCGGAATCTGCCGCATTCGAGGCGCTTTGTGAGATCTCATTGATGGTAGCAATCATCTCATTCATTGAGGTGACCACCAGCAAGGCTTGTTCGCTTTGCGACTCGCCACGTTTCAGTGAGTGTGCCGCTTTATCACGCAGCGATTCAGCCGAACGTCCCAGCTCTTCACCGGTTTCCACCACATTGGCGATGATTTGATCGATTTTTTCCACAAAGGTATTAAACGCCACCGAAATCCGGGTAATTTCGTTGTTACCAGTGACAGGCAAGCGCACCGTTAAATCGCCATCGCCTTTAGAGATATCAGTCAGCGCATCCTCGAGGCCTTTTAGTGGCGCGAATAAACGGCCTAATAGCCATACCAACACCAGGGTACAACCGACAAAAATCAAGCCAATCGCGGTAAGCTGGGCAATGGCGATACCATTAGCAGCGCTGTCTACCTCAGTAATCGGGATGCCAACATCAAATGCGCCCCACAAGCGGCCATCAACGTAAACCGGCATCATGATGTCGTACACCCATACATCTTGCACATCGGCATACCAGCGAGAATGCTGCGGCTGGCCTTGGCCAGCACCCGCGACGGTATAGTTATCGCTATACACCTTGCCAAGCTTTTGGGTGTCGCTGTGGGCAATGGCTTTGATGTTTTTATCAATCATCACCGCATAGCTGATGTCGTCGCGACCTTTAAGATCCGACACCATGTCTTGTAAATCGGCGGTGGGAGTAGAAGAGTTTTCTAAAATGTATTCAGCACGATCAGCCAGGAGCTCAGCCTGTGCTTGCGAACGCTTGAGAATAATGTTGTCAATCTCGTCATGCGAGATAAAGGTGGTTGCGGTGATACTGGCAATTGCCGCAACGGCAAACATGGCGCATACCACGATCAGGATGAGTTTTTTCACTTCGCTGACTTCCTATCTGTGCATCATAACAGCCATGGAGCATAGCGACAGGTCGGAGGAGAAACAAGCGATACCTCGCAAAAGTCAAATTAGGATGAGATGTTTACCGCAAAAATAATCATTATTAATTGACTAAAGCGAGGAACATATTCAGTCGTTCATACGCTTACGCGGCACCAAACCGGGTCGCGGAAAAGCAATTAAGCAGCTTGTGCACCATAAAACACAACATCAAGGTGAGCACGATAGCCACCAGATTGCTACTCACTCTGTATAAGGCATCATACATAAAGTCTTGGTTGGGACTTAAGTATTGCCCGAATAAGATCCCAAGCGTAGCCATGGCACCAAACCCCACACCTGAGCCCCCGGCCTCTTTTAAGTGGGCTTTGGCAAACAGCATGGTGCCTATCCATAGCAGCGGGATCACTAAAATCAGCACGTTAAACCAATCATATAATATTACTTGGCAGCCAATGCCGTAGGCGACGCCGAGCACTGTGCCTATCGCCCGTTTTCGTGCATAGCTGAGCGAGCCATTCCAGTGCATCGGAAACAGCAACAACACAGTGGTGGCTTGCGCTGAAATCGAATCGCGCAAGTCAAATAACTGAAAGATGAAAAACGAGACCGTCGCCAAGGTCGCGCCCATTAGCGCTTCGTGGCGCATCCGATGCGATTGTTTTCCCCCTGCCGGAGCAGCAGGCGGCTGACGCGGCGTGACATCGGGAATTAACCAGGTGACGAGATACGCCACCGCGACCGATAACACATTGGCGCCCAGGTTACCGAAGATTAAGGTGTTAATGGGCAAATCGGGATAGCTGGCAAAGTGCAGCATAATGCTCAGGCTTAACACGCTGTTGGCGCCAAAGAGAAAAAAGCGCCCTTTGGACATACAGGCAAATTTGTAGGTGAAGAGCAAGAACACCAGCGGTGTCATTAGCCCAGGGTGTGCACCAAACAATCCCCCTAGCAGCCCGACCTCTATCCCACTGATCACCGCGGAGGCGAGCAATTGCCGTGCCGCGCGACCGTTAATCACGGGGACAAGGCCAAGCAACAACATCGGCGTGACAGTAAAAAACACCCCGAAGCTAAAACCGAAAAACTTACACACCGCAAAACCGAGCGTCGCACCTGTGGCAATGCGCGCGCACTGGCGCACATCGTTATCGCTTAAGGGGTGATGCCATAACCTCATCGTCAGCTCCCCTTAGTAGATGTAGTGCAGCATACTCAAAAAGCCGACTTGCGCGCTGGCCAGCCACTGCGTCACCGCGCTTTCAGGCATTATCTGAACCGTGGCGCGTGCGCCTGTTGGCAAGGCGTGATCAGGCCATTCGTCGAGTTGAATGTGTAAACGTATCCGCTGTGCATCACGCACCCAGCGGTTGGAGTTTGAAGGCGACGCCAGTTGCCCATTGGCGTCGATTTGCCCGGCACTGACCCCGGCGTCAACACTGCTCACATGTCCCGCGTACAGTTTGCCCGGCTCGCTATCAAATGTGACATTCACTGCGGTGCCCGTCTGTACATCGCGTACACTTTTTTCACGAAAATCGGCAATCACATCGGCGCGCTCAGACACCAAGGCCATCAGCGGTTTACCCGCACTGGCATACGCCCCCACATCCAGCTGCAAGTTCGTCACCACCCCATCATGGCTGGCTTTAACGGTAGTGTAGGATTGATTCAATTGCGCTTTTTTTAACTTACTCAGCGCCACTTGTTCAGCGATATTGCTGGCACCATCGCCACCGCGTTGGATCTGGAGGGCACTCACACGCGCTTTCGCCGCTTCCCATTTGGCGCGAGCGGTATTAGCGGCGCTGATCGCATCATCACGCTGCTGCTGGGAGACACCATTTTTGGCAAACAAGGCTTTTAAACGTTTCGCTTCACGCGCTTTTTGTGCCAATACTGATGCCAATGCTGAGACATCTTCCCGCGCAGCCATCAATGAGGCATCCAACTGGGCGTTCGTTTGTCTCGCCTGGGCCAGGGCGAGCTTGGCTTGGTCGACGGCGATGCGATAAGGCGCACGTTCAATTTTAAATAGTACATCGCCTTTTTGAACGCGCTGGTTGTTTTCTACTGCCAAGGCGCTAACCGGCCCACTGACTTGCGGGGCCACTTTGGTCACGGTGCGCGTGACCATCGCGTGAGGCGTCAGTGGCATCAGGTTATCGGCCGCCAAAAAGTAGCCAAAAATCAAAACAAAACTGAGGGCGGCCACTTTTACCCAACGCGCAAACTTTTCATCTGGTGTCATTCGTCTTTCTTACCTCTATTACTTATTGTTCTGTGCCGTGGTCATCTGTGGTGGTGGCGGTATAGTCCATCGCATTTTGATTAATAGTGACTAACACCCGCTCCAAGGCATCAAAATCTTCGGCCGCGATACCCGAGAGCAAGTGCTTGCGCACCCGCAATACCCGCGCTTCAATGCGTGACATCAGCTCACTGCCACTGGCGGTGACATGCACGGTTCGGGTGCGCTTATCCTCAGGCGAGCAGCGCCGTGTGATCAGCCCCTGCGCTTCCAAATGCTTCAAGGTGCGCATTAGCGAGCCCAATTCAATTTCCAGCGCCAGTGCCAATTCACTTTGGCTGATGCCATCCCCCAGCCGGCGCAACATCCAAAGCGCACTCCAGCGCGGATAGCTCAGCCCCAGAGGTTCAAGCTCTGAATTCGCCACACGGCGCCATAATCGCGCCGTGCGCCCTAAGTGCTCAGCGATAGACATGTGTTCGGGATTGGGCGATGTCATCGAGTTTTCCTTCCATCGTGAAAATACTTAGCAGGCTAAGTAATACCAGCCAGGTACTATAAAATAGTTAGCAGGCTAAGTAAATAGAAAAGTGATGTTCATCACAAAAAAGTGACAGGCTGGCTGAGGGAAACGTGCTCGCTGCTCCCCGCCATCTCTGGTAATCTATCGTGCGTCATCTTTTTGTTTGTAAAGGAATTACCATGCAAGATCTGTGGGATCGCCACCTCCGTTATCGCAGCCATCATGTTGATGTACCGCTGGATCATAGTGACGTTGATAGCCCCTCAATCTCGATTTTCGCCCGTGAAGTGGTGGATACGCGTAAAAATGAACAAGACTTACCCTGGCTGGTGTATTTCCAAGGTGGTCCTGGCATGGAGTCACCTCGCCCTAATGGTGCGAGCGGTTGGTTAAAACGGGCACTAGACGATTACCGCGTGTTGTTGCTCGACCAACGCGGCACGGGCTTAAGCTCGCCGGTGAATCACCAAACGCTTGCCCACCTCACAGCCGCCGAGCAAGCGGACTACCTGAGCCATTTTCGTGCCGATAGCATCGTGAAAGACGCCGAGTGTTTGCGTGAGGCGTTAGGTATCAAGCAATGGGCGATCCTCGGTCAAAGCTTTGGTGGGTTCTGTGCGCTCACCTATTTATCTTTCTTTCCGCAATCGCTATCGCGCGCGTTTGTCACCGGCGGTATTCCGCCGATTGAAGGGCATGCCGATAGGGTGTACCAAAAAACCTATCAGCGGGTGGAAGACAAGAACCAGCAGTTTTTCGCTCAGTTCCCCGATGCACAAGCCCGCTGCCACGAGATTGCCCAGTATTTGCAAAACAATGCGGTGACGCTGCCAAACGGTCAGCCGTTTACGGTGGAGCAGTTCCAGACCATTGGCCTAAATCTCGGCCGCGGTCATGCGGGGCTGCCGCTTTATTATTTATTGGAACGAGCCTTTATTGAGGTGAATGGCGAGCGTGTGCTGAGCTATCCATTCCTTGATGCGATGCAGGCAGAACAAGGGTATTTAACCAACCCTTTCTACGCTATTTTGCATGAATCGATTTACTGCCAGCAGCAGGCCTCGCAGTGGTCAGCACATCGAGTACGCGATCAGTTCCCGCAGTTCCACTACCAGCCCGACCAGCCTTTCCGCTTTACCGGTGAAATGGTCTATCCATGGATGTTTGATCAACTCGCCACGCTCAAGCCACTCAAAGACGCCGCCATGTTACTGGCGGAAAAAACCGATTGGCCGGCGCTTTATGATCTCGAGGCACTCAAGCACAACACGGTGCCGCTCGCCTGTGCCACCTATGTGGATGATATGTTTGTCGAGTTCGATTATTCCCGTCAAACCTTGGCGAAGATTGCTAACAGCCAAGCGTGGATGACTAACGAGTACGAGCACAATGGCATTGGCGTCGATGGCGAGCGTATTTTGGATCGCTTAATCGATATCGGCGATAACCTAGCTGCCCTTCATGGTTAATGACGTCTTACTTTAGCGATGATGACGGCCATGCCTTAACGACTCAGGCATGGCCACACCGCTGTCTACTCTTCGATCAGGTCAGAGCAGAAATTTTCAGCGCAACAAACTGTGATCTAATTCAAATCAATTATTGGCGCTGATAAAGCTGATACGCTAGTTGTTAATACGGTGCACACCGGTTAAACGTATAAAAATGTTCGCTTACGACTGTCTCATTAATATATCGCTTACTCCCGCGGGTTTTGTCTTTATCACTAGACAATGAGGCATCTGTCAAGCGCTTGCATGTTCCGTTAATTGGCGTAGTATAAATGCGTTCTCTCAGGGAACAGGACGTTCCCAGCACGATGTTGGCGTAGGAAGTCGTGCCACCGTACATCGTCACTTTTCTTTTCACACTTTGCGTTCACACAGATGAAAATTGTAAGTAAAACAGGCAAGAAGAGAGCCATCTTTTACAAATCTAGTGTTTTCTTTGATAAATTATGGTCTCGCGATAAAACGCCCGTTTCTATCCTTTTACTCGCGGTAGTCATTGGCTTTTTAGGTGGCGTGGTGGTCACCCTTTTCGAACTCGCCATCCATTCACTGTCTCAATCCAGAACCGACTGGCTAGACAGCAATATCAGCTCGATGCTCCCTTTAGGCGTGCTCGCGTTTCTCATTAGCGCAGGACTCGCCTTGGTCGGCTATTGGCTTGTCCATCGTTTTGCCCCTGAAGCGGCAGGGTCTGGTATCCCAGAAGTTGAGGGCGCGATGGAAGGCATTCGCCCCTCACGGTGGTGGCGAGTTATCCCGGTGAAATTTTTTGGCGGTTTAGGCGCGTTGGGCTCGGGGATGATTCTCGGCCGCGAAGGCCCGAGTGTGCAAATTGGTGCCAATATTGGCCGAATGGTCACCGACACCTGCCGCATCAAAGACAGAAACAGTAATCAAACACTGCTGGCCTCCGGGGCCGCAGCGGGGCTGGCGGCCGCTTTTAACGCACCACTGGCGGCGATCATGTTTGTGGTTGAGGAGATGCGACCGCAATTTCGCTATACCTTGATTTCAATTAAAGCGGTAATTATCGCCGCAATTGTCGCGGACATTGTTTTTCGGTATATCAATGGCCAAGAGGCGGTGATCGTGCTGCCACAATATGAAACCCCACCGCTCATTTCTCTTTGGTTCTTTCTCGCCCTCGGTTGCTGCTTCGGCGTGTTTGGCGTGTTGTTTAACTTTTTGATTATTCGCTTTCAGGATTTTTTCCAGCGCTTTTATCAAAAAAGCCAAACACGGATCTGGCTAGTCGGTGCCACCTTAGGTGGCTTTTTTGGTCTGCTACTTATCTACGCCCCTGAGCTGACCCATGGCGGGATTAACTTGGTGCCGGACTTCGTCACCCTCAATTATTCAATCAGTGCCCTGCTGTTTATCTTTATGGCGCGCACATTACTGACAGTGATTTGCTTTAGCTCGGGTGCGCCTGGGGGCATTTTTGCGCCCATGCTGGCGCTAGGCACCTTGTTAGGCACTGTTTATGGGTTAGTGGTTGCCAATATGTACCCAGAAATGGGCATAGAGCCGGGGATGTTTGCCATTGCTGGCATGGGTGCCTTATTTGCGGCCACGGTGCGCGCGCCGATTACCGGTATTTTGTTGGTGATTGAAATGACCAACAACTATTATCTGATTTTGCCGTTAATCATCACCACCCTCGGTGCCACCTTGGTCGCACAGTTGCTGGGCGGACAACCGATTTATACAGAACTATTGCGTCGTAAAGTGCGCGAGCAAAAGCTGCGGATAGAAAACGCGTCTCAATAAGTGGCGCCATGTTTTTCGAGTAAAGCAGCCATTTCACCGCTCTTTTTCATTTTACCTATGCTGGCGTCCAATCGCTCAAGAAGTGCCTGATGCCGCTGATGAATCGCAAAATAGATGGGGATGGACTCGATAGGGTTATCCCCCATGCGCACATTAGTTAGTTGCTCTTTTTCAATAATGCTTGCCACGCCCACATAAGCCACCATGGCTTGTACCCGATTGCTATTGACCATATTCAACGCTGCGCGCTCACTCCTCGCACCGACCATTTCCCACTGGTACTTATCCGCGATCATTTGCGCTACTTGGTCACCAATCACTCCCACTACACGTTGATAGTCTTGAGGGTTGCCAACATATGTATGGCCAAACAGGTGATAACCGACGGAAAACAGTGATTCACTCGGATAAAGCGCCTGAGGCGTGTCCTGGTAGACCAACCGCGTGCGTCCAAAATCAATATCAATGATCCCTTTAGCCAGTGCATTCTCTGCCCGCGCTAACGGCATTTCTATCCAAGCGAGTTCGATTTGTGGGTCAACCGAGTCAAAAACCCGCTCGACGATCGCTTTGGTCGCGGATGACATTGCACCCGTATGATCGCGATATGCAACAGTGAGTGTGTTTGCCAGTCCACTCAACGGCAACCAGCAAACCATTAATATCCACCATCTCGTCACAGTGCCACCTCAAATCGTTTTCGCACTCTTAGAGATTAGAAGACGGAAAAGGCGACGTCCATATGCAACACGTGACGCTGTCACGAAGCATCGGTAGCTATGCACTCGAGAGAGGCTGTAATATCTTCAGACACGACGCGCGACTGGGTAACTCACCAAATTCGGCGCGCACGATCAGCCCCTCTAATAACGTCATCACGGTGTCGACATCCTCAGACCCGACAATGCCTTCAATCATATTGCGAATTTTGCGCTTATGCGCTTTGGCAATCGCTGTAACTTGGCTGTCTGTACTGCTCTTAAATTCTCCAATCGCGTGCATAAACATACAACCTTTGAAGTCGTCTTGTTTAAACCACGCCAGATGCCAATCCAGTAAAGCCGTCAATTGGGCATCTTTATCCTGATGCGCATCAATAGCCTGCTGCAGCCCTTGTTCAAATCTTGTATGGCGCGCTTGCAGTACAGCCTCAATCAAGGCCGACTTAGCGCCAAAGTGCCGGTACATTGAGGTCTTTGAGACCGCGGCTTCATCACGGATTTTGTCGACGCCCACTGCGGTGTAACCAAACTGATTAAATAACGACTCGGCCACCGCCAAGATGTGATCGCGTTTGCTCATCATGCTCTCCAAAAAAGACTTGTCATAAAGTGTACCGATCTGTACTCTTTAAAACAATGTGTACAGATCGGTACACTTTATTCGACCATTGAAGGAGCAACTATGAAACGACTAAAAGGTGGCGGTGCGTTACCGCCTAAACCCACTTGGGTTCAACTGACAAAAGGCTTACTGGGTGGATTTTTTGGCATTCTCACCTTAGCTGTGCTGAATCAAACCACTGGCGTGCCGTGGCTGATGGCTCCCTTTGGCGCAACCTGTGTGATTTTATTTGCAGCACCTCAATCACCACTCGCGCAGCCGAGAAATGTGATTGTGGGTCACTTACTGACCGCCAGTGTGGGGTTGGCGATGCTGTATGGCGTAGGAAGTGAGAGTTGGATGATCGCACTAGCAGTTGGCCTTGCGATTATGCTGATGCAAGCCTGCCGTGCCGTTCACCCACCGGCAGGAGCGAATCCACTGGTAATCATGCTAGCGGGGACTCAGGTGGTAGGCATCGATTATTTGTTTACGCCCGTGCTCGCAGGCAGTGTCGCACTGGTAACCATTGCAGCAGTGATCAACAACCTCGGTGAACCACATCATTGGCCTGTGTATTGGCATGGGATCAAGCGGGGCTAAAAGAACTCGGTTCCTGAGTCGTACAAGGCTGAGGAACCCATCCCCTCACTAATGAAGCAAATAGCCTGAAAGGGTTAACCACACCCCTAGCGCGAACGCGCCACCGAGAATCAGGGCTTCCAATAAATAAGCCTTAATCACACTATATAATTTCATACCTAACCAATCTTTTTTATCTTTCGGGTATCAAATCAAAAAACGATGCACTTTGTCCATCATTATATACAAAAAGCGCTATATCGGATCATATAAGGCTTGATAGAGATTGATTTTTAGGCATAAAAAAAGCGAGCCACGAAGCTCGCTTCATTAACAGAGGAAGAGACGACAATCAGGCCATTGCCATGGCTTGTTGTGCGATCACCAGCTCTTCGTTGGTTGGGATCACCAGTGCTAGCGGTGACGCTTGGGTGGTGATTTGTCCTGCGGCACCAAAACGCGCGGCGGCGTTAGCCTCGGCATCGGCTTGATAACCGAAAATCGCGAGTTCTTTTAGGATCATTTCCCGCACTGGCAGTGAGTTCTCGCCAATTCCACCTGTGAAAACAATCGCATCCAAGCGAGATAAAGGCACCATGTAACTTGCGATGTATTTCGCAACGCGATAAGCAAACATTTCTAGCGCTAGTTGTGCGCCTTTGTGACCCTGCTCTGCCGCGTCGACCAAGCCTCGACAATCGTTCGTCAATTCCGACACGCCGAGCAAACCGGCTTTATCGATCAGTTCATGATGGATTTCATCGGTACTCAGGCCTTTTTTGGAGAGAAACTCAAGAATAGATGGGTCGATATCGCCACAGCGTGTGCCCATCATTAAGCCCGCCAATGGCGTAAAGCCCATGCTGGTATCGACACTTTGACCGTCTTTGACCGCACACAAAGAGGCCCCGTTGCCAAGGTGTACGGTGATTACGTTGGTTTGCTCAGGCGCTTGATTGAGCCATTTTGCCGCTTCACGACTCACGAAGTAGTGGCTGGTGCCGTGGAAGCCGTAGCGGCGAATACCATAATCGTTATAAAGCTGACGCGAGATCGCGTAATGATACGCTTTTTCCGGCATGGTTTGATGGAATGCGGTGTCGAAAACCGCCACTTGCGGCAAGCTTGGGAAGGCTTGGCGTGCCGCTTTAATGCCCACCACATGCGCGGGATTATGCAAGGGCGCCAAGGCTTTTAGCGCATCAATTTGCCCCAAAACGGCATCGTCAATCAAGGTGGCCTGGCTGAAGGTTTCACCACCATGTACCACGCGATGCCCAACGGCCTGCAGCTTATCACTTAATTGGTTGCTTTCGATAAGGCCCACAATGATATCCATGGCCTCTTGATGGTGGTTGCTTCCTGCACTTAAGGTTTTCTCAGTTTTTTCGCCGTCGACTTTCCAGCTCATCCGCGCGTCATCGCGCCCAAAGCATTCTCCAGCGCCGGAAATCACCGCGTCGCCAGTTTGCGCATCCATCAGTGCAAACTTTAACGACGAGCTACCTGAATTAATAACGAGTACCAGTGCATCACTCATAGGGTTACCTTATTGGCAGAATTAGGATAACGGCTCACGGCCGTCACCCCATTATTAAAATATTTTTGAACAATTCAACTCTCGTTATAGTGATAGCATACTTGCGCAACAATTTACTGCGTAAGATCAAGCTAAGTGCGCACGGACTAGACAAAAACAAAAACCGATAAATAGCTCACAGCGGCCACGGCTAACACTAATGACAAAAAAGCAAACAGTTTGGCGCGTCTCCGGTGGATCCAAGTCCCCACGCCCGTATGTAGGCTGCGATGCGGGCGTATCATCCCTAGGCAGCGAGCATATTTATTGGCTAGACGCTGGTGGCCTTGCGCGTTTAACCGTTCAAGAAGCTGATGGACATGCGTCACCGAGCAGTGACCCAGCACAGCCATACACTCCTCGTGGGGCATGACTGTGAGCAGTTCAACTTGCTTGTTGAGATCATATTGTAAAAAGGCATTGCGAGCGGCCACAATCTCTGATGTTGAGAAAGCAGTCGGTTCAGTAAAGGTGTTGTTCATTACCGTCATGGCGAATCTCCCGATTGGCAGTAGGTAACGACCATCAACAACATCGTGCCCATCCGGACAGTGTGATGTCTAACAGCGAGAGGAGAAAAACAAAGCAGGCAGGGCCAACTATCGACGACAGTTGGTAACGATGAAATGCAGCAATACCAACAGTCGCTATTTTTCTCCGTTAAGACTCGGAGGATGGTCGGTATTGTTCATGGTTGTCTCCAAATACATGTTTTGCTGATAAAGCGTGACAATGATAACAAGAAACGCAGGGGCTGTCTGTCAACAGACGGTCATCTCTCGCACCATAACCCGGGTTAAAAGGCGATGACATTAGGATTTCGCGTCAGCTCGCTGACGGCACAGCAACACACTGGCCCCTAACAGTTGCGAAAAGGCGACCGTTAAATCGGTTTGCATCTGCTGTTCACACTCTTGCTGCAGCGTTTTTAAACACCTGAATGCGGCTCCATGATCGGCTTTGCCACTAATTAACACATAAAAGCACAGCTTTAGCGTCGCCTTAAATTCACCTTCGGCATGCATCGCTTGCATCCAGCTTTTCATAAATGCATTGATGGTGCCACTCGTATCGAGTGGCGTACGCAGGCTCTCCACCAAAAAAGGCTCTAACGCGACCATGAAATCTTGCTTTCGAGGAAAGTGATGGCTAATCCCGGTGCGCGATACGCCTGTCGCTTCACTGAGCGTGGTATAAGACATTCCCTCATAACCGAGCGCCAACAGCTGCCGCTTCGCCTCTGCCAAGATAGTCTCAATGGTTTGTTGTGTTTGGGCTTTACTGCGTTTTGGCATGCGTAATCTGTTCTCCCCGTCAATCGCCGTCATTGGCGCTGTGATGACACGCGCGCCAGTCGGCTCGCGGCCAGGCTAACTCACGAAAAAGTCCCGCCCCTTTTAAAATAGTACAGACTCACCCACTCAGCCTGACACTAACCCTTTACCAAGACGCTGAAGCGGATCAAACTTCCAAAAACCTTATTGAGAAGAATATGAAAAAACTGAAAAATCCGTGACAAATCACTGCAAATAGTGCCATCAGTCATAATTTGAACACGTGTTTAAATGATTATCTTGCTTCTCGCCGCCCCCGATCACTAAATTAACATTATTATAACGTTTAAACGTATTCTTAGGTTGCGACAATGAGGAAGTCCAATGTCACATATCAAACCGAACGATCAGATCTTACGGTGGGCTGATGAACGTCCAAGTCATGTTTTTCTACGCCAGATTCACGGCCGCCGCTTTCATGACTACACCTTTGCGGACGTGGCCGACCAAGCATTGCGCATGGTCACCGCACTACGGGACATGGGGCTGAAACCCGGTGATAAGGTCGCGCTCATCTCCAAAAACTGCGCGGAATGGTTTATTGCCGATTTAGCGATGATGATGGGCAGCTATATCAGTGTGCCGATATTTCCAACAGCCGGGACAGACACCATTGACCATGTGGTCACCCATAGTGAATCGAAAGCCATGTTTGTGGGCAAGCTTGATGACAGTAAAGCCTTGAGCGCCTCACTGGAAAACATGCCAGGCTTAAAGACCATCGCCTTTCCTTACCCCACCATTAGCTGCCATTACGAATGGCATGACTTGATCGCCAACCATGAAGCATCAGATGAGCGCCCTGTGCACCAAGACAGTGATGTGATGTCTTTAGTGTATACCTCGGGCACGTCAGGCTTACCTAAAGGGGCAATTTTAAGTTATGGCGGCTACTGTTGGTCCGCTCAGCGATTAATTGATCATATTGGCATTGAACCTAATGATCGCTTGTTCTCTTATCTACCACTCGCGCATATTACCGAGCGGGTTTACATCATGGGCTCAGCGATTATGGGCGGGATCCCTACCGCGTTCCCTGAGTCACTCGATACCTTTATCGAAGATGTCAAAATGCATCGCCCCACCTTGTTCATTTCTGTCCCTCGGCTTTGGACACTATTCCAGCAACGCATTCAAGAAAAACTGCCAGACGGAAAACTTAACCTTCTCTTGCGCATTCCCTTGGTCAATAACCTGATCAAAAGCAAAATCGCAAAAAACCTTGGATTGGATCAGGCACGCGTGTTGGGATGCGGCTCAGCGCCTGTCGCGCCCGCATTACTGCAATGGTATGAAAAGCTCGGGTTACACATTACCGAGGCGTGGGGCATGACAGAAAGCTATGCCTACAGTACCCTCAACTATCCATTTAGAGCCGATAAGATTGGCACCGTGGGTAATGCAGGGCCTGGCGTGGAGATCAAAATTGCCGATGATCAGGAAATCCTAGTAAAAAGCGAAGGCTTATTCAGTGGTTACTACAAAAACGAAGAAGCCAGCGCAGAAACCTTGGTCGATGGCTGGTTACACACGGGAGATTTAGGTGAACTGGATAGCGAGGGGTATCTGAGTATTTCTGGCCGCAAAAACGACACCTTTAAAACTGCCAAAGGTAAATTTGTCGCGCCCGTGCCGATTGAAAAGCGTTTGTTCGAACTCTCTAATGCCGAGATGCTCTGTGTGATTGGTTCAGGCATGCCTGCCCCTATTCTACTCGCGCTGCCACATCACTTTCCCAACTTTGACCGCGCGCGTTATGAGCGTCGCGTGAAGAAGGTGATTGATACCATCAACGGGGAGCTGGAGTCTCACCAGCAAATCAAAGGCGTATTGATGATTAAAGAGCCGTGGAGCATTGAGAACGGCAAACTCACGCCGACGCTGAAAATTCGCCGTCACAAGCTAGAGCAAGAGTATCATGATGTCGGTACTCACTGGCCGAAGGGTACCTTAGTGCAATGGGAAGAAGATTTGCGCTGATCCTTTAACCCAATCAAATGATAATGCTCACCCACTATTGCACGTGTTGGCATAAACACGAATAGTGGGTGGTGTCTTTATCAGTATCTGTATTGCTGCCATCACTACAGCGTGCTACAAACACTGCAAAACCTGACCTGCCTCAATGTGCCACAACCCAGACTTTGCTAAAGATCATGTTATCGACTTACAGCAGGCCACCAGCACGTTTTTCACGCCTGCTGCTTTTAACGTAGGGAAATACCATGAAAGAGAATCAAACCGATACCTGTGATGCATGTGGTGTTAGCGCTGAAATAGGTTACATTATTTCTGAGGGCGACGAAGTGGCAGAATTGACCATTCAAGGCGATAGCAAGGACGCGGTGCAAGCGCGCTTCGAGCAATACCTCTCCCTCGCAGAGAGCATTAACCCTGCCGTTAAGCATGACTTTGATCCGCAACAGTTTGATCGCAATGGCGCGCACATCAAATTGCAGTTTGAATGCAGTGCCGAAAAGCTGATCTTTGAATTGCGCAGTCGCGGGCTGAATAACGCGTAAGTGTTACGCGAAAACCACAAGCATGTCAGAGGTTCAAGCAACAGGGTGTTTTCTCACACCCTGTTGTTGCTTGCTGACAGCCATTTATAAGCGCAAGCTTTGCCAAGCTTCACACATCTCACGGAAAGTGGTTGCATCTCCTTCGGGCCGATCTGGGTGCCACTTGAGCGCCATTTTGCGCCACTGACGCCTAATTTCATGCTCACTAGCATTCTCATCCAAACCCAACACTTTTAACGCCTTATTGCGCTCCAACATCGCCTCGCCCGGCGCCTCATTGCCGATATGACGCTGGTAGTGCTTCCAAAACGAAGACAACAGTTCTTTGACGTCATCTTGGCTGGCGTCATAGTTGTTCCAGTCCATGTAGTAATCACGCAACGGATCCTGGTAATCAATTTCTTTGGCCACAAAGCCACTGTTGCCAACCCGCCATTGTAGCTGGATATCCATTGACTCAACCTGCAACCACTGCTGCGGCAACAACATTTCTTGTAGTTGATACAAGGCATTCATGATCAGGAAGTTGCGTTTAAATAAATCAAGGTGGGGGTCAGCATCAAGCTGGGCCATCATGGTGTCTTTTTGCAGCTCACCTAATAGATGGTGCACTTTCCAACTTTGTCGCGTTGATTCTAGAATACTGAGTATTGGCCAAATCAGGGGGTTGTCTATTTCATCCCGTTTTTCAGCAAGCATGACGTTCATCCTCTGTCACTGGCCAGCTACCTTGAACCGGCATCTCGTGGGGTTGGTTGTAAAGCCACCTTATTAAGGTATAAACCAATTCTGGCTATTTTGTAGCAAATATTGGGAAGTCCCTTTTCGCGGCACGCATTTTTAAGCGTGCTTTCCGCCATCATAATGACACTTCCAACGTTGCCGGTTAAATATTAAGCATATCCGGTGCCAACTTGTGACGAAAAAGAGACCGTTTTGGCCTATTGAATCCCAGTCTGATCGGTTTATATCGAATGATCACGACTAGGCCTGTACCTTAAACCGTGCGAACCCCATAATTTTTGTCATCTCATTCGCATTCTGCCCAGAACTCCATTAATCTTTTTACAAGGACAGACTAAATAACCGCTTTTCTATGACAGCATCTTCAACACAATGTGAGGCCTGCAGGGATGCGCAGCCACTCGCATTCGATTTTACCATGGCATTCCAACCCATTATTCGGCTTTCCACGCATTCCATTTATGCCTACGAGGCGCTTGCCCGAGGCAAGGACGGTAGCGGCGCGGGCAGCGTGTTTAAGCATGTTAACGCAGAGAATCAGTATCAATTTGATCAAACCTGTCGGATCAAGGCAGTCAAACTCGCGGCCGAACTATCTATTCCTTGTTATCTCAGCATTAACTTTATGCCCAATGCCGTGTACGAGCCAGAGCGCTGTATCCGCACCACGCTGAAAGCCGCGAATGACTATAATTTCCCACTCGAACGGATTCTGTTTGAGTTCACCGAAGGGGAGGAAGTCCTTGATTACAGTCATATTCAGCGCATTATTCGTTATTACCGCTCACAAGGCTTTTTAACTGCAATAGACGATTTCGGTGCCGGTTACTCCGGCCTTACCGCGCTTGCCAGCATTAACACCCATATGATTAAACTGGATATGGCGCTTGTGCGAGATATTGACACTGACGTCACCAAGCAAACCATTGTGCGCCACAGTGTCGCCATGTGCCACGAGCTAAGTCGTCAAATTATTGCCGAAGGTGTTGAAACAGAAGCCGAGCTTCAATGCCTGATTGATTTAGGCGTCGACTTCTTTCAAGGCTATTACATTGCTAAGCCAGGTTTCGAAAGCTTACCGCCTATCAATCAAGTACCTGGGCTCGAAGCCTTCCACTGTCAATAAGCTGACGGCTCAACGAGTCTTGGCACTCGCTGTTTTAACTGCCTCACAAACACAATTGATAATCTTTCTCAGAAACCATTTTTCGAGGTACACTGTTACGCAATGACGGCGTTGAAAAGGTATTAAGAATGAATGGTGAATCACTGAACGCGCGTGGCCTCTCCCGGCGTCAATTTTTACGAACGACCGCAGCGGTGGCAGCCCTTTCCACTTTGCCTGCTTGCTCCTTAGTCTCTGCCTCTCGACAAAACGGGCAGTGGGAATACCATTTAAGCGCTGAGCCCAGTCAGGCTGAGTTGGTTCCTGAGCATCAGACCGATGTACTGGCCTTCAATGGCGAGACGCCAGCCCCCACTATACGCTGCCGCCAAGGTGAGCCAGTGACCATTCACTTCACCAATAACCTCAATGAACCCACCACGATTCACTGGCATGGGCTACGCATTCCCATTGAAATGGACGGTGTTCCTTTCTTGTCCCAAGCGCCTATTCAGCCCGGTGAAACCTTTACCTATCGTTTTACCCCACCGGATGCCGGCACCTTTTGGTACCACCCGCATATGAACTCAGTGGTGCAGTTGGGTAAAGGGCTGGTCGGTGCGATTGTGGTCGAGGAAGCCACGCCGGTTGTGTTTGATGAAGAGCACACACTGACACTCAAACACTGGCATCTTGATCGTCAAGGTAACTGGAAAGATCTCGCTATCCCTCGCTATAGCGCGCGTATGGGCACGCCTGGCGAGTGGGGCACCGTAAATGGTATTCACCATCCTGAATACACACTGCAAGAAAAGGCAACCACACGATTGCGCTTAGCCAACGTGGACAATACACTCACCTATCCCATTCAAGTGCGCGGCGCAGAAGCCTGGATAATCGCTATCGATGGTAACCCGATTGCCACACCACGCCGCTTGGAGACGCACAAGATAGCCCCAGGGATGCGGCTAGATATTGGTCTGATAGCACCCAATGCTGGTGAAACAGTTGAAATAATGCACATGAAAGGTGACTTTCCTTTCTTGCTGGCAAGCTTTACCGCCACACCGTCAACGTTAACAGAGAAGCCCCTACCCACTCTGCCACTCAATCCCGTTGCAAAACCAGATTTAGAGAATGCTGAAACCCGTCATTTTGTGTTTGAGTGGGCTGGCGCGATCACGCCTGCTGATAAGCAAGGGAAGGGAAAACACGAGTTTTGGTTGATGAATAAACGCGCCTGGGAAGGAATGAGTAAAGGTAATATTCCTGAGCCGATCGCCAAACTGGAACGCGGAAAGACCTATATCTTCGATTTAAAAAATGTCACCCAGTACCATCACCCTATTCACCTGCACGGACACACCTTTACTGTGCTGGAAATGGATGGCAAACCAGTCACACCATTTCACACTGACACCGTTTTGTTGGGTAAAAATGGCCACGCCAAGGCAGCGTTTGTGGCCGATAATCCGGGCCGATGGATGTACCATTGCCATGTTATTGAGCACATGAAAACGGGTCTGATGGGGTTTGTCGAGGTCACCTAACGAACAAATCACACACATGAAAAACGGCGAGCACTTGGCTCGCCGTTTTATGTCGTCACTCGGTTTTCACCCGCTGCGATTAACTGTCCTTTTCCGTTTTAAAACGATTAACTAACTCTGATAGCTCTGAGGCCACCACACGCAGCTCGGCAGCTGTGGCATTGGTTTGCTCTGCCGTTGATGCTGCACTGTTGGCACCTTCTAGCACACTGGTCACATTCTGATTAATATCTTCCGATACTGAGTGCTGCTCCTCGGTGGCCGTGGCAATTTGTGACGCCATGTCGTGAATTTGCCCTACCAAACTTTGGATAGTGTCAAAGACGCTCAAGGCCTCTTCCGTCGCCTCCGTGGTGGTTTGTGAGTGCTCAACACTGCCTTGCAGCTTCTCGGAAAGCTGATTCGTGCGCTGGGTTAAGGCCTGCAACAGCTCATCAATCTCTTCCGTTGATTTGGTGGTTTTTTGTGACAGCACCCGTACCTCGTCGGCCACCACGGCAAAGCCTCGCCCATGCTCACCCGCACGCGCTGACTCAATCGCCGCATTAAGCGCAAGCAAATTGGTTTGTTCAGCAATGCCTCGAATGGTATCCAGCATGGCGGTGATATTATCGTTCTCTTTGGTCAGCTCAGCCATCGCGCTATCCGCTTCGTTTAGCGTGGTGGCCATTTCTTGCACCGCTGCGCGCGTATTATTCATCAAGGTCATGCCACGATCGACCTCCGACTGACACTGCTGGGCAGAATCCGCCGTTTGATTGCAGTTTTGAGAGACTTCGTTGGCGGTGGCCACCATTTGGTGGAAGGCGGTGGCAATTTGTTCTAGCCCTGAGCGCTGTTGGTGACTGGCGCCGTCCAACTGTTCAGCAAATTGAGTGGTTTGATCGGCATGAGACGACAGCTTGGTGGATCTGTCCTTGATACCGACGATCAACTCTTGAATCACATCCACAAACTGATTAAAGGCACCCGCCGTTTTACCCAACTCATCCTGGCTGCGAACCGGTAAACGCTTGGTCAAATCACCATCACCGCTTGCCGCATCACTCAGCCCATCACTGACGGCAATGATAGATGCAGATATACGTTGAATCATAAAGTAACCAAGCGCACCAAACACGACAACAAGGATCAGGCTGATGGATAAAATAACGGTTTGCAGCCGGGTAACCTGGCCTAGAACTTCTTGCTGCGGCACAATCCCAATCAAACGCCAGCCACTCTCTGGCGCTTTGTACTGATTGACAAAATAATCTTTACCAGAAAAGGAAACAGCAGTGAGTGATTCACTAAAATTCCCACCGCTGTAAACACTGTCGACACTCTGGGCAGGTTCAAAGTTATTGTCTGGGTTGTTCGGGTCAGCAAGCACCGTGCCTGTGTCTTCCACCAGCACAATATACCCCGACTCACCGAGGGTAACGTCACCTAACATATTTGTCAGTGCTTCTAGCGTAACGTCGACACCAATCACACCACTCAGGCCGTCTTGGGCTTGAAACTCCATGACATAATCAAGGAGGGGGGCACCCGTCGTCACATCTTGATAAGCAGGCACCCTAACTGGGTTATTTCCGCTTCCCTGGCCCGTCTGGTACCAAGGACGCTGACGAGGATCGTAGTTGCCAGACTCCCCTTGCGGCCACTGAATGTACCCACCATCACTTAGCCCAAGGAACACATACGCAAAATCTTCTCGTGACTCGCCCATCGCCTCTAGCAACCCATACGCCCGTGCCTCAGCAGGACTATTTTGCTTGGAGGTCATGGCTTTGGTCGATCCCATGTATTTGGTGACAGAGCTGTCTAAACGTTGAAGGGCGTCGCTGTTACCCAGCATCTTGGCGTTTGCCGCCAACCCTTCTAAGTAAAATTTAAACGCGTTGCCTATGTGCTGCATTTCTTTGTAGGAGCTTTGCTCATAGCTTTGCAACGTACTCGTTCGGAACTGATAGAGTGATACGATAGCGATGATAAGTGTGGGCAGGATAACGCCTGTCAGGACGACAACGAGTAAGCGCTTTTTAATACTCATACTGACCTCCGTCAGTGACAGCACATAGGAACATGTTGGTCAAAAGGTTAAGTGTGTTGTTTTAAATTAGAACAACCATTAATGACAATCTAATAAATAACGTATTTTCCCTCTCTTTTATCACGAAACGGTATCGAGCTGATTGCTTTTTTAGGCAAATGCAGTGGCTCGGCAGACACGGATTGCATGATGGCCAAAAAGCCATTACATTAGACAAGGCTAAATTAAAAGGACAACTTCATGACCAAGAAAAACTATCAGGAAATCAATCAGCAACAACTGGCGCTCAATAAACAATTTAAAGCACACAGCAGTGACACCCTGTCCGCATTCGGACAGCTGCATCGGGCAGCAATGGCTGAAGGTGATCTCGATGTAAAAACCAAAGAGTTGATTGCACTAGGGATTGGTATTGCCGCGCGCTGCGATGGCTGTATCGGTGCCCACGTGGCCGCCGCTTTAAAGCACGGCGCGACTAAACAAGAATGCGTAGAAGCGATTAATGTTGCCATTGTGATGGGCGGTGGTCCGTCGTTGATTTACGGCTCTCAAGCACTGGAAGCGGTCGAGCAACTGAGTGAGGCGTAGCGATTCATCGCCACCTAAAAAGTAGAAGTCGACTCACAAACAAAAACGCAGCCGTCTTTGGCTGCGTTTTTATCGACCTTCGCACTGACCGAGATCAGCCGCGATAATACCGCTGCGGTACAAAGGGCATTTTTTCGACCGTCATGGGCAGTTTTTTGCCACGTACTTCCGCGTATACCTCGGTGCCGGGGGCAATAAATTCAGGAGGGAGATAGCCCATCGCCACAGGCATGCCTTTGGTGGGGCCAAAGGTGCCGCTGGTGACCACGCCGATTTCATTATCGTCTGCATCAAACAGCTTGCTGCCTTCACGCACAGGGGCTTTGCTTTGGCCCACCAGCCCAATGCGCTTGCGGCTCACCGCTTTGGTCGCGATTTGATCGAGTATTTTCGCCTCACCGGGGAAGCCACCCGCACGCTCACCATCGGCGCGACGCACTTTACTGATTGCCCAGATCAAGGTTGCTTCAACCGGCGTCGTGGTAGTGTCCAGATCGTGCCCATATAGACACAGTCCGCACTCAAGGCGCAGTGAGTCACGCGCGCCCAAGCCAATCCATTCCACCTCGTCGTAAGCTAAAAGGGCTTTGGCGAGAGATTCTGCATGTTCAGCCGGGACAGACACTTCAAACCCATCTTCGCCGGTATAACCTGAACGACTCACCACGCAGTGAATGCCATCAATCTCAACAGGCTGAATGTCCATGAACACCATGTCATTCACCTTCGGGTTGAATGTCGCCAGCACTTGCGCCGCCTTCGGGCCTTGAAGCGCCAGTAAGGCGCGATCTTCAATCACCTCGACGGAGACATCCCCTTTCAAGTTGTCGCGCAGGTGCTGAATGTCTTGTGCTTTGCAGGCCGCGTTGACCACCAAAAAGAGGTGATCGCCGAGGTTGGCAATCATCAAGTCATCCAAAATGCCGCCCTGCTCATTGGTGAATACGGCATAGCGTTGTTTACCTTGAGGGAGATCCAACACATCAACTGGGACGAGCGCTTCCAATGCTTTGGCCGCGTCTGCGCCATGAAGACGGATTTGCCCCATATGAGAAACATCAAACAACCCTGCATGCTCACGGCAATGAAGGTGCTCTTTGCGCACACCCAGCGGATACTGAACTGGCATGTCATAGCCAGCGAAAGGAACCATTTTTGCGCCCATATCAAGGTGCAGGCGGTGTAACGGGGTCGTGAGTAACTCTGCCATTATTCTCTCCATATTGTGCCCGCAGGCATCTTGCCCACGTTAAGCAATGCGTTTATGTGGTTAGTTAAGACGCTGTTACCCATAAGATCAGCGCATCGTCATCACTGACGGAAGCTAGCATGTGCCCCATGGTGGCGTCGTAATATACGCTGTCACCCTCATTGAGAGTGATCGCTTCATAAAACTCAGAAAAAAATTGGATACTGCCTTCCAGCACCAATAAAAACTCTTCCCCGTCGTGTCGAATCCAGTCGCTATAATCCTCAAACGCACGTGCCCTAACCCGCGACTTAAACGGCATCATCTTTTTGTTGCTTAGCTGTGTTGCCAATAACTCATGTTCGTAGGTACCCGTAGGGTGTGCTTTTCCCTGACCCGCTAGCGTCACATCTCGCCGACCTGTTGCTTGCCGCTTTTTTGGTGGGGCAAACAGTTGCGGAATATCGATATCCAAGCCGTGCGCGAGTTTCTGCATCGCTTGGAAAGTCGGGGATATCTGTTCATTTTCAATTTTGGATAAGGTTGAACGCGCCAAGCCAGTGCGCTGGCTTGCCTCCTCAAGCGTCAGCCCAAGCCCGACCCTGACGGCTTTTAAACGCGGGCCCAGCCGCAATGGTGCAATGGGTTCGCGAGCGTCACCCTCGCGTTGCGATCGCTCAACCTGCATCGACGGGTACACATCCTGTGTTGATTGGTCTGTTGTCACCTGCTTTCGCCTCTATCGGTTGTCCCGCTGTATTTGCCGCTTTAACACTTTTAACAAAAAAGTTTCCTATCGGAAAATACCGATATCATAAACGTGACCTAGCCAGCGAATTGATCAAGGTAACCAACCTGTCACTCTCACCCGGCACCTTGAGTCCATCATGCTCTTCCTCGTAAAAACAAGGTATTACAGAGATATTAATTAACCATTCACTTAATAAAAAGCGAGTATATTCCCCGGCGTTACTGGCATTGATTTGCAATTTACCCTCGCTTAGGATAAAAAGGCAAACGTTTGCTCCGTTGTTAGATAGTATCAACAGGAGGACGTTTTGTCTCCAGGATCACAACATAGGTTTCTTATTGGAAATTTATTTTGCGGAAAAGTGAACGCTTAGGTACGTTAACAAAATGTTTAAATCAACAGTAAGCGCAATCATCGCCAATCTGTTGAATGCTACGTGAAGCAATGTCGGCATCGTCGATGTCAGGACAACAACAATCATGACAACAACGTACCTTACTGATTGAGGAGACAGGCCATGAGTCACAGCATGTTTGACCTGTTTAAGATAGGCGTCGGGCCATCTAGCTCACACACCGTTGGTCCGATGGTGGCCTGCGCACGCTTTAGCCACTATGCGGCGCAAACACTGTCCATGACCGATATCGAGCGTGTCAAAGTAGACCTATACGGCTCGCTGGCGTTAACCGGCAAAGGCCATGCGACTGACGTGGCGTGTGTGATGGGGTTAATGGGCGAAATGCCTGCCACCATCGAGTCAGATGAAATCGATACCATGACCAAGCTGGTCAAAAACGGCGGCGAACTCCCCTTTGCTGGACGCCACTACATCCCATTCAATTGGCAGGCAGATATTGCCTTTCACTATGAGCAAGTACTGCCCGCGCACCCCAACGGGATGACAGTCAGTGCATACGATAAAGCCGGTGACTGTTTGGCCAGCAAGACCTATTTCTCTGTCGGCGGTGGTTTTGTGGTGGAAGAAGGCGAAACGGATGCCCTAGCGACTGATTTCACTCCGCCATATCCATTTAAGAGTGCAGCGGAATTACTTGAGCAATGTACAAAAACGAACATGACCATCAGCGAGCTGATGTTTACGAACGAGGTCGCACGCGCCCAATACCACGATAGTCACGCCACACGTGACACGGTTAACCAGGGACTGGATCATATCTGGCAAGTGATGCGTGAGTGCATCGACAGAGGCATTAAACAAGGTGGCGTACTGCCAGGCGGTTTAAACATTAAGCGACGTGCCAAAGGCATGTACGACGCCATTCACGATAAACAAGCCCATGGGTTACCGACAGACACCAATGATTGGGTCAACCTGTTTGCCATGGCGGTCAATGAAGAGAATGCCGCCGGAGGCCGAGTGGTCACCGCCCCGACCAATGGCGCCGCGGGTGTGATCCCTGCCGTGCTTGCTTATTACGATAAGTTTGTCTCGCCCAATAACCCAGATGGCATCCGTACCTTTATGGCCACCTCCGCGGCTATCGGCTCTTTGTACAAGACCAATGCCTCTATTTCGGCAGCAGAAGTCGGTTGTCAGGGAGAAATTGGCGTGGCGTGCTCGATGGCAGCGGCAGGATTAGCCGCCGCCATGGGCGCAAGCAACCAACAAATTGAAAATGCGGCAGAAATCGGCATGGAGCATAACCTCGGCCTTACGTGTGACCCGATTGATGGCCTGGTGCAAGTCCCTTGCATAGAACGCAACACCATGGGCGCCGTAAAAGCGATTAACGCGACCCGATTAGCCATGGGTGGCGACGGCGAGCATCACGTCTCGCTTGATAGCGTAATTAAAACCATGCATGAGACCGGGCTCGACATGATGAGTAAATATAAAGAAACCTCACAGGGTGGCCTCGCCACCAATGTGATCCCGATTAATGTTGTGGCCTGTTAGCCACCATCGCCAATAAGGAAAGCGCAATGAAACCGAGCTACCCAAATGTAGAATTGGAGCAGTTTTTCTCCACCAACTTATCGGAGTCCGATGGTGCCGTGATGTCGGCCGTGCAGGCCGAGCACAAACGTCAACAACAGCAGATTGAGCTGATCGCCTCAGAAAACATCGTCTCGCAAGCCGTGATGCAAGCGCAAGGCACCTGCCTAACCAATAAGTACGCCGAAGGCTATCCGGGCCGTCGCTATTACGGCGGCTGCGAGCACGTCGATGAAGTCGAAGCCATCGCCCAGGCCCGCGCCAAACAACTGTTTAGCTGCGAGTATGTCAATGTTCAGCCGCACTCGGGCGCACAAGCCAACGGCGCCGTCATGCTGGCGCTACTGCAACCCGGTGACACCATTTTAGGTATGTCACTCGATGCTGGCGGCCACCTCACTCACGGCGCGCGCCCTGCTCTATCCGGTAAATGGTTTAATGCTGTGCAATACGGCGTGAGCAAAGACAGCCTAGAAATTGATTACGATGAAGTCGCAGTGCTGGCTCGTGAACATCAACCGAAGATGATCATCGCCGGGGGCAGTGCGATCCCTCGCCATATTGACTTCGCTCGTTTCCGTGCCATTGCCGATGAAGTGGGTGCCTATTTAATGGTCGACATGGCACACATTGCTGGCCTAGTGGCCACCGGCGCCCATCCCTCGCCACTACCTCATGCGCATGTGGTCACCACCACTACCCATAAAACCCTGCGTGGCCCGCGCGGTGGCATGATCCTGACCAATCACGAAGACATCAACAAAAAGATCAATTCGGCGGTGTTTCCCGGCCTGCAAGGCGGTCCATTAATGCATGTGATTGCGGCTAAAGCCGTCGCATTTGGTGAGGCGCTAGAGCCTGAGTTTAAATTGTATATTGATCAAGTAGTTGCTAACGCCAAAGTCCTGGCCGAGGTCCTACAAACACGTGGCTGTGACATCGTCACCGGCGGCACCGATACTCATCTGATGTTGGTTGATTTGCGCCCCAAAGGCCTAAAAGGCAACCAAGCGGAGCAGGCGCTCGAGCGCGCTGGAATCACCTGTAACAAGAACGGCATCCCTTTCGATACCGAAAAACCCATGATCACCTCCGGCATTCGCCTCGGCACCCCCGCGGGTACCAGCCGCGGATTTGGTACCCAGGAGTTCCACCAAGTTGGTCAATGGATTGGGGACGTGCTCGATGCCTTAGTCGAGGCACCAGAAGGCAACGCCGAGGTTGAGGCACGCGTGCGTAAAGAAGTACAGCAGCTGTGTGCTCGTTTCCCGCTTTATCGCCAATGATAACTGGTATGAAGCAACTCTTGGAATAACCGCTGCGTCGTCTATCACGATTGCAACCAGCGCAAACAAGACATAGGAGGCGGTGTGATCCCCCAGACGCCGTCTTAATTTACATTGTAAATCGCTCAACGATTGAGCAGCTCGTATTAAAGCAGGAGAGTAACAAATGGACGCGACACTAAAGTTTTCTGAAAGCCATGAGTGGGTCAAAGACAATGGCGATGGCACTGTCACTATGGGGATCACCGATCATGCCCAAGGCCTACTTGGCGATGTCGTGTTTGTCGATCTACCTGAGGTGGGTGACAGTACTGAAAAAGGTGAAGGCTTTTCATTGGTGGAGTCGGTAAAAGCCGCATCAGATATTTATGCGCCGGTTGATGGTGAAGTGGTCGCCATTAATGAAGATCTGGAAGATAGCCCAGAACTGGTCAACGAAGAACCTTTTGAGGGCGGCTGGATTGCCAAGATTAAGCTGGCAGACGACACCAACTTGGATCATCTGATGGACGCGGACGCCTATACCGCCGCAATCGACGACTAATTCAGGACGAATACCATGACGCAGACTCGTTTACTCGATAGCCTGGTGGCCGATAATGATTTTATCGCGCGCCATAATGGCCCCGATACCAATCAGAAAAATGCGATGTTAGCGGCGATCAACGCCACTAGCTTAGAGCACGTGATTGAAGAAACTGTCCCTGCTGACATCCGCTTACCTCAGCCCCTTAACCTCAGCGCCCCCAAAAGCGAAACCCAGATGCTGGCTGAGCTAAGTGACATTGCCGCGCAAAATACCATTAAGCGCAGCCTGATCGGCCAAGGTTACTATCACACACATACTCCACCGCCTATTTTACGCAATGTGTTGGAAAACCCGGGTTGGTACACGGCTTATACCCCGTATCAGCCCGAGATCTCGCAAGGCCGACTCGAATCCTTGCTGAACTTCCAGCAAATGGTGATGGACTTAACGGGGATGGATTTGGCCAACGCGTCGCTGCTCGACGAAGCCACCGCGGCTGCGGAAGCCATGACCCTGTGTAAGCGTGGCGGCAAGCACAAAGGCAACGCCTTTTTTGTTGCCAGCGACGTGCACCCACAAACCTTGGATGTGATTAAAACGCGCGCCAACTTCTTAGGCTTTGACATCATTGTTGATGACATCGACAAACTGAACCAGCACGACGTATTTGGCGCCCTGCTCCAGTACCCGGGCACCACGGGTGAAGTGCGCGATCTCAGCGCGCTGATCGCGGAAGCGCAAAGCAAGAAGACGCTGGTCGCGGTTGCTACCGATCTGCTTTCACTCACTTTGCTCAAAGCGCCGGGTGAAATGGGCGCGGATGTGGTGATTGGCTCCGCACAACGCTTTGGTGTACCCATGGGTTACGGTGGTCCACACGCCGCCTTTATGGCGACACGCGACAAGCTCAAACGCACCATGCCCGGCCGCGTGATTGGCGTATCGGTCGATAGCAAAGGCAATCAAGCTCTGCGCATGGCGATGCAAACGCGTGAGCAACATATTCGCCGTGAAAAAGCGACCTCCAATATTTGTACCGCTCAAGCCTTGCTCGCCAACATGGCCGCTTTTTACGCGGTGTATCACGGCCCTGAAGGCTTGAAGAAAATTGCTCGCCGAGTGCATCACCTCACCGCGCTATTCGCCAAATCGATACAAGCGGCTGGGTTGAGCCTTGCTCACGACAGCTTCTTTGATACCGTGACGCTCAACACAGGCGAGCAAACCGACGCCTTGTATCAAAAAGCACAGGATGCCGGCTTTAACTTGCGTAAATTAAATGGCCAACTGGGCGTGAGTTTCGATGAAGCGAGCACGCTGGCAGAGGTCAATCAATTGCTTACCGCGCTCACCGGTCAAGGCAATGCAGAAAGCGTGGCGAGCGATATTGAAGCCGATGAATTTGCCGCGATCCCTGCCGCATGCCGCCGCACCAGTGCATACCTAACGCACCCCGTCTTTAACCGCTATCACAGTGAAACCAAGCTGATGCGGTATATGAAGGCGTTGGAAAACAAAGACTTCTCCCTTACCCACGGTATGATCCCATTGGGCAGCTGTACCATGAAGCTGAATGCCGCGGCCGAGATGATCCCCGTCACCTGGCCAGAATTTGGTGCCCTGCACCCGTTTGTGCCATTGGAGCAAGCCAAAGGTTATCAAACACTGGGTAAATCACTGCGTGACATGCTGTGTGAAATCACCGGCTACGATGAGATCTCCATGCAACCCAACTCAGGTGCACAAGGGGAGTATGCGGGCTTAATCGCGATTCAGCGCTACCATGAAAGCCGTGGCGACAGTCACCGCAACGTGTGCTTGATCCCAAGCTCTGCCCACGGTACCAACCCTGCTTCCGCGGCGATGGTCTCGATGAAAGTGGTGGTAGTTGGCTGTGATGACGATGGCAACATCGACATTGACGATCTGAAAGCTAAAATCGACAAACATCGCGATGCGCTCTCATGCATTATGATCACCTATCCATCGACACATGGTGTGTACGAAGAAACCGTGCAGCAAGTGTGCGAGCTGGTACACGAGGCTGGCGGTCAAGTTTACTTGGATGGCGCCAACATGAATGCGCAAGTGGGGCTGACCACACCGGGCTACATTGGCTCAGACGTTTCGCACCTCAACCTGCACAAAACCTTCTGTATTCCCCACGGTGGTGGCGGCCCGGGCATGGGGCCAATTGGCGTGAAATCGCACCTTGCGCCTTTCCTCCCCGGTCATGTGGAGCAAGGTGACCAATTTGCCGTCTCAGCTGCACCAATGGGTAGCGCCTCGATTTTGCCTATTTCATGGGCGTACATTGCCATGATGGGTGAACAAGGCCTCACGCGCGCGACCGAGTTAGCGATTCTCAGTGCCAACTATGTGATGGAGCGTTTGCGCCCCTACTACCCCGTGCTTTATCGCGGTAAAAACGGACGCATTGCGCACGAATGTATTATCGACATTCGCCCACTCAAAGAGGCATCCGGCATCAGCGAAGAAGACATCGCCAAACGCTTGATGGATTATGGCTTCCACGCGCCGACCATGTCATTCCCGGTCGCGGGTACTCTGATGGTTGAACCGACCGAAAGTGAAAGCCAAGAAGAGTTGGATCGCTTCTGTGATGCCATGATTGCCATTCGCGAGGAAATTGCCAAGGTGCAAGACGGTGAGTGGACGCTGGAAGACAACCCATTGGTCAACGCGCCTCACACCCAAGCGGATCTGATGGCAGACGAGTGGTCTCACACCTATTCCCGTGAGCTGGCTTGCTTCCCATCCGCCCATAACAAGGCAAGCAAATACTGGCCATCGGTCAACCGTGTCGATAATGTCTACGGCGACCGCAACCTGATTTGCTCTTGCCCTAGCATTGAAAACTATATGGATGAGTAATCCACTAGTCACAGATAACCAAGTTAGAAACTAACTTGATAAACGAAAGGCGAGCCGCTCGGTTCGCCTTTTTTATTGCCCCGTTTTATCGGCTAATGTCGTTCTTCGCAACAGCCAGTCTTAGCGAAATTTTCTCCCGTCTTACTGCTTGCTGGCTAAACTTAAGGCAATACACCTTTTCACTGAGAGTGATTAAGCCTTGCTGAGTTCATGTCGACGCCCTGTTGTACGCGTGCTGTTGGTGATACTGCTGTTGGGAATGACCGGCTTGGTCCATGCGGCTACGCCAACTGTGCGTTTAGTCACGCTCGAATACCCGCCCTATATTCAGACTTCAGACGGCTCCCTTGATGGTGTGGCGGTACGAGTTGTACGCCAAACTTTTGCCAAGCTCGGTTATGATGTCGAGATTGAAGTGCTGCCATGGGCGCGAGCACTCTATCAGGTCCGAACTGGCTTAGCAGATGGCATATTCACCATTTTCAAAACATCTGAGCGCGAAGCGTTTCTCGATTACTCTCAGCAGGTTTTATTTCAACAAGGGATCCGCTTTGTTCATCGCCCCGATGTCAGTCTCTCTGAAGATGCGATTCAATCGTTCAATTTTGGCGCTTACTCCGTCTGTGTGATCAACCAAGTCAGTTACGGCAGCCGGATGGATGCTGCCTTGGCGCAAAATCAATTCGATCAGGTTTTCCGCCTGACTCGCGCACCACAGTGCCTTCGGATGTTGGAAAGTGGCCGAGCACGCTTGTGGCTCAGCAACCATTTTGGCGCACGCGCCCTGGTTAACCAGCTCGATATGAAGGATGTTGTCGAGATCAATCCCCATCCTATTGAAGACACCCCTAGTTACATTGCCTTTTCTAAAGCGCAAGAATTATCAGCCCTACGTGACCAATTTGATCAAGCGTTAGCAGACATGAAAGCCACCGGAGAGTACCAAGCGATCATTAATGACTTTTTTAATGATTAATCGCTGACATTCCTGCACAAGGTTTTATCGCGCACTCACTTTGAGCCGCTAAACAAAGGCCGCTTATCATCCAAGCCCACCCTTACACCGTAATGGAGCATGTCAGTTATCAACAAAGGACGCGACATGCTCTCATTTTTAAAGCCGAATCCGGTTAAAAAGCTTAAAAAGCAGTACGAAGCTAAGCAACAACAAGCCTTTCAGGCGCAGCGCAACGGCGACATCCGTGGTTATTCACTGCTCACCGAAGAAGCAGAAAAGATTGACAAACAAATCAAAGAATTAGAAAACAACGCTTAGCCATTTGAGACATGGCTAAACTGCCGTTTTATCAAGCGTTGGTACAGAGGGCAGCGTGCCAGCAGGTCGGTATGGCTGCCTACATCAACAAGCTTGCCTTGATCCATCACGACAATGCGGTCAGCATGCTGAATGGTCGATAAGCGGTGAGCGATAATCAAGGTAGTGCGGTCACGCATTAAAGCCGCCAAGCCTTGCTGAACCGCATGCTCACTTTCGCTATCAAGGGCGCTGGTGGCTTCATCGAGCAATAAAATTCGCGGGTCCTTGAGAATCGCGCGGGCAATCGCGATTCGCTGCCGTTGCCCACCCGAAAGCCGCACGCCTCGCTCACCCAAAAAGCTGTTGTAGCCGTCCGGTAATTGCTGAATAAACCCATCGGCGTGCGCTTGAATCGCCGCCGCTTTGACGGCGTGCTCACTGGCGCCTGGCCTGCCGTAGCGAATATTGCCTATTACATCATCGCTAAACAGAGCGGGTTGTTGTGGCACCAGTGCCATTTGTTGGCGCAACGCTTGCGGGGATAAGCGACGAATATCTTGCCCGCCCAGCCTAATCGCGCCTGACTGCGGATCATAAAAGCGTTGCAGTAATTCAAATACGGTGGTTTTTCCCGCCCCCGACGGTCCGACTAAGGCGACGACTTCACCGGGCTGAATCACAAGGCTCAACGCATCAATCGCTGCTTGATGGGGACGCGTGGGATAATGAAAGTGCACCGCTTCAAAACGAATATCGTTGCTTAATGATTGGGCATCGACACTCAGCGAGGTGGCGGGAGTACGAATATGGCTTTGCACGTGTAAAAGCTCCACCAAGCGCTCTGTTGCGCCTGCCGCGCGCTGCAACTCCCCCATCACTTCCGACAAGGTGGCCATGGAAGAGGCAACCATGATGGCGAAAAATACAAAGGCGCCCAAATCGCCTGCCGATATGGTGCCTTGAATCACATCGCGCCCGCCGACCCATAACATGCCGGTAATAGCGCTGAACACAATCACGATCACGCCAGAAATAAGAATGGCTCTTTGTTTTACGCGCTCGCGTCCGATGTGATATGCACGCTCCACCTCTTGCCCAAAGGCGGCTTTGGCGTGATCTTCTACCGCGAAGCTTTGCACGGTTTTAATATTGGTGATGGCTTCGCCGGCATAGCTGCCTACATCCGCCATCGAATCTTGGCTTTGCCGCGACAACGCCCGCACACGACGGCCATAGATAAGTATTGGCACCAAAATAAATGGTACGGAGGCCAGCACAATCAAGGTCAGTTTAATATTGGTGGCAAACAGCATGATGATCGCGCCCACACACATCAGCGCACTGCGCATCGCCATGGAAAAAGAGGAGCCAATGATGTTTTGCAGCAGGCTGGTATCTGTGGTGATCCGCGACATGATTTCGCCACTGCCGTGGGTTTCAAAATAGCTCGGATGCAAGCCAATTACATGATCAAACACCGCTTGGCGAATATCGGCACTGACCCGCTCACCCACTGACGACACCAAATAGAAGCGGAAGAAGGTGCCAATCGCGATTAATACCGTGATCAGCAAAATAAACTGTACCGCATTCCCCAGCTCAACCAGTGATTGCTGTGCAAAGCCTTGGTCGATCAAAAGCCGAACGCCGTGTCCGACCGACAGCGTTAACGATGCAGTAAACACCAAGGCCAACAAGGCCGCACTCACTTGCCAGCGATAAGGACGAATAAACGCAATCAGCTCCCACAGAACCGTCAGATTTTTACTGTTGCGATTTGAGGCAGATGGTGTCGAAGCTGTGTGTGTTGAAGCGGAATTGGCCATAAGCTCTACTTAGTGCTGTCCTTGCACATTTAGGGGCGGGTGAGCAGGATCATTAACTCGCGATTGTCGTTGATAAGCGCATCGATGGTGCATGCATCCAACTCCTCTAAAAAGGCTTGCTTGGCTTTTGCTAAGCGCTCTTTTAAACGGCACGCTGGGGTGATATGACAAAACTCAACCGAGCAATTGACGAGTTCCAACGGTTCAAGGTCGCGTACCACTTGCCCCACCGTGATCGCGGTCGGCGCTTGCAGTAGACGAATCCCCCCGTTCTTCCCGCGCACCGTTTGAATATATCCTAACTGCCCTAAACGGTTGATGACTTTCACCATATGATTGCGCGACACCCCAAACAAGCGTGTCACCTCGGTAATGTTGGTGAGCTCACCCTCTGGCAAGGAAGCCAGAAAAATCAAGGTGCGAAGTCCGTAATCTGTAAAGCTGGTTAGTTGCATGTGCGCCTCTTGCTGCTTGGCCGAATTGTAAGTCTTCTATTGATTAAAAGATATATTTGAGATACAACTTAAAACATGCATTAAATATACATGTTTAGAGAGATGCTGATGTTAAGCCAACAAACCATTGATATTGTTAAATCAACTGCCCCTGTACTCGCCGAAACTGGCCCGAAGCTGACAACCCACTTTTACCAAAGACTGTTCCACCATCACCCCGAGTTAAAGGATATTTTTAACCTCCGCCACCAGCAAAATGGCGATCAGCGGGAAGCACTGTTTAACGCGATTTGTGCCTATGCACAGAACATTGACAACTTGCCTGCTTTACTGGGTGCGGTAGAGAAGATTGCTCACAAACATACCAGCTTGCTGGTCCAAGCTGAGCACTATCCGATTGTCGGTCAGCATTTATTGGCTACCATTGATGAGCTACTTTCACCGGGACAAGCCGTGCTCGATGCGTGGGCTGAAGCCTACCAAGTGCTCGCGGATGTATTTATCGCCAAAGAGCAGCAGCTTTATGAAGGTAGCCACGCCCAAATCGGTGGCTGGCAAGGGCAGCGAGCCTTTACTTTGATTGAAAAACGTCCTGAAAGTGAACAGGTCACCAGTTTTGTGTTTGCCCCTCAAGATGGTCAGCCCGTCGCGCCTTTTACGGCCGGGCAATATATTGGCATTGTCGTTAATCATACCGGCTTTGAACATCAAGAAATTCGCCAATACAGTTTGTCACATGCGCCTAACGGCCAGCATTATCAGATCTCGGTAAAACGGGAACCACAAGGTCAGGTCTCCAATTACTTACATGATGAGTTGGCCGTTGGTGGCACTGTGATGCTCACCCCACCGGCCGGCGATCTCAAACTGAACGTGGATCAAGATACACCCGTGGTATTAATTTCTGGCGGGGTGGGCGTAACGCCAATGTTGGCGATGTTACAAAGCCTGACCGAACATGACGCGCCCGTCACTTGGCTGCATGCTACCGAGAACAGCAAACTGCATGCTTTCAATCATTCTGTCCGCACCCTCGCGCGTCAGCACGCGCATATTCAGACGCACATTTGGTATAACCAACCTCAACCCACGGATACGCTTGGACAAGACTTTGATCATACCGGATGGATGGATCTCACTGCGGTGAGCAATACGTTCAGCCCAGCCACGGTACAGGTATATCTCTGCGGCCCTGTTGGCTTTATGGGTCATATTCAAACTCAACTCCGAGACCTTGGCGTCCCTGACGAACACTTCCATTATGAGTGCTTTGGGCCACATAAAACCTTGTAGTGCGTTATTAAGCTAGGATTATTCAACTTTTTAGAACAAGATGCTCAATGTTACGCCGTGTTCGCACGGCGTTTTTGTTTATACACTGCAGCTATTGTTCAGCGTCACCGCTGTTCAACATCGAGTCAGTGAGGAGAAGCATTATGATTACCGTCCGTCATGCCAGCGATCGCGGTCAGGCCAACTTTGGCTGGCTACAAAGCCGCCATACTTTTTCATTTGGTAGCTATTACGATCCTCATCATATGGGCTTCTCTGCACTGCGTGTGATCAATGATGATATCGTCTCGCCCGCCGCAGGCTTTGATACCCACGGACACCGTGATATGGAAATCATCAGTCTGGTGCTGGAAGGGGAAATAGAGCACAAAGACAGTCAAGGCAACCGACAAACCCTACCGGCTGGCGAGTTCCAACTGATGTCGGCTGGGCGTGGTATTTATCATAGCGAGTATAATGCCTCATCAACCCAAGCCTTGCGCTTTCTACAAATTTGGATTGAGCCCAATGAGCAAGGTGGGGAGCCGGGTTATCAGCAAAAAGATTTTGGTAAGCAGGCTGGCTCTACCATCATCGCGACCCCAACTGGGGAAGATGGCACCTTACGCATCAAACAAGATGCGCGTTTGCTACAGCTGATTCTGCCGCCCAGTGAATCGGTTACCTTGTCATTGGAGGCAGGACGCCATGCCTATGTGCATCAGGTCGCGGGCACGCTCGACGTTGAAACGACATCTCTGGCCCCCGGCGATGGCGCAAAAATTGAAGATGTCCCTCATCTAACCTTCAGCAATAAGGGCAACGAAACCAGTCAAGCACTGGTATTTGATCTCCCCTAACGTGATGACTCACCAACCAGCCGCCCTGGCCTGCCGGTCTATTTGCGCCACAGGCCTTACTCTGTGTACACTGCGCTCTTTCTTCATGCATAAGAGGTTGTATGCTCACCCTATCGAATAAGGTGGCGATTCCCGACAATGAGATTGAGCTCACGGCCATTCGCGCCGCAGGGAAAGGCGGGCAAAACGTCAACAAAGTATCGAGCGCCATCCATCTACGCTTTGATATCCAAGCCTCGTCGCTGCCTGATGCCTACAAAGCCAGATTAATGGCTCTGTCTGATTCGCGCATCTCCAAAGAGGGCGTCGTGGTGATAAAAGCGCAAAACTACCGCACCCAAGAGCTAAACCGAGAGGATGCGCTAGAGCGCTTGCAAGCATTGATCAAAGCCGCGATGGTAGAGCAGAAAAAACGTACACCCACTAAACCCACCAAGGCTTCACAGCGACGCCGCGTGGATGCTAAAAAACGTAAGAGCCAAACCAAAGCCCTGCGTGGCAAAGTGGCGCCTTAACCCTTTCACGCCACCACTTTATTCCGACCACCCGCTTTAGCCGCATACAAATTCGCATCTGCTTGGCGATTGATTTCTTGCGCACATTTTGATGCCTCGCTTTGCGTGACCCCGATACTGACCGTAACTGGAATGGCGCGCTGCTGATAAAAAATGGGGGTTTTCGCAATACGCTTGCGGATTCGCTCTGCCACCGCCAACGCATCATGGTGAGAAACACCCTCTAAAAGAAGGCAAAACTCCTCACCACCTTGCCGGAATACATTGTCACTCCCCGCGACGTCGACCATGGTGTTCACCACCGCTTGCAACACAATATCGCCGCCATCGTGGCCATATTCATCATTAACCGCTTTAAAATGATCAATATCCAGCACCAAAAGATGAAACTCGGCCTGCTGATCTTGTAACGCTTGATAGCGATGCTTTAACGCGAGGCGGTTATTAGCTCCGGTTAGCGGATCACAAGTCGCCAGTTTACTCAGTTTGTTTTCCGCCAGTACGCGATTAATTTCATAGGCATGCGAGACAACGGCAATGGTGACGTAACAAAACGAAAAGTTAAGCATCATGGTTATCATGTCGAAATACTGCTCAGTATCAAACTGAAAAGCGATATTAACCATTTGGATGAGAAATAAAGACACGGTAGCCAAAAACCCCGCTTTGTGCCCTAACAGTAGGTAATAAATAATAGGGAACACTAACGTCCAGAAGAACACGCCAGTGTCCGTTGGCTTCAAAACCGTTCCCGCTATCACCAATACCGTCAGACTGACCGACATAATGTATTTGTGGCCATTAAAAATGGTCGTCTTAGAGGTTTGTCGATACACGTGCCAAGAGTAAAGCGCGTACAGCATCACAAATGACGCATAGACATAGCTTTGACTAACAAGAATATTACCGATCGCCACCAAGACTGCTAAACCACCCACTCCCAGGCTTAATCCTTTAAGCACTTTGAGGCGCAACCGAGAACTGCTGTTGAGCTCACTCACTTCCATTGTTCATTCTCATATAGGCCAATTTTTTAACATCAGCTATCATAGCCTGGATTGATTAACATGTTAATAACAAAGGCATCAATGGTATGTGCACACGCATCTTTAATAACCTTAATCCACAATATCCTATCACTGCGCGCAACATGGACTGGTTTTGGCCCATTAATACCTATCTCTATCGTTTCCCAAAAGGTATGAAAAGTCGAGGACTGGACGCGAAGTCTGCTAGCCAGCTCGGTATTCGTAAGCAGCAGGTACTACAATGGCGCTCGGAATACGCAAGCCTGGTCACTGTCATGGGTAGTGACAAGCAAGGTTATGCCGCAGTGGACGGCCTCAACGAAGCCGGATTAGCCGTGAATGGCCTATATGATTCAGATGTCAGTTACGGGCCGGCAACCGGAGACGGACAATTTTTGAGTGCTAACCGCTGGGTGCAGTTTGTATTGGATTGTTTTGCCAACGTTCATCAAGCGATTCAGTTTTTTACTTCAAACACGATCACCATCGTTTCAGAGCGCTTACCTGATACATCGGAAACCGACTCCCATTTGCACCTATCACTCTCCGATGCTGACGGAAATGCCGGAGTTATCGAAGTGCGAGACGGCGTTTTTCAACTCTATGAAAGCCATGACGATACCGTTGTCACTAACCAACCCGACTATAAAACGCAACAAACGCTGAAGGCTTACTGGACTTATGCATGGGGACTTGACCCCAAGAATCCTATTGCTCACCCTGTTTATTCAGCTCCTGGCGGCAACAGTGCTACGCAACGTTTTGAGCGAGCCAGCTATTACTTAACCTTTAGCCAGCCCGCGCAAAACCAGCGTGAAGCGGTTTATCAAGCACGTTCGCTCGTAGCTACGTGCTCCGTTCCTGTTAATTTTAACCCTTATCACACAGAAAAAGCGTCTTACACCATTTGGACCAATGTGGCTGATCATCGTCAGCACGTTTATTACCTTGCCAACACCTTGACCATGGATAGCGTATGGATACACTTTTCACCGGACCACCATAACTGTCAGCGACTGCAACTCCAAAAAGAAAAATCGACAGAGTCCGTCTGCCCGGTTCAATCGGGTGATGTGAGTCGCTACCTCACACTATGCGAGAACCCGTTTGTATAAAGCAAATAGGGAAAAATGTCTCAAGATATCGCCTCTCGACTTTATTCTCCCTACAATTCTTCTTCGCGGAATGGTGACAGCGCATAAGCATCTCGGCTTGCTGGGCGATCACGGAATTAAATAGGTCGCCCCCTCGTCAGCGCGTGACACCTGCTGACGCGCAGCTGCAAACCAATCACGTCCCCATGTATTGGTCGCTTGGGGCGGTTCTGCCACAGGACGCTGGGAGAAGTCAGCATCGCAGGTCAATATGCCAGTATTGGCGTCTAATGTGATCAGATCGCCGTCTTGAATGGACGCCAGCGCACCGCCATGCATGGCTTCCGGACAAACATGCAAAGCCGCAGGGACTTTGCCTGACGCGCCGGATAACCGGCCATCTGTTACCAATGCGACCTGATAACCCATTTTTTGCACATTGCCGAGAATAGGCATGAGTTTATGAAGTTCTGGCATGCCATTGGCGGCGGGGCCATTAAAGCGCACCACTACCACTACATCGTGGTTGAGTTCACCATCTTGATAAGCCCGTTCGACCTCGTGCTGACAATCAAATACGCGTGCGGGCGCACAAACTACGCGATGCGCGGGGTCAACCGCGGAGACTTTGATCACCGCGTTGCCCATATTGCCAGATAGCATGCGTAATCCACTGGTTGAGCTGAAATACGAGCCGGGAGCAGCTATCACCCCTGTGTCGGTTGATGGTGTGGCGGCTTCCCAAACAAGCTGCCCCTGATCTAATCGTGGAGTAGTCAATTGGTCGCTAAATTGGCCAACGGCAGGCAAGGTATCGGCATGCAATAACCCTAGCGCATGTAAGTGAGTCATCAGAGTGGGGACGCCTCCGGCCGCTTCAAAAGCATTAATATCAGCCGGGCCGTTAGGATACATTCGAGTCAATAAGGGAACCACATGGGATAACGCATCAATATCTTCCCACGTTAGTTTAATCCCTGCTGCCCGCGCCATGGCCACCAAATGGATGGTATGGTTGGTGCTGCCGCCTGAAGCCAACAACGCGACCACGCCATTAATAACGCTTTTTTCCGTCACCACATCGGCGAGGGCTCGGAATGTCGCACTTCCCGTACACTGGGATGCTAACGCTGTCGCAGCATAGCAAGTCAACGCTTGGCGCAACGCCGAGTTAGGGGCGACAAACGCAGCGCCGGGAAGGATTAATCCCATAGCTTCAAGCACCAGTTGATTGGTGTTGGCCGTGCCGTAGAAGGTGCAGGTCCCTTGGCTGTGATAAGCCTGACATTCCATCGCCAATAATGCCTCTTTTCCGATGTCACCGGCTGCATATGCTTGACGCACGGCCACTTTTTCCTCGTTGGTTGAGCCCGTGGGCATCGGGCCAGAGGGCACAAATAACGTCGGTAAGTGTGCATAGGTAAGCGCGCCCATCAGTTGCCCCGGCGCAATTTTATCGCATACGCCAAGCAACAGTGTGGCATCGTACACATTATGACTTAACGATATCGCAGTTGCCTGAGCAATCACATCACGTGAAAACAACGACATCTCCATCCCTGGCTGGCCTTGCGTCACCCCATCACACATCGCAGGCACACAGCCTGCCACTTGCGCCGTGTGGCCCAATGGCTGCAAGGCGGCTTTGATCTGATCAGGGTAGTAAGCATAAGGTGCGTGAGCGCTAAGCATGTCGTTATAGGCACTGATAATCGCCACATTGGCAGTGGTCATATCCAGCATCTGCTGTTTGTCTTGCTGGCACGATGCGGCGACCGCATGCGCGATGTTGCCACAAGACAAGCTTGCTCGCGTCTTACCTGCCTCGACTTGCCACTGGGTTTGGCGTAAAAATGCGGTGCGCGCAGATTCGCTGCGTTGGCGTAGCTCGTTAGTCACCGCCTCAACTTTAGGATGCATCATCAAGCTACCTCTTGGTTACGAATAATGAGACACGCGGCGTACTTTGTTAAGGATTCGATGTCTCGGTTGATATCAACAGAAATCACGTCTGATTCAATACCCGTCGGTTTTTCTAAAGCGGCAAATTGACTGTCAAGCATTTCGGTTCTCATGAAGTGGCCTTTACGCGCTCGCAAACGTTCAAGAATTAACTCATAGCTACCATCTAGAAAAAGAAAAGTGACGCTCTTATTTCCCTCTCGAAGCCTGTCCCGGTATTGACGTCTAAGGGCAGAGCAAACGATGACACCGAATTCATTTTTTTGCTCCAAACTAAACGCGACATCACGGATCCTCTCAAGCCAAGGCTCCCGGTCTTTATCGTTGAGGGGGTGTCCTAATGCCATTTTCTCGATATTTGCGCGAGGGTGTAAGTCATCACCATCGATAAACTTGGCCCCCAAATGCTGTGCCAACTTCGCACCTAGGGTACTTTTTCCACAACCACTCACGCCCATCACAATCACACTACCCATTTCCATACCGACTCCTTAGCGAGATTTTAACTAGATCTCATTTTTGGTCATGCATTCAATAATTGTCTTTATCTTAGTGTGGTTACCGGTAACATGTTACCGGTAACTTTTAACTTTGTGACGTTTAACACAAAACATCTTGGTATGAAGAGGTGAGCCATGGAACTACTCGCACAAAGCCCTGAACCCACCACCTTACTCTTGATAGCATTGGGCGCTATCGCGTTGTTATTACTCCTAATAATGAAGCTTAAGGTACATGCTTTTGCATCGCTGACGTTGGTCAGCTTGGCCACAGCACTCACCACCGGAATCCCTATCGATAACGTGGTGCCAACCATGATGACGGGTTTTGGCAATACCCTCGCGTCGGTTGCCTTACTCGTCGGGCTGGGTGCCATGATAGGCAAAATTCTCGAAGTCACCGGCGGTGCAAATGTCTTGGCCGATACACTGATCGCTCGGTTTGGCGAAGCCCGTGCCCCGCTAGCACTCGGTATTGCCTCTTTACTGTTTGGCTTTCCTATCTTTTTCGACGCGGGGCTGATTGTGATGATGCCAATCATGTTTAGCGTCGCAAAACGCTTAGGTGGCTCACCGATAAAATACGCCCTACCTGTCGCAGGGGCATTTGCGGTTATGCATACCTTTGTCCCCCCACATCCCGGCCCCGTTGCTGCCTCAGATTTACTTGGCGCAGACATGGGCCTACTCTTGGTGGTCGGGCTCCTGGTTTCGTTTCCTACTTGGTATTTGGGTAGCTACTTGTTTGGCCTGTATGCCGGCAAGAAATTCAACATCCCACTCGCGAAAGCGTTTTTAAACACCGAGGTCATGTTTAAAAGCAAAAAGGATTACCCCGCCTTTTCAACTGTATTGATGATTTTATTGCTCCCTGTACTGCTTATTTTCCTCGATACGGGTCTGAACGCACTCAGTGTCGCGGGTATGGTTAACGGGGAAAGCACTTGGGTCGGTTTTTTGCGTATGCTGGGTAAAACTCCAGTTGCACTGCTCATCACCCTATTGACCTGTTTGTTGGTCTTTGGCCAAAAACTGGGTAAGAGTAAAATGGAAAAACTGTGTACCGATTCGTTAGCGCCAATTTGTGCGGTGATTTTGGTCACTGGCGCGGGCGGCATGTTTGGTGGCGTCTTGCGCGCGAGCGGTATCGGTCAAGCACTCGCCACCATGCTGTCAGACACGGGCATGCCGATAATATTGGCAGCATTTGTGATTGCTACCTGCTTGCGCGTTGCACAAGGCTCTGCCACCGTTGCTCTCACCACCACAGCAGCACTCATCGCGCCTACGGTGTCGCACACTGTGGGTTTATCTCAATTGGATTTATGTTTTATTGTCATCGCGATTGCAGGTGGAGCCACCGTTTTATCGCATTTCAACGACTCGGGCTTTTGGTTGGTGTCGCGCCTGCTCGAAATGGATGAAAAAACCACACTTAAAACTTGGACTGTGATGGAAACCCTGCTCGGAACCATCGCGTTTGTTATCGTTGCGCTATTAAGCATTTTACTGTAAGGGACCCCCATGACTGAACTGAATCAACGCCTTAAGGCAATTCGCATCGTGCCAGTGATTGCGATTAACAATGCGGATGATGCCGTGCCGCTTGCCAAAACCTTGGTAGATAATGGTCTACCGTGCGCTGAAGTTACCTTTCGCACTGACGCGGCTGCCCGTGCTATTCGTCTCATGCGCGATGCGTACCCCGATATGCTCATAGGTGCGGGTACGGTACTCACCACTACCCAAGTCGACGCTGCGATTGACGCAGGCGCCGATTTTATTGTCAGCCCTGGGCTCAACCCCACCACAGTGAAACATTGCCAGCAACGCGGCATTCCTATCATCCCCGGTATCAATAACCCCAGTTTAGTCGAGCAAGCCATGGAACTTGGGCTTGATACGTTGAAGTTTTTCCCCGCGGAAGCGTCGGGCGGCATTGCGATGTTAAAAGCATTATCTGCCGTGTACCCCGTCAGCTTCATGCCAACCGGCGGCGTGAGTGAGGCGAATGTGAGTGATTATCTCGCGTTGCCCTCGGTGCTCGCATGCGGCGGCACCTGGATGGTGCCCGGCAAGTTGATTGATGAGCAAAGGTGGGATGAGATCGCGGCACTGATTGAGGCGCTGTGATAGCTCTCGCATCCGTTAAGAAAAGATCGGCCCCACTTATTGAAGATAATGGGGCCGCTCGCACGCATACCGCCTGTGCTTGCAACCTCGGCACATAGCCGATACCTTTTCCCGCCTGTTCAAAAACAGACACTGGGTTAAAAATAGGGGAAAGACGGTATGTTGGCACAAGCACTTGAGCACGTTTTTGGGTTTTCATCATTTCGGGCAGGACAAGAGTCGGTGATTTCTCAGATAATGCAAGGGGAGTCGGCCTGTGCGATTTTTCCTACCGGTGCGGGTAAGTCATTGTGCTATCAACTACCCGCCACGCAACTGCCCCACTTAACCCTAGTGATTTCACCTTTGCTAGCATTAATGCATGATCAAATCGCATTTATGCGCCGCAAAGGCATTGCCGCCGCTACCATTGATTCCACACAGACTCCCGAGCAAACTAAACAAGTGATGGAGCAGATCCGTCGCGGCGACATCAAAGTCCTGATGATTTCGGTCGAACGGTTAAACAACGAACGCTTTCGCCAATTTATTGCCCCCATCCCGATCTCTTTATTGGTCGTAGATGAAGCACACTGCATCTCTGAGTGGGGCCACAATTTTCGCCCCGATTATCTCAAACTCCCCGCCTACCGAGAGCAGTTGAATATTCCACAGGTGTTGCTTCTCACCGCAACTGCGACGCCGGCAGTGGTTGAAGACATGCAGCGAAAGTTTGCGATTTCGTCAAATAACACCACGTTAACCGGCTTTTATCGTCCTAACCTACACCTGAATGTGGTCGCCGTGGAAGAGGCGCAAAAACAACAAGCGCTAATTAAGCAGTTGCAGCCCGACCCCCATTTACCAACTGTCATTTATGTCACCCAGCAGCAGACCGCGGAGAATATCGCCGAGTGGCTACAAACCCAGCATATCCCCGCGACCGCTTACCATGCCGGCATGAATCACGAGACGCGTGTATCAATACAAGAGGCATTTATGTCGGGCCGTGCGCCGTGTATTGTCGCGACCATCGCTTTTGGGATGGGCGTCGATAAGGTGGACATCCGGCGTGTCATCCATTTTGACTTACCTAAATCAATCGAAAACTATAGCCAAGAAATTGGCCGCGCGGGACGAGACGGAGAAAACGCTACGTGCACTGTGCTCGCCAACCAATCTAGCCTGAATGTGCTGGAAAACTTTATCTATGGCGATACACCCGACAAGGCAGCGATTCAGGGCGTACTGGAGGATATAAAACAAGCGGGTCAACAATGGGAAGTTATGCTGCACAGCCTGTCACGGACGTATAATATTCGCCTTTTACCGCTTAAAACCTTGCTGGTTTATTTAGAAATGGCCGGCGTGATCACCAGCCAATACAGTTACTTTGCCGATGTGAAGTTCCAATGTGTTGCGTCGCCAGACACCATTACGGCTAAATTTCAGGGTGAGCGGCGCGAATTTGTAGCCCAGCTATTTGCATGCGCAGTCAAAGCCAAAACCTGGTACAAGATGGATTTCCAACAACTGTGGCAACGCTTTGGGGCAGAAAGAAAGCGCGCGTTAAAAGCACTGGAATATTTTCATGAACAAGGTTGGCTGTCACTTGCCACCCAACAAGCCACGCAAGTCTTTTCGGTCAGCTCCCATGAGATTGATGTTCAAGCGCAGGCCGAACAATTACATCACCTTTTTGCTAAAAAGGAAGAGAGCGAACTGGCCCGCATCAACCAATTACTGGCTTTATTGGCCTCTTCAACCTGTATTAGTCAGCGCCTTGCCGACTACTTTGGTGATCGCGACGCACCAACTACCTGTGGTCACTGCTCGGTATGCCAAGGACATATTGCTCATTTACCTCCCCGTCCTGAGTTACCCGCGATCGACGTGCAAGCATTATCATCATGGTGTCAGCACTTTGCCGCCGCTTGCGATGAAACGCCAAGCCACGCGGCGACCACGCGCTTTTTACTCGGTCTATCTTCGCCGCTCCATACCAAAATCAAAGCGAAGACAATACCCGGTTTTGGCGCCCTCGCGTCGTATCCGTTTCAAACAGTCAACGCTCATGTCCTCGCTGAGCACGGAGCCAAACAGTAACGGATAACAATGTGGTGCATCGGCAGCTTGGCAACGCCCGGTGCGCCACCCCATGCCTCTAAACTACCGAAATTTTTTGCATCATCGTCAACATACTATCCTCTCAGTATCGGGGAAAAGTGACATTTATCCTCAGCCGCTGAGGTTTTAATCATATACTGATAATAATGACGTGATGCGTTGGGCGGCGTCATTTGAATTCATTACCAGATTCAAGGGTTGTTTATGAGTCATTCTGGGGTGCTATGTGTGTTGATTCGTCACATCATTGTGGTTTTGGGCGCCAGCGTACTCCTGTCCATCAGCCTGGCGCTTAATGCGGAGCAGAATCAGCAATCCAAGCCACAAAGCCCTGTATTAAAAGTCGCTAACTCACACGCTTGGCGGCCATTTTCCTATCTTGACGACAATCAACAACCGAAAGGGATCTTGATTGACTTTTGGAAAGAATTTGGCAAACGCAATGGCTATCAAATTGAATTCGTTTTGACCGACTGGCAAGACTCTATTGACGCTGTGCGAAACGGTGAAGCCGATGTTCACGCCGGCTTACTCCAGTCGCCAGAACGGCTAGCGTTTATGGATTTCGGCACCCCATTGTTCAGCATCGATACGCAAGTATTCTTTAGCCAGGCGCTCACGGGCGTATCAGCGGATTATGTGTTAGCGGGTGATACCGACCACACAGTCGGTGTTGTGCAAGGTGGGTACGAAGAAGAGTTTATGAGAACGGAATTTCCAAACGTAACGCTACAGCTTTTCCGCAATAACCAAGCCATGCTTGATGCGGCGTTATCGGAAGAGATCCAAGCCTTCGTCGCCGATCTACAAGTGGCTAATTATTACCTTTACACCACCACTAACCAAAATCTGTTTGTGCCTGTCAGACACCTGTATACAGAAATGTTGTATGCCGGTTTTGCAAAAGGGAATACGGCATTACTCAACCAGATTGATAATAAGTTTGCTTGGCTCGACGAAGATACCAAACGGCAGCTCTTAAACCGCTGGGTGTATTACGATGTCGAGACCGTCTATCCGGTGTATTTATTGCCAACGCTGTTCGTGTTTGGCGTGATCATTGCGATCAGCTATATCATGTTACTGAAAAGAACAGTTAAACAAAAAACCCGCGCATTACAAGCCGCCAACGACTTATTGCAAGACCAAGCCATTACCGACTCACTCACCTTGCTACACAACAGACGTTATTTTTATCAGTGCTTATATGGGCAAATGCGCGACATCAAGGGGATAACTCTGATGGTGTTTGATATTGATGATTTCAAAGCCTTTAACGATGGCTTTGGCCACGCCCATGGCGATGAAGTCATTTGCTTTGTCGCCCAAACAGCGCGGAGTCTATTGACCAACGACGCCGTGGTGGCGAGGATTGGTGGCGAGGAGTTTGCCGTACTACAGTATTTTTCCTCCGCTGAACGCGCCCTCGCGCAAGGTAAGCTACTGTGCAACGAGATATCAAGACAAAGCCTTGGGTTATTTAACCATCCGTCTATGCCCGTTACCATCAGTTTGGGCGTGGCTTACTACCCAAATGGTATGCCTCACAGTGAAATTGTTGATGCCGATAAAGCTATGTATCAAGCTAAAAAGCAAGGTAAGAACTGCGCCGTTCTCAACGTGTTCGATTGACCTTTAATCGCGACTGCATAACCACTGCGCTAAACGCTGTACATGCTTTGACGAGAGAAAAATAATAGTGAATGCGATCGGCCAAGCGACGATAAAAGCCTCAACCCAACGCCAAACAAACCCATCACTTAACCCAGTATTCACAGCCGTAATTACCGCTGTCATCAATGTCACCATTAACACTGACATTAAAAAAGGCGCAACAATAGGAAAAAATCGTTTAGGCAGCATAGCGACCTTTACATAAGAATAAACTAATATTAAGACTTTAGCGATACAAAAGAAAAATAGCAAGTACTGTTAGTGGTCTATTAGTACATTATTGAGGGAGAGTTTAAGGGAGGGTTGTCAGTCACTCTCCATAAAATTCAGTAGTGACGACTCACCATATGAAGCCGTGATCGCGTTTTTTACTTGCGCTTAGAGGCCTAAAAGCGCCCATTGGACGCTTTTAACAGGTTATAACGGGTTATAACGGGTTCTTCATTAGCCTATCAAATTATAAAGCAATGCCGAAATCGCCAACATGCCAGTCACAAAGATAAAGTACGTCCCCGCTTTACCGCGATACTGTGCCAGTGCTTTGACTTTATAGGCCGCAACCGTTGGCATAATAAATAGGATCATCGCAATCACAGGCCCAGATAATGCGCCCATCATATCGAGGATGCTGGGGTTAATCACCGCACACCACCAAATGGCAAAGAACATCACTATCACGCCAAGTTTATCAGCCTTTTTGTAGGTCAATGTGCTGTGTTTGGTCACCAGGCCATTGAGGCTCTCACGCGCGCCCAAGAAGTGGCCCAAAAACGAAGAGGTGATCGCAATGAAAGCAACTAATGGCCCCAAAGTGCCAATAAATGGATTTTGGGTGACATTAGCAAGGTATGAGAGCACTGACACATTTTGCGCTTTCGCTTCCGCCATTTGTGCTGGAGTGAGCGTCAGCACGCACGAGAACACAAACAGCAGCACAAAGGCAACTAACATCACGCCCGCGCGTTTAAGAATTTGCTCTGACTTGCCTTGTGCGTCATCACCATAGTGACGGCGTTGAATATTAGCAAAACTCGAAATTGCCGCGGCGTGACTGAACGAAAAGATCACCACAGGCACCGCTAGCCAAAGATTCATTCCCAGTTCTCCCATCGCGGGCATCGCTAGGTTCGGCGCTTGCCATGATGGTATTAGATAGAAAGACAAAAACGCCAAGATAGCCACCAGCGGATAAACCATCGCCGCGAAGGCGCGCAGCATTAGGCGCTCACCACCCATCATGATCGCAATCATACCTGCGACTAACACACCAGACAGCATGACGCGGTTTGGCGACGCCCATCCGAGTTGATTAACCAAAAAGCTATCAACGGTATTGGTCAACCCAACGCCATATATCAACAAAATCGGGAAAATAGAAAGGAAATACAGCACGGAGATCAAACGGCCTGCCTGGCTGCCGAAGTGCTCGGCAACGACATCGGTGAAATCGGCATCTTTGTGGCGCGACGACAGCACAAAACGTGCTAGGCCTCGATGAGCCATAAACGTCATCGGAAACGCCAGTACGGCCATAATTAGGAGTGGCCAAAAGCCCCCCATCCCAAGATTAATCGGAAGGAACAGGATCCCGGCTCCCACCGCGGTACCGAACAAGCTCAGTGCCCAATGGGTATCATGTTGGGTCCAACGGTGCGATACACTTTTTGAGGAGATATCTATAGTCTGGTTCACGTCAAACTCTCTTAGTTATAATATTTTGTGCGGTTGCATACTATCGAGTTCGACTTAAAGTATCACATAAATGTAATAGGTATATGTCCTAATTGTTTTGTTAAAAACTTGTCATATAATCTAGTTTAAATTCAAAATGGCAGTTTATATGACTATAAAACAGCCACTAAACTGGAATTAAACACTAAATTATTAACCAAAGTTAGATTGATTGAATTGTTTGCAAAATAATGCAACAACCACATTTTCGTTCGCAACATGTTGACAATGTGTAACAACTCATATCTCAGTTTTTTATGATAAATGATTCACCTGTTACATCTCGCTCGTGCAAGCGATTAGCAATTAGTAATTAGCGAGGACGATCACACGCTGTAAGTAGCAAGGCGTTTATCCTGTGCTGAGCAACATGCACTCCAACTCAGCGATAGGCCCACTTATGCGTGAACCCATTATTATCGACTGCGATCCCGGCCATGACGATGCCATTGCACTGGTGATGGCTTGTGCACTCCCCCAGCTTGACATCAAAGCGGTCACCACCAGTGCAGGAAATCAAACCCCAGATAAAACCCTTTACAACGCCAGACGCATTTTGACCTTGTTACAACAAACACACATTCCTATCGCAGGTGGCGCACATAAACCACTTACCCGAGAGCTCATTATTGCTGATAATGTTCACGGAGAGTCGGGCTTGGATGGTCCTGCGCTGCCAGAGCCTACGATGGATGCCGACCCCGGTAATGCCGTTAACCTGATGGGCAGAGTGCTTCAAGACGCTGACCAGCCTATTACTTTGGTCGCGACTGGCCCCTTAACCAACGTGGCTTTACTCTTAGCCGCCTACCCGGATTTAACCAATCGGATTAAGCGAATTGTGTTGATGGGAGGCGGCGTAACCTTCGGCAATTGGACACCAGCTGCCGAGTTTAATATTTATGTCGATCCAGAAGCCGCTGATCGCGTGTTTCGCGCTGGGATCCCAATCACCATGTTTGGATTAGATGTTACCCACCAAGCGTTAGTCAAAGATGAAGATGTGGCTTCCATCCGTGCCATCGATAACCCCGTAGCGCAGACCGTTGCAGGTTGGCTTGATTTCTTTATGCGCTATCACCGCGATCCCAAGTGGCGCCTAGACGGCTCTCCGCTCCATGATCCTTGTACCATTGCATGGCTAGTGATGCCTGAGCTCTTCGAGTGTGAATCACTATGGGTGGGTGTCGAGACACAAGGGACGTTAACCACTGGAATGACGGTGGTTGACCGTTATCACGTCACAGGCAATCTCGCAAATACCGAGGTGGCCATGGCCGTCGATCGAGCGGGCTTTCTCAACTTGCTATGCGATTGCTTACGCCAATACGACTAGAAAAAGCGCGACTTTCGCCGCGCTTTAACGTCATCTTGGGTCATAAAACGGTTTCGGTTATAACGCGACCGTCCTAGCGACAGCGCATTAGTATCGCGCTGTCACACTGACACCGTTAAAAGCAGTGTAACCATTAAGCATCACGTGATAGCGACCCTTTTGTGTGCTTTGTACCGTACACACTTCACTATTGCCGTAGTTGTATGGGCGGCAGTCCCAGCTGTTTAAGGTTGGTTTCGCCCCATAGCGTAGATACAAATCTGCATCGCCTGAACCACCGCTAATATTGACCGTTAGACGTTGCCCCGCGTCAACATCAACGTAAAAGAAGCGCTGCGCACCTTGAGCCCCAGCAATACCCGTGACTGGCTGGCCATTTTTGAGCTCGTTTTTTGGCCCTGGCGTCGGGCCACAATCAGGCTCACAGCTGCTATCCGCTTGGCTGTAGAGGAGTTTGTTGACCGAACCACGAGGATCACTGATTTTATTGACGCTAGCACGGTTGCTAATTAAGCTCTCGACTTGTGCTGGCGATAAGCTATTGTTTTCTTGTAAATACAAGGCAGCAACACCGGCAACATGAGGTGTCGCCATTGACGTGCCACTGATGGTGCGATAACCACCGTCATACCAGGCAGATTTGATTTGCGAGCCTGGTGCAAATACATCAAGACAGCTGCCCCAGTTGGAGAAACTAGAGCGGCTATCGCTGCTTGTTGTTGAGCCCACGGTGACGCCACTTGGCTCACGGGCCGGCGAGCTGTTACAGGCGTCGGCATTGGAATTACCAGCCGCCAGCATAAAGCTCACACCCGATTGCACCGCACTGGCAACCGCGCGATCCAGTGCTGTAGACACGCCACCACCCAAGCTCATGTTTGCCACCGATGGTCCACTGGCATTGGATGCCACCCAATCAACCCCGCCAATCACACCGGACGTCGAGCCTGAACCACTACAGCTCAGCACTCTCACCCCAACAATGTCGACATTTTTAGCGACGCCATATTGGCTACCACCGATAGTGCCGGCCACATGGGTGCCGTGACCGTTACAGTCTGACGCGTCATTATCGTTATCAACAAAGTCATAGCCAGAGCGAGCACGACCACCAAACTCTACGTGTGACGTTGTCACACCTGTATCAATGACGTAGGCCGTCACACCTGTGCCATCAAAATTGGTGCTGTAGTTGTTATCCAAAGGTAGGTTGCGTTGGTCAATGCGATCCAACCCCCAAACTGGATTACTCTGGTTGGCGTTTGGGGTGATTACCGGGTCCAAGGAAATCGTCTTATCTTGCTCAATAAAATCCACTTGCTCGTCCATACGCAACGCGCGCAGTTGCTCTGGCGTCAATTTGGCTACAAAGCCACTCAGCGAGCGATCAAACACTTTCTCAACTTTAACCGCGTGTTGGTTGACCATGCTTGAAACGGTCTGCTGCGTGAAGGTTTGTAGTGCTTGTGGATCGTCGCTGAGCGTCATCGGTTGTTTAAATACCACAATGTATTGGTCTTCAATCCCCTGCTTGTCTGACGCGACAACGAGTGGCGCTAGCGTTTGCTGCTGAGAGATCGCTTGTTTACCCTCTTCCTGTTTTGCGAGCGCTGCAGGCGATGCAGCGACTAATGCTGATGCAATACAGCAGCTAAGAACATGCTTTAACATATTGTATTCCTTACAATGGTTAAACGTATCAAAGATTGATTGCCTACAAATAACAACAAGCACGTTTATAAAGCTATGCATCAACAGCAACTTTTTCCGCAGAGAAAATCGCTTTATTTGTCCAACCTACCAGCATTATTTACTATTACATCAGCAGCATCACTTTTAACTTTTTGTTTACAAAGTGTTTATATAGGCCATCCGTGAGCACTTAACACTTTTTTACTAAAAATGATTGATGAACAGTTCTTTGATGCTGCTCACAGCTAAAATGAAAGTGAACTAAAACATGCAGTTAGAGAGTGAGATTGATTGGCATAAAAAAGCCAGTGACAGAGCACTGGCCGGTAAGATACTCGGTGTTCAACCTAATTTAACTTGGCTGCTCATGCACCAATACGCCGCCTTCAAGCGCCCCTATTAATACATTCGGAACGTCAGCTTCATCAGAGGTAACAGCAATACGCGTGCCCGGCCCAATCGCTGAGATGGGGGCTGCCATCATCAAAGGACCACGCTCCCCGTCATCAACAAGCTTCCACGATGGCGCGGCTGCCGCATGATCATTGGCATATAGCCGACACTTGTTTCTGTCAGGTTCAATTAAACAGTCCAGGCCATACTCAATGTCGTCATAAAAAAACGACCACTGATAATAGCCCGCATTGACGCTGCAAGGGGTTTTGATAAAACTCAACGCCTCTGCGTTATCTTGGGTTAAGGTAATAAAGCGCTGCGCATCTGGCACCATCGCTAAATATCCCAGTGATTTGCCATTGGCATCGGTGACCGAGAGCTTTACCTCTTGCTCAACCATCGCGCGCTCATGATCGCCAATGTCTGGCAACATGGAATCGGGTTGTACTGAAAACGCCATTGTGTCGCTCCTTTGGTTGCTTCGCGCCATTTTTAACAGTTATGTAACAACCAAAGATATAGATCAATTTCTCGGAAAAGTTTAGTGATTTGATCGCACACTATGTTGATGAATCACTCGATACGATCATTGTGCCCGTTGGCCGAACAACGACGTTGATTGTGGCTTCAAAACGATCGCCGCAACGATCATAGTGTAGAATGCCGCACCTATCGCAACCATGATTAACATCCCCCAGTCTGCTACACCATTAAGCATCGCAAGTTTGGAGCCCGTTAACGGTGGTGCTGAAAGTGCACAGACAAGGCCGACTACAATACTGAATACAAAAGCGCGCTTGGCGCTGCGCAAAGAAAAGCGACGAAAAATCACTAACGACACTATAGGCAAACCCACTAAAAATAATAACCATCCCCAGTAAGGAGCGGCTGAGTACAGTAGTACGGTAAAAATTGCGTCAAGAGTCATGTCCGCCTCCATTAAATTTTTCCATCCAACATCGCTTGATAGGCTGGTAACAACATTTTTTCTTTCATTACCCAAGCCATCCACGTTTCTTCTGTTGGACTAATAAACGGGAAAGAAGGGAGTAATTTGCCACCGTAACCGAACTCAGCCAGAATCGCTTTGCCAAACCCAGTGATCAATGGGCAAGAGGTATATCCATTGAATTCAGCCTCTAAAGGCTTGTCGTTCAGATAACTTAAGAGGTTTGCCTCAACGATGGGAACTTGTTTTTTTACACTTGCAGCCGTTTTCGATAGCGGAATCCCAGTCACATCACCGATACCAAATACATTGGGGAAAGTGGGATGTTGTAGCGTATATTGGTCCGCTGCCATCCATTCAGCCTTATGAGGACCTTGGTTCCAAACCAGATCACTATGCTTGATCACATCGGGCGCACTCATTGGAGGCACGACGTGGATATAATCATACTCTTCGACCCGTGTTTTCCCCGTTGCTGTGAGTGAGAAGTGTGCTTTTTTATTGGTCGGGTCGATGCCAATCAACGTTTTCTGATCAGCAATGTCTACCCCTTGGTCACCAAAGCGTTCCATGACAAAGTCGTTATAAACGGGAATCGAAAATAATCGGTCTTTAAACGGCGTGGCGAAGTTCACATCATATGCTTGACGATGGCCAGTCTGCTCAAGACGTGCAAGCGAGGTAAAGGTCATTTTAAGTGGTGCGCCCGCGCACTTGATTGGTGTTTCAGCAAGAGTAAATATGGCTTTGCCTTCGCCTTTATTCATAAACTGTTTGAACGCCGTATCCGTTGCTAATGCACCCTCTGGCCCCGGATAAACGCTACCAATACCATGCTGACCAATAAGGCGTTCCTCCATTCCCTCAATGAGGGTGTAATTAAGTTGGGTGCCCATGGCAACGACCAGTACGTCATAGCTAAGCTTGGTGCCATCCTCGAGTACAACTTGTTGTTGTGCAGGTAAAAACGCATTGGCATTTTGTTGGTGCCATTTTATACCAGCAGGTAACCATTGTTCTGTTGTTGATAGGACTTGGGATACTTTCCATAACCCAGATGCCACCAAAGTTTGTCCAGGCTGATACAGGTGACGCTGACGTGAACCCACTAATGCTATCTGATCAGCGGAAAGGTGTTGCACAAGGCGATTAGCTAACGCAATACCGGCAGCACCATTACCCACAATAACCACCTTAGCGCGCGTCTGAGCACGTGAGGGTAAGCTTGCCGGCATCAAGCCTATCGCGCTCGCACCTGCCAGTAGTTTTAAAAAACGGCGTCGCTCTTGGTTCGAATTTTGATATGGCATGACCACCCCACTAATTAAGATAATACTTAATTAGTAGTCGTGAATTAAAATGGGCGCAACGTTACCGGATAGCTTTTGTGGTTTTATTCACAATTCAATCAAGAGTAACTATCGCATCAGCCACCAGCGCATTAATCGTTTGTACCAGCGGTTGTACGGGGGTTTGACTAAAAAGCTGGTGTCCCACTTATCGCGGGTGAGGACGGTTTTGCTGTGGCTAAAGGTATAAAAACCCTCGACTCCGTGGTAATGCCCCATGCCAGAGTCACCAATGCCGCCGAAAGGCGCATCTTCGGCAGCGACATGAAACAAGGTTTCATTAATCCCCATGCCGCCTGCGTGAAGCTGTGTGGTAACCTGCGTGCGTATCTCAGCGTCATTGCTCATCAAATACAACGCGAGCGGCCGTGGTCGCGCTTGAATATAACTCAGCGCCTCAGAGAGATCTTGATAGGTGACAATAGGTAGGAGCGGGCCAAAAATTTCTTCTTGCATCACCCGCATGTCATCGGTGACCTGGGTTAGCAGCTGGGTCGGCCAGCGCTGATTTTCGGCGGTTGGCACGGTTTGCTGGTCGAGTGCACACCAGCGGCGCGCACCTTTATCGAGCGAATCTTTGAGTGTTTCTTCAAGCCGCATCGCTTGCGTTTGGTTAATGATCTGGCTGTAATCTGAGTTGGCTTCAAAGTCAGGATACATAGCACGAAACGCGCGTTGATAGGCGTGGATAAAGGCTTCTTGCCGATGTTCAGGACAAAGCACATAATCGGGCGCGACACATATCTGCCCAGCGTTTAAACACTTGCCATAAATGAGCCGCGACACGGCCACATCCATATCAATTTGATCATCAATGATCACCGGCGATTTACCCCCAAGTTCGAGGGTCACCGGGGTCAAATTATCGGCCGCCGCCAGCATGACTTGACGTCCGACCTGGGTTGAGCCGGTGAAAAAGAGGTGGTCGAACTCTAACTCGCTAAAACGGCGCGACACTTCGACTTCGCCCTCTACCACGGCGACTTCGTTTGGGCTAAATACCTCAGCGATTAACGCGCGTAATACCCGATTGGTGTTGGGGGTGAACTCCGAAAGCTTAAGCATCACCCGATTGCCCGCGGCCAACGCGCAAATCAAGGGACTCAGGGCCAGCATAATCGGGAAGTTCCAAGGGACGATAATCCCAACCACCCCTTTTGGCTGAAAGCGCACGACCAATTTGGTGCCTAGCAGGGTAATGCCTGGACGCCGTTTTTGCGGCTGCATCCATCGCTTTAATCGACGACGGGTGTAATCAATCTGGTGCAGCAAGGGCAAGATGTCGGCAATTTCAGTATCAACGGGCGCACGATAGCCGTAATCATCACTCAAGGCTTGTTGTAACGCAGACGATTTTTGCTTGATCGCCTGACGCAAGCGCAGCAGCGCGTCACGGCGATAGCTGTACTCTAAAAAAGGACACCGAGACACCTGCTCTTTTTGTGCGTCGAATGTCTCACGCATCTCTTTAACCGTTTCCAACCACTGTGAGCCTGGCTCCGTCATCCTTGCCTCCTCTGTCGATACAAGATCGCGACACACCACTTCTTCATTGATGACATAGTCTCACCAACAACGCAACTGGGCATACTTCACGTCGTTGTGCGGGTATAGCGACCAAGGCTTACGCTACCCGTCTGAGTCTTGACATGTTAAAGCCTTGTATCTTCATCCCTGTTATTCATCACGTTTTTAGCGCCATAGCCCACAGAAAGCAGCTTGGTTGTTGAGCAAATATTGTCGCTTTATTGATCTCAGGCTTATACTGAAACAAACTCAGTTTAACGCCAGCTTTATTCGCTGATATCGAAAGGAAATGTGGTAGGCATGAACGACGAGCCAACAAAGAACGAAATACTGACGGAAAGTGGTACGAATGAGCTAGAGATCATTGAGTTTCACTTAATCAAGCAACTTCCTGACGGCAGTACCAAAACCTGCTATTACGGTATTAACGTTGCCAAGGTTCGCGAAGTTATCCAAGTGCCGGAAACCACTGACTATCCAAACGCCCAGGCGCACATGATTGGGGTGTTTTCGTCACGCGACAAGCTAACGCCACTGATTGATCTGGCGGGCTGGTTAGGCGTCCCGACGCGGCCAGAGAAAGACAATAAATTTGTGATTGTCACCGATTTTAACAACATGACTAATGGCTTTTTGATTGACAGCATTAGTCGTATCCATCGTATTTCCTGGGAAGCCGTTGAGTCACCGAGCCAATTCCTAGAGGCAGGCGAGCAAGATTGTGTGGTCGCAGTCGTCCGCAAAGACAAAAACCTGATCATGATCCTAGACTTCGAAAAAATCATCGCTGATATCAATCCTGAATTGAGCATGGAAAAATACGATGTCACTCAGGACAGAAACGTCAACATTTCCGAATCCAGCGCGAAAAAACGCGAGGCAAAAACGATCCTAGTGGTGGACGATTCCGCTTTCATCCGTAGCTTAATTGAAAACACGCTACGCTCAGCTGGCTTTAATATTATATCGGCCAAAGATGGTGGCGAAGCCTTTGACAAACTCACCGAATTTGAACGCATTTCCAAAGAAGAAGGTGTGTCGATTAATGAGTTTGTCGATGCAATTGTGTCAGACGTCGAGATGCCACGCATGGACGGCATGCACTTGGTCAAACGCCTTAGAGAGATGGATACCTATAAAACCATGCCTATTATCATGTTCTCGTCGATCATGAGCGAGGATAACCGTGCTAAGGCCCTCCAATTGGGTGCCAATGATACCATCACCAAACCCGAGATCGGTCGCATGGTAAGCCTGGCGGATACCTATGTATTCGGCACACCGCTCGACGATTGATCAACGATAAGAACGAGCAAGGTGAATACAACAAAGGCTGCACATTGGCAGCCTTTGTGGGTTTTAGCGTGACGCCAAGGTGGGTCGTCAAGCCATTAACTGTCGGTTCATTAGCTATCGGCTACCTGTGAACGATGGCTTTCACGGTAGCGGTGACTGGCGAAATACGTTTTCGCCGCTTGGTTTACCTTAGGCGCCAGCAACAGCGCTGAGACCATGGTGGGAACCGCCATCAGTCCATACGCACCAATGAGGAATAAGAACACCACATCCAGCGATAATACCGCCCCCAGTACCACGAGCGATAAGTATAGGTACTTATAATACTGACCCGCTTGCTCGCCAAATAAATACACAAAGCATTTATAGCCGTAATACCAGAATGTAAATACCGTGGTGAAAGATAACACTAACACTTGTGCCGCCAATAACCATGCACCAGGAGCACCAAAGGCAGCTTTGAAAGCGGCCATGGTCAGGCTGACGCCTTGCATGCCCTCGGCTTGATCAAGCACACCGGTCACCAAGATCACCAGCGCGGTGCAACTACAAACAATCAAGGTATCAATGATGGGACCCAGGCTCGCGACTAAGCCCTCACGAACAGGCTCATTGGTTTTTGCCGCACTGTGCGCCATGACTTCGGTGCCAATCCCAGCCTCATTAGAGAAAGCACCACGACTCACCCCCACAATAATCACACTGATCAGGCCACCGAACATGGCATCCGGTGAAAAAGCGCTGGCGAAAATCGACTGAAAGACGCCAGGCACGCGCTCGGCATTGAGCGCCAAGGCGGCGATCGCCATCACCATATAGCTGCCCGCCATCAAGGGCACTAGCGCACCGGCAACATCAGCCACACGCTTCAAACCACCCCAAATCACCATACCGACGAAGACCGCCAGTACAATACCCAGCGCCCAAGAGAACGCGCTGCTTTCTAGCCAAGCGACCCCAGGAAAGAGCTGAGTTTGTACCACTGCGCCGAGTTGGTTAATTTGGAAAGACGGCACAAACCCCATTAGACCAGCAATGGCAAACATCACCGCTAGCCATTTAAATTTTGGCCCTAGACCATGCCGTACCGTGTACATCGGTCCGCCATGAACATTGCCATTTGCATCTTTGTGACGATACATGACCCCCAGTGTGCAGGTATAAAACTTGGTCGACACCCCCAATAATGCGGTGAGCCACATCCAAAACACCGCACCCGGTCCACCGGCACTTAGCGCCAGAGCCACACCGGCAATATTACCGAGACCCAAAGTGCCGGAGAGCGCGGCAGCAAGTGCTTTGCGATGAGATAAATCACCATGGCCACTACCATCGTCCACCTTACCGGTTAACAGCTTGATGCTGTGTGCCATATAACGAAACGGGGTGAACTTACCATAAAGGGTAAAGAAGACCCCACCGCCAACCAGTAAGATCAACATCGGCTTACCCCAAATAAAGCCGACAAAGGCATTAATCCATTCTTCAATCATGTTTTGCATCCTTTCTTGATGCTTGGCTAATTACTTTGCTTGCTAGACCACTGCCTAGCCGGTGCACGCCAACTAACAAAATAATTAGACCATAAAGCAATAAACCATTCTGGCGTGACTAAAAACCCATTCAAATTAAGTCCAAATGAGGTTTCAGGCGATAAAAACACCGTTTATACGTGATATTGATCTCACAAAAACCAGACAACAATGAATAACTATCAATGCAATTTGATTTGAACACGAAGTAGCGTGTTTGACGTGCTCTACTATCAGCGAGCTCGACATTTAACCTTACTTTTATCCGGTGTTTTGCGTCAGTGGCATTCGCTATACTCCGCGCTCACGTATACACACCACCCATGCACTGGATTTACGCTCCAGCCAGCAAGAGGAAACAAGATGTCTAAATATGTCATTTGTGCCTTATATAAATTTGTCACACTCGACGACTATCAGTCTTTGCAAGCACCACTGCTTGAAGTCATGGAAGCCAACCAAATCGGCGGCACACTCCTTCTCGCCCAAGAAGGCATAAATGGCACAGTGGCCGCGACAAGAGAAAACATGGATGCGCTATTTGCGTGGTTTAAAAACGATCCACGCCTAGCGGATATTGACTATAAAGAGTCGTTCGAAGACAGCCAGCCATTTAGTCGCACCAAGGTAAAACTCAAAAAAGAAATTGTGACCATGGGGGTTGAAGGCATTGATCCGCGCCAAAGCGTGGGCACCTATGTCAAGCCAACAGAATGGAACCAATTAATCAGCGATCCAGACGTTTTAGTGATCGATACACGTAATGATTACGAAATCGAGATTGGTACCTTTGAGCGGGCTGTTAACCCACATACAGATAGCTTCCGTGAATTCCCTGACTATGTCGAACAGCAGCTTGATCCGACGAAGCATAAAAAAGTGGCTATGTTTTGTACTGGTGGGATCCGCTGTGAAAAATCGACCGCTTTTTTGAAAGAGAAAGGTTTCGATGAGGTGTATCACCTAGAAGGCGGGATCCTGAAGTACCTCGAAGAAGTGCCTGAGAGTGAAAGCTTGTGGAACGGTGAGTGTTATGTCTTCGACAGCCGTGTAGCTGTTAATCACGATTTGGAGCGAGGGTCTTACGCAATGTGTAATGCCTGTCGCCTACCCATCACGCAAGCGGACATGGAAAGCGAACATTATGAGCAAGGCGTCTCTTGCCCTAAATGCATCGACAAACACACCGACGCCCAAAAGGCAGCGTTTCGAGAGCGAGAGTACCAAGTCCGTCTTGCACGAGAACGGGGTGAACAGCACGTCGGCGGTGAGGCGAGAAAAATCATTGAACACCGTCGCGCCATGAAAAAATTCCGGCGCCAACGTCAAAATCAAGATAAATAATAATACAAAAACGGCACGCCAGACGTGCCGTTTTTTATGATATTGGGCAGGGCTAACGTATAGTAAAAGCTGGATTGTTTTACCGCTGGCGTCTGTGCTGAATAAAAAGGAGTGAATAAGCGTGTTGATGGGTCCCTTTTATAGCTTGGTCGCCGCGTGTTTATTCACCGCCAGCTGGTGGATGCCCAACCTCCTTCTTAGCTTGCTTTTCGCATGGTGCGCGGCAGCGTTTTTCGCCGTTAGCATCGCTTATTGGCGCAATCAGCCTCGCCTTTTTCGCAAGCGCCAATCCGGACAGATGCCTCGCATCAGCCAGTGGATGTTTGCGCCATTTTTCGCCTTTACCCACCTGTATAACCGTTGGGCGAGAAAACGTGATATCACACCGCCCGTCCAGCAAGTCGCGCCTGGGCTCTATGTCGGTGCCCGCCTGACCGACAAAGACATACCCGATCTACAAGCGCAAGGTATTGACGGGATATTAGATGTTACCGCTGAGTTCGAAAGCATCGATCGCTTCACCCAATCACAGGCTGTTTCCTATCTCTCAGTACCCGTTCTGGATCACGCCTATCCCTCGCGTAGCCAACTGATGCGCGCGTTACAATGGCTGCATCAACAGCGACAAGCCGAACACAAGGTGGTGGTACATTGTGCACTCGGACGCGGGCGATCCGTGATGGTGGTGGCCGCCTATCTTTGGGCGCTTTCCCCTCAAAAAACGCTTGATGAGATGCTGGATGCCATCAAAACGATACGCCCTAAAGCACACTTAAACCGACGCCAGCGCCGCGCTTTAGTGCGTTTCCAGCAAAGCGGTGCGTTGAGGTTGGCGCGTCCCATTGCCTGGATCATTGCTAATCCTGCCGCAGGGGGAAAGAAATGGCGTAAGCACCGCGACTATATTCAGTCCTATTTAGGTGATGGGTATCGGTTAGTGGTCCATCAGACACGCCATAATCGTCGCAGTTATCAACTCGCTTGCCGCGCGGTTTCACAACAGGCTGATGTGGTGATCGCCGCCGGTGGAGATGGCACAGTGAACGCCGTTGCGCGAGCACTGATCAACACCTCAACCCCTTTAGGCGTATTGCCGCTTGGTACCGCAAACGCCTTGTGCCATGCACTGTGGGGAATAAAAACCAAGTTTTTAAATATTGATGCCGCTTGCGATGTGATTTTGGATGGCACGCCCAAAACCATCGATACTGCACGCTGTAACGGCAAAGTGGCGTTGTTAGTCGTGGGCGTTGGCTTTGAGCAACAAATGATTCGCCACGCCGCTCGAGAGCAAAAAAATCAACTAGGCCAGTGGGCGTATTTGCAGGGTTTATTGGGGGCCGCCAGTCAAAATCAAGCCATCGATCTCACCGTTCAATTCGACCAGCACGCGCCTCAGCTGATCCGCACCACCAGTATGGTGGTCGCCAATGCCGCGCCAATGACAACCTTATTAGCACAAGGGCAAGGCCAACCCAATTATGCCGACGGCAAACTCGACGTCACATGGCTCACTGCGAGTTCCACCAAAACAGATACCGCACTGTCCCTGATAGAACTAGCACTGGCAAGCCTGTTTGAAACACGGCTAGGGCGCTTTACACACCATCAACAGGTCACGCGCGTCTCGATAAGGGCCGCATCGAGCATTGACTATGTCATTGACGGCGAGCTGTATCGCGACCGAAAGTTGACGATTGACGCGCAACCTCAATCACTGGCGATTCTCTCGCCTTCTCTCCCCGACGCTCATCAGACCGACTAACCGGCACTCACATCCCTCAAAGACGCCTACGATTCAGCCAAACAAAAATTCTAGCGAATACGATAGGATTGAGACAATTCGCTCCAAAATCTTCGCCCCTCTCTCATCGGAGCGGCTTTTTTTTGTCTCTATGTTAAGGTAATAAACCTATTTTACTAAAAGGAGGGATTATGCAGGCTCGTGCGCTTTTGGTGGCGATATTGAGTGTTTTTGGTGCCATGTGCGCCATTCAATTTGGCGCCTCCTTTGCCAAACAGCTTTTCCCTCTGGTGGGACCTATTGGGACCACTGCCCTACGTGTCGGTTTTTCCGCCCTCATTTTGTGGCTGGTCTTTCGCCCTTGGCGTCAGTGGCCACGCGCACGACATTGGCGAGCGATTACGGTATATGGTGGGTGCCTGGGTGGCATGATGATGCTGCTTTATTTGTCTATCGAGACCATTCCGTTGGGGATTGCCGTCGCACTTGAGTTTACCGGCCCTTTACTGGTGGCCTTAATCTCGATTCGTCGCGCCAGAGACAGTCTTTGGATCGTGCTCGCCGTTGGCGGTGTTATTACCCTTCTCCCCGATTTGTCGGGTGTGGATGCGCTCGACCCGCGAGGAGTGGCTTACGCGCTAGCAGCGGGCGGCTGTTGGGCTGGCTATATTCTATTTGGACAAAAAGCAGGGAATTTAGCGCCAGGCGGCGGGACGGTTGCTTTAGGAATGAGCGTTGCTGCCCTCTATCTCGTACCCGCGGGCTATATTGCGACTGACGGTGCGATTTTTCAATGGCAGTTGATACCCTTGGGCGTTGCCGTCGCACTCATCTCAAGTGCGATTCCTTATTCTCTGGAGATGATAGCGTTACGCAACATGCCCAAACAAACCTTTAGTGTGATGATGAGTTTAGAGCCTGCTGTTGCCGCCATGGCTGGGCTGCTCGTGCTCGATGAACAACTGGCCCTGCGTCAATGGCTCGCCATTGGCATGGTGATCAGCGCATCACTAGGCAGCACGTTATCGGCCAAAAGGCGTTAAAAGACAGTCGATCGAAAAGAGCGCCGACCATCGGCGCTCTTTTCTGTCATCCCATTGTGTTAGCGACACGGGCTCACTTTACCGAGTGTTAGCTCGCTTCACTCAATGGCAGTGCATGTACCTTGACGCGCTGTTGCTCGATGTACTGGCTAATCGCATCAGCCTGTTCTTCAGTCAAATAGAGACCAAGCTTAGTACGTCGCCATAACGCATCTTCCGCATGTTGAACAAACTCATGCTGTACCAAATAGTTGATTTCTACTTGATAGACACCCTCGGCAAATGGGTGGCCCATATCCGCCTCGCTCTGGCAACCTTTCAACAGCAGATGCGTGCGAGTGCCATAAGTATCGACAAATCGCTGCGCCGTCTCGGCATTCAACCATGGATAGCGCTGCTTAATCGACAGGGCTAATTCTTCACGTGTGCAGCTAAAGTCTCCGCCGGGCAGTGTGCCGTCAGCTGTCCAAGGCTGACCCATTTTGTCAAAGAATGGCTCGAGTTTACGCATCGCGGACTCCGCCAGCTTACGATAAGTCGTGAGCTTACCGCCAAAGATGGAAACCAACGGCGCTTGATTGCCTTGTTGTTCCAACTCTATGGTGTAGTCGCGTGTCATCGCCTGTGGCGAGTCCGATTCATCATCACACAATGGTCGCACGCCACTGTAACTCCAAACCACATCCTGCGGCTGAATTTGGTGAGTAAAGTGCTGATTGACGACATCAACTAAGTAATCAATCTCAGCTTCATCAATTTTTGCTTCGCGGGGATCGGCTTTATGCTCCACATCCGTGGTACCAATCAATGAAAACTTGTCGAGATACGGGATCACGAAGACGATACGGCCATCGTTATTCTGCAAAATATACGCTTGTGGATCTTGATGAATGCGTGGCACAACAATGTGAGAGCCTTTGATCATTTTGATCCCGCGCGGCGATTTTTCTTGGAGACTATCATCGTAGAATTGCTTCACCCAAGGACCGGTCGCATTCACCAACGCCTTGGCCTTGCGCTCAAAACGCTCGCCTGTCTGCGCATCCTCTAGTGTCACCCGCCATATGGTGTTTTCACGCTCTGCCGCCACCACTTGACAGTAATTACGGACTTCCCCACCTTTCTCGCGCGTGTACTGGGCGTTTAACAGGGTTAAACGCGCATCATCAACCCATGCATCCGAGTACTCAAACCCGACTTTCATGTCTTTGTTCATGTAGCCGGTTTTGCGTAAATCAACCTTGTGGCTGCTCGGTAACGTTGAGCGCTTGCCTAGGTGATCATATAAAAAGAGCCCACAACGGATCATCCAGGCTGGGCGCAGATACGAGCGATGAGGTAAGCGGAAACGCATCGGAAAGGCAATATGGGGGGCCTTGTTGATCAATACCTCGCGTTCGGCCAGTGCTTCCGAGACCAAACGAAACTCATAATGCTCGAGATAGCGCAACCCACCATGAATAAGCTTCGAGCTCGCGGATGACGTTGCTGATGCGAAATCTTTGGCATCGTACAGACCCACATTGAGTCCACGACCCGCCGCATCGGCAGCGATACCGGCACCGTTAATCCCGCCCCCAACCACGAGGATGTCGAGAAGTACGTCTTGATGAGAATTATGCGTAGTCATTTTTAGCCGACCTTGTTCAAATATGAGCGAACGAACATTTACTGATGGGTATAACTGTATATCAACTTTCGTTTTCGGTCACTATCTATGTTCGAAAAATTATTATTGAGTGTGACAAGTGTAGAATAAGTGTTAATAAAAAAGCCTTCATGTGAACTAAAAAGCCGGCTAGCGAGTACTGTGACACGCGAACAGGCCCAGAAAAGGCGCAGTAAGAGAGAGGGATACGATCCATAGACCGGTGAAAGAGTAATATGAAAAAAAGGCGCGAAAACGCGCCTTTCATTAAGAAAGAGTGATACCAGGCTTACACATCTTCTTCTTCATTATGCAGCTCGGCCCACGCTTGCGCACATTTTACGGCACGCTTCCAACCACGATAGCGACGATTACGTTTTTCTTCGTCTCGATGTGGTTCAAAGCTTCGGTTCAGTTTGGCTTTATCTTTTAGCTCATCTAGGCCATCCCAGAAACCGACAGCCATACCCGCAAGGTATGCCGCGCCTAACGCGGTGACTTCTGTCACTTCCGGACGATGAACGTCGGTGTCGAGCACATCGGCTTGGAACTGCATCAAGAAGTTATTGGCAACCGCGCCGCCATCAACACGCAAGGCTTCAAGTTTGATACCTGAATCCGCCTGCATCGCATCCAATACATCACGTGTTTGATAGGCAATGCCTTCTAGGGTTGCGCGAATGATATGGTTAGAGTTCACACCACGGGTCAGCCCCACAATGGTACCGCGAGCGTAGGCATCCCAGTAGGGAGCCCCCAAACCGGTGAACGCTGGGACAACATACACGCCATTCGATGTATCAACTTTGGTGGCAAAGTATTCGGAGTCATGCGCATCTTCGAGTACCTTAAGCTCGTCACGTAACCATTGAATCGAGGCCCCACCCATAAAGACCGCGCCCTCGAGCGCATAGGACGGTTCACCCTGCGGGCCACAACCAATAGTCGTCAACAAGCCATGGCTCGATGTGACCTTTTCTTGCCCGGTGTTCATTAGCAAAAAGCAGCCGGTTCCATAGGTGTTTTTCGCTTGGCCTGCTTCCACACACATTTGTCCGAATAGAGCGGCCTGTTGGTCACCCGCGATCCCCGCGATAGGAATACGCGTACCGCCTTTACCACCGATGTTCGTTTGTCCATAGACTTCGGAAGAGCGACGCACTTCAGGGAGCATTGAAGCCGGGATCCCAAGCTCATCGAGCATTTTTTGATCCCAACACATATCATTGATATTGAACAGCATGGTGCGCGAGGCGTTAGTATAATCGGTCACATGCACACGCCCTTGGGTCATCTTCCATACCAGCCAGGTATCAACGGTACCGAATAACAGCTTGCCCGCTTCTGCGTCTTCGCGCGCTCCTTCTACGTTGTCCAAAATCCATTTGACCTTGGTACCAGAGAAGTAAGGGTCAAGGACTAACCCAGTATTATCACGCACGTAAGATGCTAACCCACGCTCACGCAAGTCATGACAAATGTCGGCAGTACGGCGACATTGCCACACAATGGCATTGTAAACCGGCTTACCGGTTTCTTTGTTCCACACAATCGTGGTTTCACGTTGGTTGGTAATCCCGAGCCCAGCAATCTCATCGCTACGAATGCCGGTTTTGCCCAGCACTTCCACCAGCGTTGAGCTTTGGGTGGCATAAATTTCCATGGGATCGTGCTCAACCCAACCCGCTTGCGGATAAATTTGCGTAAACTCGCGCTGAGACACACCGACGATATTAGCATCGTGATCCATCACTACTGCACGGGAGCTGGTGGTGCCTTGGTCGAGAGCAACAATATACTTGTTCGCTGACATAATAGGGTTTCCTTCTATCTCTCTTATTTTAGTCTGTATCGCGACATTTCGCGTCATGTGTCATTTTGGACGTGGCTCAATGTCGCGCATTGCTTTATTTCATGTTGCGTACAGTGCTGGGTTATGCGTTGACTTCTCGCGTTTCCGTCTCAGCCAGCTCATCATCGTCACACTGGTTGGGGATCGTACAACCATGGCCTGCCTGTGGCAGATACGGGGCAATCGCTTTCGGATACAACCAACCGCCAAAGCAGGCACCCAAAATAGGGGCGACGATAGGGACAATGAAGTATGGAATGTCACGCGCACCCGTCAGGGCGTAGTCCCATCCAGCGAAGTAGGCGAACAGTTTCGGACCAAAGTCACGCGCTGGGTTCATCGCAAACCCAGTCAATGGACCCAAAGAGCCACCAATGACGGCAATAAGGATACCAATTAGCAGTGGATTCATTGGGCCACGAGCCGCACCATTGTTTTCATCACCCAGTGCGAGAATCCCGAACATCAATACTGCCGTGATCACAAACTCAACCGCCATAGCCCCCATGAAAGACAAGGCTTGATGCGGATAGGTTGAGAAGATACCTGCGGTTGCTAAGGCTTCAGGACTGCTCCGCACAACATTATTGGCCATTTCCCACTCGACAAAAAGGTTACTATAAAGGCTATACACGAGTGCAGCCGAGGCAAACGCGCCGAGCATTTGCGAGATGATATAAGGAACAACTTTACTTTTCTCAAAGCCATGGAAAGCCGCAAGCGCAATGGTAACAGCTGGATTAATATGCGCGCCGGACACCCCTGCGGTGCAGTAAATGGCGATGGCGACACCAAAGCCCCATACAATACTGATTTCCCACTGACCAAAGTCAGCACCGGTGAGCACTAAGGCGGCCACGCAGCCCACACCAAAGAAAATGAGTAAGCCCGTGCCGATAAACTCGGACACGCACTCTCCTAATAGAGTCGACGATGCTTTTTTCATATGATTATCCTTGTCACTGTTAGTAGGGTTACACGTTCAAAACCACACTGTCATTTTGCATAATCACAGCATCTCGAAAACAAACTCACAACAAAAATGAGCGTTCGAGCATAATTTTGTGTCGCAATACTGACATTTTTGTTAACCACATCATCATTTGAGCAAGTTCGCGCACAAAGTGAGCAAGGAGAGTTTAAGCAGCTTGGAAGGCAGGCAGCGCGTCGTTCGCCCCGCCTGTTATGGTATGAGTCAACTTGAGAGGGTGTTTCTTATTTGTTAACTCATCGTTATTTAGAGATACCGATTGCATCTAGGTCAATTCCCTGCTCTTTCGCAAGCGATTCAAGGACAGGAAGTAAAGGGCCCAGTTGCTCATTGAGCGTTTCGCGCACCGTATCTACCATGACTTGCGTCTGGCGTTCAATTTCGATATTGACTTGATCCCCTTCCGACTTTCGCTCGAACGTTGTCATGCGACGCGTTTCAGGAATAAGCCAAACATCAAACCAGCCTTGGTCTTTGTTCACCTCGGCGATGGTCAAACTCGCACCATTGATGGCAATATAGCCTTTGGAAAAGACATAGCGCATCCATTCGGGCTGTACCGAAAAGCGCAAACGATAATTTTCTTCTTGTACCAGCACATCCGATAAGGTCGCACGGCAATCGACATGCCCCGATAACGGATGCCCGCCAATTTCAGCGCCATCTTTCGCGGCACGTTCAGCATTCACCGTATCCCCAGCTTTGATGCTGTTTAGCGTCGTAATCGCGAGGCTTTGTACCATCACATCGAAGCGAACCAGCGTCTGTTCAAGCTGCTCAGTCACTGTCAAGCACACACCATCAATAGCAACGCTGGCTCCTACCGCCAACCCCTCACAAAAGCCATCAGGGAAACGAATATCGAATGTTCGAATACCTTGATGATCGCGACAAACTTCAATATTTGCCACCGCTTGAATAATTCCGGTAAACATGGGCATATCCTATTGAGCATTTCCCAGTATCATACTGCTTGGCAACAAAAATGGCCAACACACATAACTGATAATCAATCTCATTAGCATTGCTAGTTATCAAGCGCTGGCGTATAGTGCGCACTTTTATACGTCAGTAAAGTATTATCAGTATGCCGTATCACTCTCTACGCTTTACCGTTTTGGCAGCCTTTGCCGTGGGCGCCCATACCGCCGGTGCAGCCACAAACCCCTCATCCAACAGCATTGAAACCATTGAGATACAAGGAGAGCAGTTAAACCACCCTATCACCCTTATATCCCCGGACAGTCGACGTTAGAGCTGGACGATATCCAACGTGAACAGGCGCATAACATCGGTGAGTTGGTCATGAAGATGCCCGGCGTCTCACTCGACGCTGGCGCACGGCCAGGCAGTGAACGTATCAATGTGTGGGGCTTTTCTCATCCTTCGGCACTCTCTGTCCGGGTCGATGGTGCCCCCGTCGGTTTTCAACAGTATCGCTACGGTAGCTTCTTCCTTGATCCTCAGTTACTGCGGTCCGTGCGCGTGGTCAGAGGCGATCATAATGTACGTGCCAGTGTGGGGGCCTTTGGTGGCAGCTTTATCATGGAAACCAAAGAAGCGGCTGACTTTCTTGATCCTGATTCCTCGATTGGCGCGATGGCGCAAGCCGGCTTCAACAGTGTCAACGAACAATGGAAACGCAGTGTGACCACCTATGGTGCCTCTGACTCTGGCTGGTCAGTGCTGTTGCACGGCTCTCGACGTGATGCCGATGATATCGAACTGGGCAACGGTGATGTTTTTACGTTCTCTGGTTACCGTCAGCACAGTTTGTTGGGTAAGATTCGCTACCAGTCAGACGCGCACAGTATGATGCTCAGCCACACCCGCTATGACGATCAGGGAAGAAAGCCATGGGCGAATCGTCGCGGTGCCATGCCTTCAATCAGTGATTATAAAATCAATAAATATGGTAGCTACCAAGCGGCAGTGTTTGCCACTTCAGTAGACAATCATTATCGCGAATACACCAGTACGTTGAATTATCACTATCAACCGTTTAACGACAATATCGACACCCGTGTCGTGATCGCGCATTCACAAAACCATCGCTATTGGGAGCGCCCAGATAGTACCTATCAGTCTTACATCACATCAGGCCAATACGGCCACCAAGTTTGGTTGTCCTATGAGCGTTGGTTCGCCGAGCTAACCAACACCAGTCACATCGGTGATCATGAAATCATGGTGGGGGCGCAGTACCAGAACCAGGACAGAAACTCGCACGTTTACAATCACACTTATCGTAACAGGCCGGCGAAAAACAACGGCTACTACACGCCCAACTTTGAGCCATCAGGGGAGCAACAAACCGCCAGTGTGTTTGTACAAGATAAGTACTTTATTACCCCAGATCTCGAACTCACCGCCTCGCTGCGCTATAACCATATTCGTTCACAAGGTGTGCCAAATCCGGCGCCTGATTATAACGATCCATCGGTAGGTCATGATTATAGCGCGATAAGTCATCAGGGTTGGGAGCCGCGTGTTGCCTTAACTTATGATGTCAGCGCATCGACGCAGCTCAAAGCCGCGTATGCCTACGGCATGAAAGCGCCAACCATCGATGAGTTATATACGGTGCAATATGCCAAGGCCTCAAAACGGGCATCATCGAGTCGCGATCTTTCCGTCACGCGTATCAACGCGTATCTATTGGGTCTGTCTGATACACGTCAAAATGTGTTGACTGAAGGCGATCATCTCTCTTCCGAAGTCACACTATTCTGGAATGACATTGTTCATGATGTTGCCCAGCGCCGGGGGGTCAATGCGACCAAACAAAAACAGGGCTATTACACCAACCTGGACGGGCGCTATACTTACGGCTTCGACGCACAACTGCAATATCGTCTTCGCGAGTGGTTTACCGACGCGTCTGTTTCCATGGTGAGAGGTAAACACAAAGGTTCATTGCGCGATAGCACCGGCGAGGACGAATACTGGTATGAAAACCCACCACTCAATGCCAAGTTAGGGATTGGACACCAATTGACGGATACCGTCCAACTCGGATGGCAAGGCCAATACTGGGATGAGCAGGACCGAGTTCCCGACGAGCCTTCTTTGCATACAGCCAACGTAGCCAGTGACGCCTACTTTTTTCAAAACCTGTACGGTGAATGGAAACCCAGCGATGATCTTGTGCTTCGCGCGACCATCGTTAATCTTACCGATCAGTATTACACGCCCTACCTGTCTGCCGGTGTGCCAGCCGCTGGCCGAGATATCCGTATTAATGCCACGATGCGTTTCTAACCCAGCGGGAAAGCCCAATTTTCAGAGCCGGACATAGGTTCGGCTTTGTTCGTTGATACATAACAGGCACGATTATCCTGACAAATTTAAGGGTTTATTTTTGATGGAAATCACGTTATTGATACACATCACATTTCCTCCTCGACAGCTTCGGAGGCCAGTTAATGACGACCATAGCCGTATTTAGTGCCAAATCGTATGATAAATCCGCCTTCTCCCATGTGAATGCGGCGTTTGATTATACGTTTGAGTTCCATGATTTCTTACTCACTGAAAAAACCGCCAAGATGGCGCAAGGTGCACAAGCCATTTGTGCTTTCGTGAACGACGATCTTTCTCGGCCCGTTTTAGAAATTCTCGCAGATTCAGGCGTTTATTTAGTTGCATTGCGCTGCGCGGGATACGATCGCGTCGATTTAGATGCCGCCAAATCGCTGGGCATCACCGTGGTACGAGTCCCCGCTTACTCGCCTGAATCGGTCGCCGAGCACACGGTTGGCATGATGATGTGCCTCAACCGCCGCTTCCATAAAGCATACCAGCGCACCCGAGACGCTAACTTTGAGCTGGAGGGTTTAGTTGGGTTTGATTTCCATGGTAAGACAGCTGGGATCATCGGCACGGGCAAAATCGGTATTGCTACCATGCGCATTCTTAATGGGCTAGGCATGCGTATTCTCTGCCACGACCCCTATGAAAACCCCGAAGCAATGGCGCTTGGTGCTGAATATGTCTCGAAAGAAACACTGTATGCCCAAAGCGACATTATTTCCCTGCACTGCCCGATGTCTCAGGATAACTACCACTTGCTTAGCGCCGACGCCTTTGCGCAAATGAAAGATGGCGTGATGGTGATTAATACCAGTCGGGGCGAGCTACTCGACTCGGTTGCCGCGATTGAGTCGCTCAAACAAGGACGGATCGGGTCATTGGGACTCGATGTTTACGATAATGAGCGTGAATTGTTTTTCCAAGATAAGTCGAATGATGTGATTGTCGATGATGTGTTCCGTCGCCTTTCAGCGTGCCATAATGTCCTGATCACTGGCCACCAAGCGTTCTTGACCAAAGAAGCACTGCACAATATCGCCGAGACGACGTTAACCAATATTCAAACCGTTCTGAGCGGGCAAGCCTGCCAAAACCAGATTGCCGAAGTGGAAGATCGTAGTGATTAATCGAGACTGGGCCATTGATTAATCTTGACCTCTAACTAAGAAAGCAGGCCTGAATCATCAGGCCTGCTTTATAATGGGGCGATACGCTTTGATACGTTACATGGCTTCCATGAAAATCTTGGCGATTTCGTCGTGTGTTGCTTGTTTCGGGTTAGTGAAACCACACGCATCTTTCAACGCATTTTCAGTCAGCACATCAATATCTTCTTGCTTGGCACCTAATTCGTTCAAGCCCGCAGGAATGCCTACGTCCGTTGAAAGCGACTGAATCGCTTGGATGGCGGCTTTCGCGCCCTCATCAGCCGTCATATTCTCCGTATCCACGCCCATTGCAGTGGCGACATCACGCAAACGCTCAGCACAAACCTGCGCGTTATAGCGCTGAACATGAGGCAGCAATACGGCATTACACACGCCGTGCGGCAAGTCATAAAAGCCACCAAGCTGGTGCGCCATGGCGTGGACATAGCCCAAAGACGCATTATTAAATGCCATGCCCGCCATGAACTGGGCATACGCCATTTGCTCGCGCGCTTCGATGTTTTGTCCATCAGCGACAGCAGTACGCAGATGCTGTTGAATTAACGTCATCGCCTTTAATGCCACTGCATCCGTAATCGGCGTCGCCGCGGTGGATACATAGGCTTCAATCGCGTGAGTGAGCGCATCCATACCTGTGGCCGCGGTTAATGACGCAGGCTTAGCCAACATTAACTCAGGGTCGTTGACAGAAATAATAGGCGTGGTGTGCTTATCGACAATCGCCATTTTAATGTGGCGTGCCTCATCGGTAATAATGCAAAAACGCGTCATTTCCGATGCGGTTCCCGCCGTGGTATTGATTGCTATTAACGGCAACTGAGGTTTAGCTGATTGATCAACCCCCTCATAATCACCAATTTGCCCGCCATTGCTGGCCACCAAGGCAATCCCTTTTGCACAATCGTGTGGAGAGCCACCGCCGAGTGAAATCACGCAATCACACTGGTTCTCTTGTAACAGTGCCAGCCCTTGCGCCACGTTTTCGGTGGTCGGGTTTGGCTGCGTGCCATCATAGACCACACTGTCGACCTGTCGGCTATCAAGCAGGCCTGCAATTTGTTTTACCACGCCAATTTCGTTCAGCACCTTATCTGTCACGATCAGCGCTTTTTTGAATCCATATGATTGAATCGCGTCTGCCGCTTCTGCAAGGCAACCGGCCCCCATCAGGTTAACGGCTGGGATAAAGAAAGTGCTCGACATAATCGTTGGCTCCTTTTGTAGGGATAATCGGGCTAGCACGAAAACGGTGCTCCCTTTTGCTTTGATGCCTTTTTGTAACACGTGGTTTGTTCGTCACATTTTGATCCAGCGCAATTCGCTTGGCAGGATGCAGAGATAAAAAGGCAAAATTGAGAGTTATGTCATCGGCGCGCACCATATCGTTTAAAACGGCAGCAACTATTCATTTTTTTGACACTTTCTTGAAGAACACTGTCTAACGTGCGATAGGTTATGGAAGCTAACGCGTAAACAGAGAGAAAACCATGGGAAAAAAATACACACTAACCGCTGTGGCAGTATTGACGGCATCTTTGGCGCTCACCGGGTGTGAATCAATGTCCAACGCCCAAAAAGGCGCAGCCATTGGTGCCATTACTGGGGCTATCGCGGGTAAGTCAACATCCAACCACAAAGACAAGCGCGCATTTATTGGCGCCGCGATTGGTGCCATTGGGGGCGCAGCGGTCGGCAACTACATGGATAAACAAGAGCAGGCTTTCCGTGAGGAATTGGCTGGCTCTGGCATCCAGGTCGTTCGAGAAGGGGATAATATTCGCCTGATTATGCCGTCAAACATCACCTTTGGGCTTGACCAAGACGCTATTGCCGCTGACTTTTATCCGACCCTGAACGCCGTTGCTAACGTCATGCGTAAATACGATAAAACCTTTTTAAGCATTGAGGGACATACGGATAACACTGGCGCGGCGTCGTATAACCAAGGCCTGTCTGAGCGACGTGCGATGAGCGTTAAACGCTATCTTGCTAGCCAGTCTATCGACAATGCGCGCCTTTATACCTCTGGTTTTGGTGAAACGCGTCCTCTCGTCGCCAACAACAGCGCCTCTAACCGCGCCTTGAATCGCCGTGTGGAAATTCAAGTCGTGCCTAATACGCAATAAGCGTGCGCGTGGCGCGTTCATAGGATGTGCACGCGCCATTTCCCAGCACTAGAGCGCATCCAGGTTGTCGAGTAAGTCATCTGCATGACTAATGATCTTGTCTCGCTGCCCCTCATCCATTTTGTCCCAATTTCTATAAGGCATTGCTGTGCGTGGATTATGCGCAAATCGCTCGCGATGGCGATGCATAAAGTGCCAATACAAGGCGTTGAGCGGGCACGCCTTCTCACCAGTTTTTTCCTTCACAGAATAGTGACAGTCACTGCAATAATCACTCATGCGATTAATGTAGGCGCCACTGGCCGCATACGGCTTGGTCGCCACCAGTCCATTATCGGCAAACTGTGTCATCCCACGGGTGTTTGGCATCTCCACCCACTCAATCGCATCGATGTAAATCGACAAATACCAGTCATCGACCTCATCCGGCGCGATACCCGCCAAGAGGCAAAAGTTGCCCGTCACCATTAAGCGTTGGATATGATGCGCGTACGCGGTCTGCAAGGACTGATTGACAGCTTTGGACAAACAACGCATCTTGGTATCGCCAGTCCAAAAAAAACGAGGAAGCGGCCGCTGCGCGGATAACGCGTTTTTGTTGGCGTAAGCAGGCATATTTGCCCAATACACCCCGCGTACATACTCCCGCCAGCCTAGAATTTGTCGCACAAACCCTTCAATCTGCGCAAGGTTGACGTCGTCGGTTGCGCGAAAGTGAGCGATGGCGGTTTCAATCACCTGCATCGGGTGCAATAGCTTGGCGTTTAAAGCAAAAGATAGACGGCTGTGATAGAGGCTCCATTGGTGTTCGCTTCGCCCCGTCATGGCGTCTTGAAATTGACCGAACATAGGCAGGCAGTGACGACAAAAATGGTCTAAAAGCAATTTCGCCTGTGCACGAGTCACAGGCCAGAGTAAGTCTCGCGCTGGCTCGCCGATCGTCGCCACGTGATGCCGTTCGATACGCGCCAAAATATCGCGTACATCATTGCTAAATACTAAGGGGGTTGGAATGGCCGCTAAATCGCTTTTCTTGAGTTTATTTCGATTGTCTTGATCGAAGTTCCACCGTCCTCCCTCTGGTGACTCTCCCTCCATCAAAATGCCAAACTGGCGTCGCATATCGCGGTAGAAATACTCCATTTTGCGATGTTTATCGGCAGTGAACTGCTTGGGTATTTGGTCGTACGGCAGTAAAAAGTGCTCGGTGTCCACACATGTCATTGTGACAGCCTGAGGTAAAGCCATCTCTTTTAATTGCTCGTCTAACCGGTATTCGTCCGGGCGTTGATATTCAAACGTTTTGATCTGATAGCGCTCGCACAGATCAGCCACTAACGCCGGTAAGTTATCGTAATGTTGCGTGTCATCCAAGGTTAGATAGCAAACGTGATGGCCTGCTTGGCTCAGGGCATGGGAAAACGCTTCCATGGCAGCAAAGAAAGCGCTCACCTTTTGGATATGATGTTTGACATAAGTTGCTTCTTGATTGAGTTCGGCAACAAGATATAGCACCTCTTCATCCGTCTTTTTATACCATGAGTGGCTGGCGTTGAGCTGATCCCCTAACACAAGACGCAATGTT